>NZ_VKHP01000133.1 GCF_010811875.1 Bradyrhizobium uaiense
GAGGCTCCCCCTCACCCGGAACGCATCTGACGATGCGTCATAGCCGAAGCTCTGCTTCGGCGTTCTTGAGAACGGCCGCCGAAGGCCGCCTATGCCTCTCCCCGCACGCGGGGCGAGGTGAAGCGAAGGCTGTCGCTCGATTTGAGCAAAATTTGGCTCGTCTCTACCGGCGGGCCGCGATGTGATCGGCGAGCGCGGCCGCGTCGTCGCCGACGCCAGACAGGAACGAGGATTTCATTTTCGACAGCCATTGCAGGCCGAGGAAATAGAGGCCCGGCACGTCGGAGACGCCGTGGCGGTGTCGCGGCGACCCGCCGGCATCGAGCAGCGGTATGTCGATCCAGTTCAGGTCGAGGCCGTAGCCGGTGGCCCAGATCACGCTGCTGATCCGCTCGTCGCGGAGGTCGACGGTGCGCAGCGGCGCGCTGAGGCAGGGCGGATCGGGCAGGCGGATGCGCGCCAGGGGATCGTCGGGATGATCGAGGCCGCGAGCCGCGACGAAGTCGTCGACGATCCCGAGGAAGGTCGCGTAGTAGGCGTCGCCATTGGCGATGTTGGTGGTGAGATCGGGGGCGATTTCGAGCACGCCGTCGCGCGCCGTCGTGATGCGGCCGAGCAGCGTCACGCCGTCAGCGGCGAAGCGGCGGAAATCGATGGTGTGGCCGCCATGGGCGCCCGAAATCACCGGCAGCAGGCGCGACGGGCCGCGCTGCTCGACCGGCGTCTCGTCGACCCCCATCTCGGCCAGCCACCAGAACAGGTCGCGCCCGCGATAGCGGCGGGGCAGCCGGTTGTGACGCCCGACCGAGAGGAAGGCATGGCGGCCGGCGCGTAGCAGCTCGTCGGTGATCTGCGCGCCCGAGGCGCCGGCACCGACCACCAGCACCGCGCCATCGGGCAATTGCGCGGGATTTTTGTAGCTGGAGGCATGGACCTGAAACAGGCCGGGATGCTCGTCCAGCAGTTCGGGCCGCAGCGGCCGCTGATAGGGGCCGGTGGCAACCACGACGTTGCGGGCAGCGATGCTGCCGCCGGCAAATTCGGCAACGAAGCCTGTGGCGTCGCGGCGCAGCGCCGTGACCTCGACGCCGCAGCGGATCGGCGGCGCGACGAACGCGGCATAAGCCTCGATGAAGGCGATGATGGAGGCGGTGGTCGAGAAGCCGTCGGGATCGCGGTGCGGAAACGCAAACTCCGGTAGCCGCACCGACCAGTTCGGAAACTGGAACATCAATCCGTCCCAGCGTTCGCTGCGCCAGCGCTCGGCGATCCGCCGCCGCTCCAGCACCAGATGGGCGATGCCACGCTGCTTCAGCCGATGGCTCATGGTGAGCCCGGCCTGGCCGCCGCCGATCACCAGCGTATCGATGGTCTCCTCACGCATTGCGCGCTCCCTTGCGGCGCGCAGCGGGCTCGGCCGCGGCGCGGATGATCCAGCGCCGGAACGCGGCGAAATCGCGCTGCTCGGCGTGGAAGCCGCGATAGACCAGATACCAGCGCATGCCTTTCGGCACGCTGAGCCCGAACGGCGCCACCAGCCGGCCGGCGGCGAGATCGTCGTCGATATAGGGCCGGATGCCCATTGCGATTCCGAGCCCATCGCTGGCGGCCTGCAGCGCCTGGCCGTAGAACTGGAATTCCGGCCCGCGCGCGGTCAAGCGCGGCACCCCCGCAGCCTTCAGCCAGGATGGCCAGTCGTCGGGTGAATGCGCGACGCGGATCAGGCTCGGCCCCTTGAGATCGGCGGGACGCTTCAGGCTGCCGGCGAGCCGCGCCGTGCACACCGGCATCAGGTCGGCGGCGAACAGCGGCTCGGCGACGAGGCCCGGCCACCGGCCGTCGCCGAGCTGGATGCCGCAGCTCCAGTCGTCGGCGAACGGCACCGCCATGCCGCCGGTCGTGATCCGCACCTCAATGTCAGGCTCCGCTTTGCGGAACTCGGCGAGGTGCGGGATCATCCATTTCATCGCGAAAGTCGGACCGACGCCGACGGTCAGCACCCGCGAACTCGCTGATGCCGTGACCTGCGCGGTGAGGCTCGCCAGCGCGTCGAAGATCGGCGTCAACCCGCTCTGATAGGCGCGGCCGGCCTGTGTGGTGACGAGGCGGTTTGCCTTTCGCTCGAACAGCGCGACGCCGAGCCGTTCTTCCAGCAGATGCACCATCCGGCTGATCGCCGCGGCCGAGACGTTGAGCTCGCTTCCTGCCGACGCGAAGCTGCCGGTCCGCGCCGCGGCTTCGAACGCCTTGATGCCGTTGAGAAAGAGCAGCCGCCGCATGAACCCTCAGGAAAACTGATGCAAGGGCAAGATAACTCGGTTTGCGGGCAGAGGCCAAGCGGCGCAGAAATATGGGGGACAACGAATCCTGCTGACCCCGGCGAGGACCAAATGACTGAGACGACCGACGCCCTGGTGCTCGATCTCGTGGAATGGGTCGCGCGCGAGCCGCGGCGCTATGCCGAGGTGCTCGAGGTCTGGCGCACCTCATGCCCGCGGCTGACGATCTGGGAGGACGCCGTCGACCGCGGCTATGTCGCGCGCCGTCCGTCGGTCGAGGGCATGCGGGTGATGGTGACGGAAACCGGCGAAACCCTTTTGCGCGCGCATGGGCGGACGCATTGACGCGGCGCGAAGTCAGCGCGCCGGCTCGGCGAGCCGCGGCCGGATGATCTCGACCATGCGGTCGGCCGATGTGCCCGGCGGAAAGAAGCCGAGATAATTGCCGTCGCGGTCCATCAGGTAGATGTAGGCGGTGTGATCGACGGTGTAGTCGCCGGCGCCCTCGAGCGGTACCCGGGTGTAATAGACCTTGTAGGCATCGGCTACCGTGCGGATCGCCTCAGCGTCACCGGTCAGCCCGATCAGCCGCGGGTGAAACAGCGGCACGTATTCGGCGAGGTGGGCTGCGGTGTCGCGCTCGGGATCGACCGTGATGAAGATCGGTTGCACCTGATCGCCGTCAGCGCCGAGCTTGTCGAGCGCCAGCCCGATCGCCTGCAGATCGGTCGGGCAGACGTCGGGGCAATAGGTGTAGCCGAAATAGACCAGCATGAGCTTGCCGCGGAACTCCTTGTCGGTGCGCGCATGGCCGGCCTGGTCGGTCAGCGCGAACGGGCCGCCGACCGGCTCCCGATTCCACATCAGGATGTCCATGATCTCGGCGGCCGAGCGCGCCGATTGCCGTGGCGCATCGCCGGCCAGCACCGGCGCCAGCGTCAGCCACAGGCCTGCGCCGGCGCATGCCAGGCCCGCGCCAGCGCATACAAAGCCGCGCAGGATCGGTCGGATCATATGCCGAAGGAGAGGCGGCTGCCTGTTGTCGTGACCAGCACCTTGTCGCCCATCTGCGCGGTCGCCTCCTGCACGAAGTTCAGCCCCGAGCAATGCATCGGAATCACCACATCGGGATCGAGCTTCTTGATCTCGGCGACGACCTCGGTGAGATAATCCTTCGGCGCCGGTCCGAGGTGGAAGCCGCCGACGATCGCATGCACCTTCTGGATGCCCGAGACCTCCTGCGCCTGCTTGACGGAATTGACGATGCCGACATGGCCGCAGGACGAGATCACGACCAGGCCGAAATCTTTGACGTTGAAGCAGGTGGCGTGCTCGTGGATGTGCTCGTCAGGCACGATCTTGCCGTCCAGCTCGGCCGGCAGATAGTGGCTGGCGTTGCAGCCGAGTCCGTCCTTGATGCTGAACTCGACCCAGGTGTTGGGCAACACGCGCTCGACGCTGCGGCGGGTGATCTTGCCGGTCGTGAAGGCGTGGCCGGCGATCACGGTCGGAGTTTCGCACAGCACCGTGGTAACGCGCTGCGACGCGAGCTGGCGGCGGTCCAGCGTGCCGAAATCGGTGAACTGGCCCTTGGTCGGCGTCGCGCTGACGCGGTGGCAGAAATTGTCCTCGCCGCCGGCGTAAAGCTTGACGTCGGCCGGCAGCTTGTCGCGGAATTTGTCGAGGAAGCCGTTGAGGCCGCCGAAATGGTCGTAGTGCCCGTGGCTCACGATCAGCGCGTCGATCTTGGCCGGGTCGACGCCGACCAGCGCCATGTTGTTCAGCAGCACGTCCGGCGTGTAGCCGTAGTCGAGCATCAGCGTGCGCTGCGCGCCCTTGGCCTCCGACTCCAGCCACAGCGACAGGCCCCATTCATTGTGCAGCGACTTCTGGTAGTCGGCTCCGCGCGGCGGCGGCGCGATGGTGACGCCGCCGGACTGCTTCGGCTTGAAGAATAAATCGTAGCTGGAATCGACCAGCACGCGAATCGAGAGCTTGTCGACGGTCGGCACCTCGATCGGCGCGGCGCTCGCAATCTCGACGCAGGAGAACGCGCCCGCAGCCGCAGCGCCGGCGAGTGCCGCGGAGCCCTTCAGAAAGTCGCGCCGTGCTAGATCCTTGATCATCGCAATCCTCCCGTCGCAAATATCGTCATGAAAACAAAATCAAACTGTTCGGATAGCTTAGGCCCAATCGCGCATCCGCTCAATTGATTGATCACAATTGCGCGCGGATGGCAGCCCGCACCATTGACTTGGCATCCGGATTATTCAAATTCATGCAAACGCATCTTTCACCGTATGCCATCAAATCTCCCGACAACAGGATCACGCCCCATGATCGATCTCCACTATTGGTCCACGCCGAACGGTCACAAGATCACGATGTTCCTCGAAGAGACCGGATTGGAATACAAGGTCTTCCCGGTGAACATCGGCAAGGGCGATCAGTTCAAGCCCGAATTCTTGCAGGTCGCGCCGAACAACCGTATTCCGGCCATCGTCGATCACGCACCGAAGGGCGGCGGCAAGCCGATCTCCCTGTTCGAGTCCGGCGCGATCCTGCTTTATCTCGCCGAGAAGACCGGAAAATTCTTGGCCTCGGATCTCTACGGCCGCTATGACGCGATCCAGTGGACATTCTGGCAGATGGGCGGGCTCGGGCCGATGGCCGGACAGAACCATCACTTCCGCAACTACGCGGTCGAGAAGCTGCCTTATGCGATCGACCGTTATGTCAACGAGACCAACCGGCTCTACGGCGTGCTCAACAAGCGGCTGGCCGATCGCGAATTCGTTGCCGGCGACTATTCGATCGCCGACATGGCGAGCTATCCTTGGGTCGTGCCCTACAAGAACCAGGGCCAGGAGATCGACGACTTCCCGCATCTGAAGCGTTGGCTGGAGACGATCGGCAAGCGCCCGGCGACCGAACGTGCCTATGCCAAGGCCAAGGAGATCAATCCGAACTTCGGCCAGCCTGCGATCCGCACCGAGGAAGAGCGCAAGCTGCTGTTCGGGCAGACCGCGGCCGTGGTGCGTTAGGGCGCAGTTCTTTCCACGTCATTGCGAGGAGCCAACGGGTCGCGCGAATGCGCGCCCGATGACAGGCTCCGCGACGAAGCAATCCATGCCTCCGTGCACGCGGATCGATGGATTGCTTCGCTTCGCTCGCAATGATGGTTGTGGGACGAGCCGAGCTTACGCCCCGACATACTTCGCCGGCTGCCGCTGCTTCCACGCGGCGAGCCCTTCGGCCAGATCGCGGCTCGGCACCAGCGCGGCGAACTGCTCGCTCTCGACCAGAAGACCCTCGGCAATCGGCATGTTGAGCCCGCGCGTCACCGCGGTGATGGTGCCGGCGACGGCGCCGGGCGAATGCCTGGTGATGCGGCCGGCGAGTTCGCGTGCGGCCGTCAGCAATTGATCGTGCGGCACGATGTGGTTGATGAGCCCGATCTCGCGTGCGTGGTCGGGCGGGAACGGATCGCCGGCGAGCAGCAGCTCCAGCCCGCGCTTGCGCCCGGCCAGCCGGGGCAGCCGCTGCGTGCCGCCGAAGGTCGGGGGCATGCCGAGCTTGATCTCGGGCTTTGCAAACAGCGCACGGTCGCTGGCGACAGCAAGATGCACCGCCTCCGTAATCTCGCAGCCGCCGCCGAAGGCGAGCCCGTTGACGGCGGCGATCACGGGCTTCTTGAACGCCTCGAGCCGCGCGGTCATCGCTTGTCCACGGCGGACGAAATCGCGCACCGCGACGTCCGCGCCCTGCTTGACGCTATCGGAGAATTCCTTGATGTCGGCACCAGCCGAGAAGGCGCGCTCGCCGGCGCCGGTCAGGATCACGGCGCGCACGCCGGCGTCGCCCTCGATGCGGTCGAGCGCCGCCATCAGCCGATCGATCAGCGCATAGTTCAGCGCATTGAGCTGCTCGGGGCGATTCAGCGTGATCAGGGCGATCCCGTCGGTCATCTCCAGCAGGATGGGTTCGGGCATGGTGCAATCTCCGGCATTGGGGGGGCTCGGAGCCGAATGTAGGGCCAGCCGCAATTTGTGTATATTCACTGGTTAGTATACATAGCGCCATGCCCAGACCCTCGGAGCCCACCCGCGAGCGCATCGTCCAGGCGGCGAGCGCGTTGTTCTACAATGAAGGCATCCGCCGCGTGAGCGTCGATGAGGTCGCCGCCAAGGCCGGCCTCACCAAGCGCACGCTGTATTACCACTTCAAGAGCAAGGACGATCTGGTCGCCGCCTATCTCGCCGCGCGCGACCAGCCGAACCTGGCGCTGTTCCGGAAATGGTTCGCGGAGGCCGACGGCGGCCTGCCGGTGAAGGTCGAGGCGATCTTCAGGAACCTCGCGCGCTCGGCGCGGCATCCGAAATGGAAGGGCTGCGGCTTCCTGCGCACCTCCGCCGAGCTTGCCAACCTGCCCGGCCATCCCGCGATCAAAATCGGCGCCGCGCACAAGAAGAAGTTCGAGGACTGGCTGCGTGCGACCTTCGCAGAGCAGGGGATCGCCGATCCGCTCGAGCTGGCGCGGCAGATCCTGCTGCTGCTGGATGGATCGTTCGCCGTCGTGCTGCTGCATCGCGACGCAAGCTACATGGAAACGGCCGGCGAGGCCGCGCGCACGCTGATCGAGACGGCGCTCAAGAAGAAGGGGCAAAAACGGGGGGAGGGGGCGAGTTGCATTCGGGCAACATCGTTCGGAAAGATGGGTCGTTAACCTTCTTTCGCCATTGCGCGACCACGCCCCTAGCGGATGATCGCATCGTCACATGCTTGAAATCTGGCTCCCAAGGAGCCCGTGGAGGCTGGGATGATGAACTCGCGGCGGGTGCGGGCGGCGACGTTGGGCGGGACGGTCGTTCTGTCGGGCTGCATTGTCTCGTGGTTTGCGGCGTTCGGTTCGGCTGGTATCGAGAAGATCGGTGCGTCAGTCACCGATGCGTCAGTCACCGGTGCATCGGTTGATGAGTCCCGCGCACCCGCTGTCCTCGCCGATGCCGTATCGGCGATATCGCCGACAACTGCCACGTCGGACGCTGCCGTCGATGGCCTTCATGCATTGACCATGAACGAACAGGAAGCGGTGGCGACCGCTAAGGCTGCGCCGACCGTGCACGAGACGGAACCTGTCGTCGAGGCCGCGTTGACCGATCCGGTGCTGCCGCCGGACATTCAACTGCTGCAGGCGCCGGCAGCGAACACGCCGGATCCGAAGCCTCGCGTGGTCAAGCCGGCGGTAGACTCCTTCGAAATCCTCGACGAGTGCTGGGACTTCAATGCCTGCATCGATCGCTATCTGTGGGCGCTCTATCAAAGGACGCCCAAGGAAGACACCATCAAGGTGCCTGAGCAGAGGGAAGTGACGGTCAAGAGAAAGAAGAAAATGGTGACGGTCACCAGAACCTTCACCAAGCTTGTCGATGAGGATTTCGCCTGGAAGGACACCAAGGCGGCCGAAAGAGCCGGCATGCCGATGATGGACTACGTCATGGGAGGCGTCGATCGGAGCTTCAAGCTGAAGCTCTTTCGTGCGCTTCTAGCGGCCGAACAGGCCGGACTGTCGCCCGGCATCACCAGTGCCTTCCGCGATGACTACCGCCAGTCGATTGCAAGCGGGCTGAAGGCGGCCAGCACCAAGTCGTATCACGGCGGCAGTTTCCGTGGCGGCTACGGCCATGGGCTCGCGGCCGACATCGTCAGCATCGACGGCGCGACCCGCGACGACCGTTGGAAATCGTCGGAAAGGCTCTGGAAATGGATCGACGCGCACGGCAAGGAGTTTGGCGTCGCGCGCCCCTATCTCGATTTTGACCCGCCCCATCTGGCGCCGATCGATGGCAAGGAATATGCCGCTCACCGCGGTGGCGGCAAAACGCGGCAGGCGGCACTGGACGCAAAGACGCGCAGCCGTCACGCAGCGCACGACAGCCGCGCGGCGGTGAAACGCGCAAAGACCGCGAAGTCATCGAAGGTGCGAACGATCTGAGCGGGCTCGCGATGCTTAGTATGGTGGGTTAGCCCACCGGTCTGCGCAAAAAGCATGATCCGATGGCGGCTCCGGCATAACCGGCCGGCGTGGTATCCGAAGTGCTCGCAATGACGGCTAAAGCGCGCCGCGCTCCTGCAGCAACGCCAGCACGGCGTTGAGGTCCGGCAACACGGCCGCGCATTTTACGCGCGTCTCATCCGTCGGCGGTGCCATGTCCGGCACCATCAGCGTGATGGCGCCGGCGGCGTGGGCCGCGGTGACACCGTGGTTGGAATCCTCCACCGCGATGCAGGCGGCCGGCGTCACGCCGAGCCGCGCGGCGGCTTTGAGATAGAGCGCCGGATCCGGCTTGCCGTGCGTCACGTCGTCGAGCGTCAGCAGCGTCTCGAAGCGGTCGCGGATACCGGCGAGAGTCAGGTTGCGCTCGGCAGAGCGGCGCGACGACGAGGTGACGATCGCCATCGGGCGTTCGGCTGTGGCGATGGCATTGAGCAGGTCGAGCGTGCCGCGCTTTAGCGGCAGGCCCGCGCGCATCATCCGATCGCGATGGTCGAGAAAGGCCTGGTTGACAGCGTCCAGCGGAAAGCCCGCGCCGTAGTGATCGCGCAGCATTGTCTCGCAGACCGGGCCGGGCAGCCCGACCATGGCATGGCACAGCGCAACGACATCATCGGTGTACCCGCACGCATTCAGCGCTGCGACCAGGCTGTCGAAGTAGACCTTCTCGGTGTCGAGCAGCGTGCCGTCCATGTCGAGCAGGATGGCGTCGACGGTCCAGGGCGCGTTCACGTGCGGCTCGCCTCAGCCTGCTGTTCCGCCAGTTTCCGCAAGCATGCAGGGCACAGGCAGTCGCTGCCATCAGCCGGCATCGGCAGATGAAAGCTCTCGTCGAAACACCAACACGATCCCGTGAGCGAGCAGGAAAATTCGCTGCCGCATGTCGCGCAGGCAAGCCGGCGTGGAGATCCTTGTTCGGAACGATCGCTTGACGAGATGTCCATTCTAACCGCGATTTAATGCGCGAATTAATCTCGGGTTCATCCCGACCCGCGCTATGATGCCGTGCAACAGATATAGCCGGGATAGGCCTCCAAGGGAATTCCGATGGCCCGTGATTCGCAAGCCGCGCTGGTTGCTCTCAACCGGTTTGGATTTGGCGCCCGCGGCGGGGCGTCCGGCGACTTCATCAACGCGGCCTCCGATCCGCGCGGCTTCGTGCTTGCCGAACTGGCGCGTCCGAACGGCGCGCTGCTCGAAGTGCCGGGCCTGCTCTCGACGCCTGAGCTTGGCAAGCAGGTGTTCGACTACCAATTCGAGATTCAGCAGGCGCGCAACGCCGCGAAAGCCGCGCAGCAAGGCGCGAGTGAGGCACCGCCGCAAAGTTCTGACGCAAAGTCGCCGCAGCGGCGCAATCTGTCGCTGTCTACGGCCGCCAAGGAGATCGCCGGCAAGGATCCGGCGATGCAAGCGCAGGCGGTCGACAACGCCAATGCGGCAATGATGCCATCAGCCGCGGTGCAGCCTCCGACGATGCAGACGGTGGCCAATCCGCCCAAGCCGCCGGCAGAGCCGCCCAACATCATTCAGAAGACGTTCCGCGCCGAGGCACTGGCGCGGCTGCAGCGCGGCGTGGTCGCCGATTGTGGTTTCGTCGAGCGGCTCGTGGTGTTCTGGTCAAACCACTTCTGCATCTCCGCCAACAAGGGCGCGCTGGCGCGGATGTGGGCCGGCTCGTTCGAGCGCGAAGCGATCCGCCCGCACGTGCTCGGCCGTTTCTCGGACATGCTGAAGACCGTCGAGCAGCATCCGGCGATGCTGTTCTTTCTCGACAACCAGCAATCGTTGGGACCGGAGTCGCGCGCCGGCGTCAATCGCAATCGCGGCCTGAACGAGAACCTCGCGCGCGAGATCATGGAGCTGCATACGCTCGGCGTCGGCGGCGGCTACACCCAGGACGACGTGACGTCGCTGGCGCGCGTCATCACCGGCTGGACCTTCGCCGGCCGCAAGGGGCAGCTCGGCACGCCCGGCAGCTTCGTGTTCAGCGCCAATGCGCATCAGCCCGGCCCGCAGCAGGTGCTGGGCAAGACTTACGCGCAGGCCGGCCTCGCGCAGGGCGAGGCGGTGCTGTCCGATATCGCGCGGCACCCCTCGACCGCGAAATTCATCGCGACCAAATTCGCCCGTCATTTCGTTGCCGACGATCCGCCGCCGGCGCTAGTGGCGAAGCTGCAGGATAGCTTCACGAAGACCGACGGCGACCTCAGGGCGCTGGCCACGACGCTCGTCGGGTCCAACGAGGCGTGGCAGGCGCCGCTCACCAAGATGCGCTCGCCTTACGAATTCCTGGTCGCATCGGGCCGCCTGCTGGCGCGCAATCCCGAGGATCCGGGCCGCTATCTCAATGGCCTCAATGTGCTCGGCCAGCCGCTGTGGTCGCCGGCTGGGCCGAACGGCTTTCCCGATACCGCAGCAGCCTGGGCGGCGCCTGAAGGCATCAAGCTCAGGCTCGACATCTCGGCGCAGGTTGCCTCGCAGCTCGCCGACCGGTTCGACCCGCGCGACCTGCTCGAGCTGGTCGCCGCGGATGCCGCGTCGCCGGAGACGCGGCGCACCATCGAGCGCGCGGAATCGCGGCAGCAGGCGCTGGCGCTGCTGTTGATGTCGCCGGAATTCCAGAGGAGATGACGATGGATTGCTCCGAGAACGCGATGATGCAGGCGACGTCGCGCCGCGCGCTGCTGCTCGGCGGTGCCTCGTTTGCCGCCTGGGCCTACTTGCCGAAATTCGCGCGCGCGGCCGATGGCCGCGATCCGCGCTTCGTCACCATCATCCTGCGCGGCGCGCTCGACGGCCTTGCCACCGTCGCGCCGGTCGGCGACCCCGATTATGCCGGTCTGCACGGCGCGATCGCGCTTCGTGCCGATGGGCCGAATCCTGCGGTGATGCTCGATCCGTTCTTCGGCCTGCATCCGGCGATGCCTGAGTTTGCAAAGATGTATCGCGCCAAGCAGGCGGCGGTGGTTCATGCGGTTGCGACTTCCTATCGCGATCGCTCGCACTTTGACGGGCAGGATGTGCTGGAGAGCGGCTTCCCCGGTCCCGGCCGCGTGCAGTCCGGCTGGCTCAACCGTGCGCTGGAGGCGCTGCCGAAAGGCGAGCGGGTGACGAGCGCGCTCGCGGTCGGCCCGACCACGCCGCTGGTGCTGCGCGGCACGGCGCCAACCGTCGGCTGGGCGCCGACCGCGCTGCCGCAGGCCGCCGACGACACCGCGATGCGGCTGCTCGATCTCTATCAGTATCGCGATCCGGCGTTGGCGACTGCATTGACGCAAGGCTTGCAGCTGGAGAAGCAGGCGCAGGGCGACGAGATGAAGCCGAAGCCCGGCGGCGGCGGCGTGGCCGCGATGCGCCTGGTGGCGCGCGGCGCCGCCAAATTGATGGCGGCCGATGACGGCCCGCGGATCGGCGCACTGGCCTTCGATGGCTGGGATACCCATGCCAATGAAGGCGGGCCCGTCGGCCGCCTCGCGCAGCTGCTCGGCGGTCTCGACGGCGCGCTGGCGGAATTCCAGAACGGGCTCGGCGCGCGCTGGCGCGACACCGTGATCGTGGTCGCCACCGAGTTCGGCCGCACCGCGCGCATCAACGGCACCGAGGGCACCGACCACGGCACCGGCACCATCGCGCTGCTCGCCGGCGGCGCGGTGAACGGCGGCCGCATGATCACCGACTGGCCGGGCCTGAAGCCCGCCAATCTCTACCAGGCCCGCGACCTCGCCCCGACAACCGACCTGCGCGCCGTGATCAAGGGCGTGCTGCACGACCAGTTCGGCCTCGGCGAGCGCGTGCTGGCCGACGCGGTGTTTCCGGACAGCGCCCCGGTGAAGCCGATGAAGGGGCTGGTGGCTTGACTTTCTCAACCTCTCCCCGCTCTTTGCGGGGAGAGGTCGGAAGCAACGCGTCGCGTTGCTTCCGGGTGAGGGGCAGGGCAATGCGCGGCCGCAAGGAAACGCCTATCCGACTCGCGAGAGGCCTGCGTACCAACCAGACAGACGCGGAAATTGTGCTTTGGAATCGCATCCGCAATCGCCAGATCGACGGTCACAAATTCGCGCGACAAGTTCCGGCCGGGAGGTACATCTGCGACTTCGTCTGCCGGGAGAAGCGAATCGTAATTGAGGTCGACGGCGGGCAGCATGCGGACTCGGTTGAGGACGCGGTTCGCGACCGGTATCTAACCGACGAAGGATATCGAGTGCTTCGCTTCTGGAACAACGATGTGCTCGGGAACATCGATGGTGTGCTGATTACAATTCAAACTGAGCTGTGTGGATAGAGCCCCTCACCCCAACCCTCTCCCCGTGAAGGACGGGGAGAGGGAGCGGAGAGAGCGCCGCTCCGTCTCAGCCCTTCGTAATCCGGTCGATCTCCGCCATCTCCTCCGCGCGCAGCTTCCAGCTGATCGCCTTGACGTTCTGTTCGACCTGCTCGGGACGCGTCGCGCCGGCGATGACGCTTGAGACTTGCGGGCGGGCGGCGAGCCAGGAGAAGGCGAGCTCGAGCATGGTGTGGCCGCGCTCCGTGGCGAAGGCCTGCAGCTGCTCGACGATGTCCTCGTTGCGCGGCGTGACGTAGCGATCCCTGAGGGCCGGCGCCTTGGCGAAGCGGGTGTCGGCGGGCGCCGCAGTGCCGCGCTGGTACTTGCCGGTGAGGAGACCGCTGGCGAGCGGGAAGAACGGCAGCAGGCCGAGATTATACTGCTGCGCTGCCGGGAGCAGGTCCTTCTCGATGCCGCGCACCACGAGGCTGTATTCGTCCTGGCAGGACACGAAGCGGTTCATGTTCATCTCGCGCGCGACGTATTCGGCTTCCGCGATCCGCCACGCCGGGAAGTTGGAGTTGCCGATGTAACGCACCTTGCCCTGGCGCACGAGATCGTCGAGCGCGCGCAGCGTCTCGTCGATCGGCGTCAGCGGGTCGTAATCATGCTGCTGGTAGAGATCGATGTAGTCGGTCTTCAGCCGCGTGAGGCTCGCCTCGACCGCCGACATGATGTAGCGCCGCGAGGCGCCCTGCCTGGTGCCGTCGGTTGCCATCGGCTTGGAGAATTTGGTGGCGAGCACGATGTCCTTGCGGCGATCGCCCAGCACGGTGCCGAGCACGGTTTCCGAGCCGCCCATGCCGGCATAGATGTCGGCGGTGTCGAACAGCGTGATGCCGAGATCGATCGCCTTGTGGATCACCTTGCGCGAGGTTTCCAGGTCGGTGCGCTGGCCGAAATTGTTGCAGCCGATGCCGACCGCGGACACGCGCAGGCCGGAGCCGCCGAGATTACGAATTTCCATGAGACAATCCTGTGGGATAGGCGAGGGATGCCGCGCATTGTGACAAGCACGCCGAGGGGCGGCAAGGTGCCGCCCTACCGTCGGTCACGCATGGCAGTGTCGCAAAATTTGCTGTGTCGCAAAAAAAGCGGTCCCGGTCAGACGCGGCGACTGACGGGGACCGCTCGGGGCGAAGATCTGAGACGGGGGGCCTGATCTTACGCGAGGCGAAGCCTAGCCGGGCTTTGTAACGCGCCGGTGACATCTCTGTTCAATCCACAGGTCGCGCGTGCGCGCTCAGAGAACCTTGCGATAGATGACGAAGCCCGGCCTGTCCGCGACCTTGTCATAAAGCTGCATCGCGGTGTGGTTGGTCTCGTGCGTCTGCCAGTAGACGCGCGGCGACCCGGCAAGCTTTGCCTGCGCGTAGACGCCGTTGATCAAGGCGCGGCCGACGCCCTTGCCGCGCGCGGCCTCGCTGGTGAAGAGATCCTGCAGATAGCAGGTCGGCGCGATCGCCGTGGTCGAGCGGTGATACAGATAGTGCGTCAGGCCGAGCAGCCTGCCGCCGGCATCGGCGACCAGCGCATGCATCGGCTCGTAGGCGTCGAAGAAGCGCTGCCACGTCATCGCGGTGATCTCGGGCGCGAGCGCGGTCGGTCCGGAACGCTCATAGAAAGCGTTGTAGCCGTCCCACAGGGGAAGCCATTGGGCGTAATCGTCTGATGTGACGAAGCGGATGGTGACGTCGTCGGACATGAACGGTCCTTGCATGATCCTGCGTTGCGCGATGCCTGCGCATCGCTTGCAATGTTCTATCGTCGGCAATGTGCGGGATCAATCGGGCGGTCACGCCTCACTCGGCGGCGCGCAGCAGCCGCGCCAGATGGCGTTCGCGCCCGGCGCGCTGTGCGCGATACTCGTGGGCTCGGGCGGGATCGTCGGTATGCCGCACGAGGTCGGTCACCGGCGTGTAACTCAACATGCGGCCGCCGTCGGGCAGCGCCGTGCAGCTGAAGCGCAGCACCTGACCGTCGGCGAGATTGAGGTTGATCGGCGTGGAATCGCCGGATCGCATCATCTCGATGCGCTTGGAGACGAATGCACTCATTTCGTCTTCCGGCAGTTCATAGGCGCCGGTGTCGCGGCCATGATACATCAGCGCGACGAAGGGCGGCTTGCTGTCGGCCTGGGCGTCGGACAGCGCGAAGGTGTCGCGGAAGGCGCGGTTGATGAATTCGGCGCGGGTGTCGGCGTCGAGCAGCACGATGCCGATGTCGACCTGGTCGAGCGCGGCCGCGAGCCGCTCCGAGGTGGCGTGATGCTGCTGGTCGGCGGCGAAGGCGTCGATCCATTTCTGCCGCAGCATGCCGGTGATCAAGGCGGTGCCGGCAGCAGTGACCGCGAGCAGCAGCATCCGCGCGACGTCGGCCATGTCATAGCCGGGCAGCGCGCGATGATCGAGGAAGAACAGCGCCGAACCGGCCACCGCGATCGCAGCGGAGATCAGCCCGGAGGTGATGCCGCTGATCGAGCTCGCCAGCGCCACGATGCAGACGAACAGCGGCGCCGGATTGGGGACGGCGACAACGAGACGATCGATCAGGAAGGCGGCAAGCGCCGTGATCGCCGTCAGGGCCGGACCTGAAATTGCACGCCAGTCGAACCGCATGCGCGTTCTCGCTATCTGTCGAACAAACGATAAAGCGTTAGTTTGACGACAGGGCCGCAACGGCGCCGGCATTTCCGTTCCGACCGTTAAGCGGGCCTTGCCCGGGCCGAGCCAGCTTTCGCTGCTTTCAAATAAAATGATATGCAGATCGGCATGGAACCCGGTTCCGGGCCTGCGGGTTACCGCGTGCTTTGCTTGCAAGAGGACATCGATGCCCGCCATTTCGCCTTCGCTGCTGCCGATCCTGATGTTGTTCGCCTCGAACGTCTTCATGACCTTCGCCTGGTACGGCCATCTCAAGTTCAAGGATCATTCGCTGCCCCTCGTCATCATGGTGAGCTGGGGCATCGCCTTCTTCGAATACTGGCTGGCGGTGCCGGCCAATCGCTGGGGCAGCGCGGTCTACAACGCGGCGCAGCTCAAGACCATGCAGGAGGTGATCACGCTGGTCGTGTTCGCCGGCTTCTCGGTGCTGTACCTGAAGGAGCCGCTGGGCTGGAATCACGCGCTCGGCTTCGCCTTCATCGCTGCCGGCGCGTTCTTCATCTTCCATAAATGGAGCTAGAGCCGAAACGGCTCTAGTGGCGTGGAGCCTGCTTGGCAGAAGGTGTCATCACCTGCGCGGGGTGGGCGCGGTCTTCGCCCTGCGTGCCGGTCACGATCAAGAGCGACGCCGCCAGCAGGATCGCCGCCGACAGCGTCACAGTCACAAGTCCGACTGGAGTCTTCATCATGTCGCGCCGCTGTCTCTCTCGCGCCTTGCCGCGGATCAGGTGCCCAAAGGAATCTGCTTGATTAGGCCGGGATCGATATTGCCATGCCGATGTTGCTCGACAGCACCGTCACGGCGACGACCAGGCACAGCGTCAGCGCGCCAAGCGCGAGCGACGCGGCGATCGCGTTCGTCAGCCGGGATGATGCCACTGGGGCAGGGCGGCCATGGAAGCCTGCCGTGCCGGACCACCGTGTCATGGTCTAAATCCCTCAGGCCGCGAGCGAATCACTCGCGACATCCGAGCGAATCTGCCCACGGTCACCGGCAACATTGCGGCGGCGGAGTCTCCCGAAAATGGCTAAAATGCGGCCGTTGAGGCTGTTTTGCCCGCTATTTGGGCAATTTCCCCGCTCTTCCCGCTATTCAGGCCCAGTTGTTCAGAGGCCCGCCACCAGGCGGGCCTGAGGCTCGGCCTCGGGACCGGGCTGCCAATCCATCGAGACGAAACCGGGGGACTGCTCGACCCGTTTCAGCCAGGCGCGGATCGATGGAAAGGTCGTCAGGTCGAAGTCGCAGCGGTCGGCGACATGGGTGTAGCCGTAGAGCGCGATGTCGGCGACGGTGAGCTGTCCGGCGGCGAAATAGGCGTGGTCCTTGAGGTGATTCTCCATCACCTGAAGCGCCGCATAGCCGCGCTCCATCCAGTCCTCCAGCGCGTGGGTTTGCAGGTCGCGCCCGCCCTTGACCAGCGACAGCCAGAAATAGGCGGCGCCGATATTCGGCTCCAGCGCGTGCTGTTCGAAGAACATCCATTGCAGCGCCTCGGCGCGATCGATCCGCGATTCCGGCGCCAGCGGCGTGCCGACCGCAACGTACCAGAGGATCGCATTGGACTCGGCGAGGTGGCGGCCTTCGGCGACCTCGAGCAGCGGCACCTGGCCGCTCGGATTCTTGGCCAGGAAATCCGGGGTGCGGCTCTCGCCACGCAGGATGTCGATCTCGATCGCCTCGTACGGCGTGTTCAGCACGGCAAGCGCGAGCCGGACCTTGTAGCTGTTGCCGGAGCGCTGCATCGAATAGAGCTTGTACATTGCGTCGGTGTTCACACGATCAAGGAAGACGGGCTGCAGGGAACGGTACGCTCGAAATTGCGCGGCCTGTCACACCGCAACGCCGCTAAACAATGATGCCGACGGGAGTGCGTCGCAAGCCCTGTAGAGTGGAAAAAGTCGAAACGTCTACCGCACTGCACGCGTGCAGAACGATTCCATCGACACGGCAGAACAACTCGGATCACGCCTGCGCGACGCTGTGCACGGTGCCGGTCGATACCATCGTGCCGTATGGCCAACGCGCTGCAATCTACAAGCGTTAACGCACGACGTGCCGGCCGGCAGCTGCGCCTGATGGCCTGTCGTCGGCGCCGTCAGGCAAGTGCCGTACGGCACATTGTCCTCGGAGCAATTCGCGCTGGCATGTCGCCACAGACCTTGCCGGCAAGGCTGCAGCGGCCGTCGCCGGGCTTGCCGGATATGAGCCTTTGGGCTCCGGAACTTGCGGAATATTGCGCGTGTTGCGAGCCATGCGCGAAAGTTTTCGTGCTCTACCGCCAAGCTTCTTGCGATGCAGCGGCGACAGGCCTAGGGTGCCGCGATCCCATTCAAATCAAGTCGTGGCCCAACCGCTCACGACGTTTGCCAGGAGATGATAATGGCCTTCCTGTCCGCTGCGCTCGACCGTGTGAAGCCGTCCGCGACGATCGCGGTGACGGACAAGGCACGCGCGCTGAAAGCCGCGGGCCGCAACGTCATCGGCCTCGGTGCCGGCGAGCCGGACTTCGACACGCCCGCCAACATCAAGCTGGCTGCGATCCACGCGATCGAGGCCGGCAAGACCAAGTACACCGATGTCGGCGGCATTCCGGAGCTCAAGGAAGCCATCATCAACAAGTTCTCGCGCGAGAACGGGCTGAGCTACAAGCCGAACCAGATCATCGTCGGCACCGGCGGCAAGCAGGTGCTCTACAATGCGCTGATGGCGACCATCAATCCCGGCGACGAGGTGATCATCCCGGCGCCGTACTGGGTCAGCTATCCCGAGATGGTGGCGCTCGCCGGCGGCGAGTCGGTGCCGGTGATTTGCCCGGCCTCGACCGGCTTCAAGCTGCGCCCGGAAGATCTCGAGAAGGCGATCACGCCGAAGACCAAATGGGTGATCCTGTGCTCGCCGTCGAACCCGACGGGCTCGGCCTACACCAGGAGCGAGCTCAAGGCGCTCACCGACGTGCTGGTCAAGCATCCGCATGTCTGGGTGATGACGGACGACATGTACGAGCACCTCGTCTATGACGACTTCGTCTTCACCACGGCGGCGCAGGTCGAGCCGGCCCTCTACGATCGCACGCTGACCGTGAACGGCGTGTCGAAGGCCTACTGCATGACCGGTTGGCGCATCGGCTATGCCGGCGGTCCGGCACAGCTGATCAAGGCGATGGCGACAATCCAGTCGCAGTCGACCTCGAACCCGTCGTCGATCGCGCAATGGGCGTCGGTCGAGGCGCTCAACGGTCCGCAGGACTTCATCGCCGCGAACAACAAGGTGTTCAAGGAGCGTCGCGACCTCGTGGTGTCGATGCTCAACCAGGCGAACGGCATCGAGTGCCCGCGGCCGGAAGGCGCGTTCTACGTCTATCCGTCCTGCGCCGGCACGATCGGCAAGACGGCGCCGACGGGCAAGGTGATCGACAATGACGAAGCGTTCGTCACCGAGCTGCTCGAGAGCGAAGGCGTTGCCGTGGTGCAGGGATCGGCATTCGGTCTCGGGCCGGCGTTCCGCATCTCCTATGCCACCAAGACCTCGGATCTCGAGGACGCCTGCAAGCGCATCCAGCGCTTCTGCGGTAACCTGAGGTAATTCAGAAAAACTTCGAACCAAGCAACTTCGAAACAAGCAACGCTCTCGCACTACGTGCGGGAGCGTTTCTGTTTGTGTGTTCATCTCGCGGGGCGGTAAAAGCACAGAGTCAAATCACAAGCTGCTCACCTCACGCGCGTGTGTGCGAACATCATTGCCACACGCGGGAGTTTTTTACGGCCTCTTTGCGCGCTGCCTTGTTTTGGACACGAGCCTTCCTTTGTGTCCGCCGCGCAAATTCAGTTCAGTTCACCTTCCGGAGACAGACCATGCGACTTTCTACCCTCGCCATTGCAGCGCTCGCGGCGCTGGCGCCGTTCGCCACCGCCAACGCGGCGCCCCAGCAGGTTCAAGCCGGGGTCCTGCAATGCCAGGGCGGCGAGAACGTCGGCTTCGTCGTCGGCTCCGTCGCTCGCCTCGAATGCGTGTTCCAGAGCGGCGGCCGTCGGCCGGAGCCCTATGTTGCGACCGTGAAGCGGATCGGCGTCGACCTCGGCGTCACCGCGACGACCCAGCTCGCCTGGGCCGTGAGCGCGCCGACCACGCAGCTCCCGCGCGGTGCGCTCGCCGGCAGCTACGGCGGCGTCGGCGTCAATGCTTCGGTCGGCCTCGGTGCCGGCGGTAACTTCCTGTTCGGCGGCCCGAACAACGCCTATGCGCTGCAGCCGATCAGCGTGCAGGGCCAGACCGGCCTCAACGTTGCGGCCGGTATTGCCGGGATCGATCTCGAGCCGGTTCGCACCGCTGGCCCGCGCCGGCATCACCGTCACCATCGTCATCACCACCACCACTAAGCAGGTCGGTGTTCGATCAAAGGGGCCCGCGAAAGCGGGCCTCTTTTTTGTTGTGTGTCGTTTGTTGTCCGTTCCATGACGGGTTCTGCGTGGTCGCGCGGCAGCAACATCGCCACATCCGGCAACAATCGGTGGTCGAGCACCGCTAATTCTGGCCGACCGTTCGATGTTATGGCATAGGATACGAACGGCGCCGCAGACACGGCGCCGTTCTGTTCTCTGCTCGCGTCATGACTTTCTAGCCGGAGACTCCCCAACATGCGTCGCTTCACTCTCCTCGCCGGTGCTGCCATTGCCACGCTAACCGCAATCGTTGGCGCCAACGCCCAACAGCCGAGCCAGCGCGTACAGGTCGGCGTCCTGGAATGCCGCGGCGGCGCGAGCGTCGGCTTCATCGTCGGTTCCGTCACGCATCTCGGTTGCGTGTTCCGCGCCAACGGCCTGCCGGAGGATCGCTACATCGCGACCATCCAAAAGATCGGCATCGATCTCGGCATCACCCAGGAATCGGCGCTGGCCTGGGGCGTCTACGCACCGGTGGAGCGGCTCGGGCCGGCTGCGCTCTCCGGCAATTATGCCGGCGCGCAGGGCAGTGCGACGCTCGGCGTCGGCGTCGGCGGCAATGTGCTGGTCGGCGGTTCCGACAACACCATCGCCCTGCAGCCGCTCAGCGTGCAGGGCCAGGTCGGCGTCAACGTCGCCGCCGGGCTCGAGAGCCTGGAGCTGCGTCCGGGGCGCTAACTTGCGCGCGCTCCGTTCGCCAATCGGCCGAAGAAGCCGCGGGCTTCTTCGGCGACGATTCCTGGCGCCTCGACGTGAACATAATGCCCTGTGTCGACGAACCTGATCGAAGGTTCGCTCCAGTAGTCCCCCAGCCTGTCCGACCATTCGGGCGCGATCAGCGGATCGCGGCGGCCCCAGAGAAAGCGCGATGGCACGTCGATGCGCGGTCGTGCCGGCAGCTTGCCTTCGAGCCAGAGCCGGCGATTGGGCGCGGACGAGAGATACCAGTCGAAGCCGCCCTGGATGTTGCCCGGCTTCATGAAGTTGTCGACATAGGCGTCCAGCAGGTCGCCGAACACGGCGGGATCGTCGCCCGACCAGTGGTCGAGGAAATGGCGGAAGTAGAGCCGGCATGTTTCGCGCGAGCTTCCGACCAATTGCGCGGCCCATGGCAGCTGCTGGAAGTATTGATACCAGACCTCGATCAGGTGGCCGGGCTGACCGTAGCGCTCGCCGAGCCCCGGATAGGGCGTGCAGAGATAAAGCGTGCCGGTCAGTCGCTGCGGGGCATGATGCGACATCGCCTGCATGACGTAGGCGCCGAGATCGCCGCCGATCACGCCGAAGCCGTCATGGCCGAGCGCATCCATGAGCGCGAACATATCCCGCGCGTGGCGCTCCGCCGTCGCGGACGCGTCAGGTCCCGGCACAGGCTTGCCGGTGTCGCCGCAGCCGCGCAGGTCGGGGGCGATCAGCTCGAAGCTGTCGCCGAGGCGCAGCATCAGCGGGCGCCACACCAGCCAGAACTCCGGCCAGCCATGGAGCAGCAGCAGCGGCGGCCCCTTGCCGAAGCGCGCGACGTTGACGGACAGGCCGCCGATATCGATCTTCTGTTGTGTGATGCCGGTTGCGGCTGCGTCCGCGAAAGCTTTGTCCAGCGCCGTCATGGCGACCTCCTGTGGATTGCCGCAGGCTGTCGGTGTTCGCGCGTCCGGTCCAATACTCGTTCGATACGATAGCAGAGCTATTGCGTATTGCCGCCGGCGCCGGCCGCCGTGCTATATCGCCGGCATGGAATTGCGACACCTGCGATATTTCGTGGCGCTCGGCGAGGAATTGAATTTCACCCGCGCGGCGGAGCGGCTGCACATCGCGCAACCGCCGCTGAGCCAGCAGATCCGTCAGCTCGAGGAGGAGCTCGGCGTCACGCTGCTGCAGCGGAATAGCCGTCCTGTCAGGCTTACCGAGGCCGGCGAGCTGCTGCTTGCGCGCGCACGCGCGCTGCTCGCAAATTTCGAGAGCGCGGTTGCGGATACGCGGCGCGTCGGTCGCGGTCAGGCCGGCAAGCTCGGAATCGGATTCGTCGGCTCCGCCATGTTTGCCGGCCTTCCCGATATCATCGGCGCCTATCGCGACGCCTGTCCTGATGTCGAGCTCGTGCTTGACGAGATGCTGGCGACCGAGATCGCCGAAGCGCTGCGGCGACGCCGGATCGATGTCGGCTTCGCACGTCCGGCGCTGCTCGACGAACCGGGTCTTGCCCAGCGGCTCATCATCGAGGAGCCGTATGTTGCGGCGCTGCCGTGTGCGCATCCCCTCGCGGCGCGGCGCGACATCGCGCTCGCCGAATTGTCCGACGATGCCTTCGTGCTCTATCCGGCCAGCCCGGAGCCTTCGGTCACCGGCCTGATCGTCGCCGCCTGCCGGGTCGCGGGCTTCACGCCGCGGCTTGCGCAGGAGGTGCTTCATCTGCAAACTGCGATCGGCCTGATTGCCGCGGGCGTCGGTGTGTCGCTCGTTCCGGAGGCTGCGGCGCGCGCGCAGAGCGGTCGCGGCGTGGCTTACGTTCGGCTTGCTGCGCCGGTGGTGACGGCTCCGCTCACGATTGCGTGGCGCGAAGAAGATGTCTCGCCCGCCGTAGCGCGCCTGCTCGACATCGCCATGCGCTGGCGCGAGATTGCTTTGCCACCTGCGCCCTGAGGAACCGTCGCACGGACGCAATCGTCCGGACAATGACGGCGATTTGCTCTGCCATCGCAATCTCCCGCGACGCCGCACCGCAGCGACGTTTTCCCGCTTGCCAAACGTCAAACGCAGGCAGAGCATAAACGGTCGCCGACCCAATCATGGGCCGAGCTCCAACACGAGGAGGCGGCAATGGGACAAGACGTCAGAAGTCCCCGAGGTCCACGGTGCATTGCATTGGTGGGCCCTTTCCAAAGCGGTAAGACCACACTTCTGGAAGCGATCCTGGCGCGCACTGGCGCCATCAAGACGGCCGGCAGCGTCGATGCCGGAACCTCCATCGGCGATGCCAGCCCCGAGGCGCGTCAACACAAGATGGGCGTAGGCCTGACTGCCGCCACCACCACCTTTATGGGTGACAGCTACACCTTTATCGATTGTCCCGGCTCGATCGAATTCGCGCACGACATGCGCGCCGCGTTGCCGGCGGTCGATGCCGCGGTCGTGGTCTGCGAAGCTGACGAGAAGAAGCTGCCGCAGCTGCAGATCATCCTGCGCGAGCTCGAGGAGCTCGGCATTCCCCGTTTCCTGTTCCTGAACAAGATCGACCGTGCCAACAAGCGCGTCCGCGAGACGCTTGCGACGCTGCAGCCGGCTTCGCGCGTCCCGCTGGTGCTGCGCCAGATCCCGATCTGGAACGGCGACCTGATCGAAGGCTTCGTCGATCTCGCGCTGGAGCGCGCCTTCGTCTATCGCGAGCACAAGCCGTCTGAGGTGATGGCGCTCGAAGGTGGCAATCTCGACCGCGAGAAGGAAGCGCGCTTCTCGATGCTGGAGAAGCTCGCCGACCACGACGACGCGCTGATGGAGCAATTGCTGGAGGATATCCAGCCACCGCGCGATGCCGTGTTCGACGATCTCGCGCGCGAACTGCGCGAAGGGCTGATCTGTCCGGTGCTGCTTGGCGCTGCGAGCCGCGAGAACGGCGTGCTCCGCCTGATGAAGGCACTGCGCCACGAGGCGCCGGGCGTCATTGAGACAGCCAGGCGGCTCGGCATCAAGGATCAGAAGGACGCGCTGGCCTATGTGTTCAAGACCGTGCATTTGCAGCACGGCGGCAAGCTGTCGCTGGCGCGCGTGCTGATGGGCCGCCTCGATGACGGCGCAACGCTGCAATCCTCGTCCGGCGAGAGCGGACGCGTCTCCGGCATCCTTGCGGTGTCAGGCGGGCATGACAGCAAGCGGCCGTCCGCGGAGGTCGGCGACGCCGTTGCGCTCGGCAAGCTCGACGCGATCAAGACCGGCGACACGGTCTCGAGCGGCAAGACGGCCCCGGCCTCGCTGGTCAAGGTCGAGCCGGCCGCGCCCGTGCTGTCGATCTCGATATCAGCGACCGACCGCAAGGATGACGTCAAGCTCGGCCAGGCGCTGCTGCGGCTGAACGAAGAAGATCCCTCGTTGACGATGATCCAGAACCCGCGCACCCACGACACCGTGCTGTGGGGGCAGGGCGAGATGCATCTGCGCGTCGCGCAGGAGCGGCTGAAAGACCGCTACGGCGTCAGCGTCAAATCGCATCCGCCGGCGATCGGTTACCAGGAGACCATCCGCAAGGCCGTCACCCAGCGCGGCCGGCACAAGAAGCAGTCCGGCGGCCACGGCCAGTTCGGCGACGTCGTGCTCGACATCAAGCCGAGGCCGCGCGGCTCAGGCTTCGAATTCCACGAGAAGGTGGTCGGCGGCGCGGTGCCGCGCAACTATATCGGCGCCGTGGAGGAGGGCGTGGTCGACGCGCTGGTGCGGGGGCCGCTCGGTTTCCCGGTAATCGACGTCGACGTCACGCTGACGGACGGCTCCTATCACAGCGTGGATTCCTCCGACCTCGCGTTCCGCACCGCGGCGCGGATGGGGGTCAGCGAAGGGCTGCCGCAGTGCCAGCCCGTGCTGCTGGAGCCGATCCACATGGTCGAGATCGTCTGCCCGACCGAGGCCACCGCAAAGATCAATGCGATCCTGTCGGCGCGGCGCGGCCAGATCCTCGGCTTCGACACCCGCGAGGGCTGGAGCGGCTGGGATTGTGTCCGCGCGACGATGCCGGAAGCCGAGATCGGCGACCTCATCGTCGAGCTGCGCTCGGCCACCGCCGGTGCCGGCACCTTCACGCGGCAGTTCGACCGCATGGCCGAAGTGACCGGCCGCGCCGCCGACCAGATCATCGCCGCGCATCGCGACGCGGCGTGACCAAGCGACGTCATTCCGGAGCGCTCGCGTCAGCGAGCGAATCCGGAATCTCGAGATTCCCCGATGCGCAATTGCGCATCTGAGGTGCGATGCTATCGCATCGCCCCGGAATGACAGGGGAGGGTGCTTCGCTCCCTCCCTCTCTTCCCAAGCTGCTCGCTTTCATGAACATTGTCGTTCTGAACAAGGAGAGCAGTTTCCGCCACCATGCTTGAATCCCGCCGCAACCTGGCGCTGGCCTGCGCGCTCAGCGCGCTGGCCGGCTATGTCGACGGCATCGGCTATCTGCAGCTCGGCGGGCTGTTCGTCTCCTTCATGAGCGGCAACTCGACGCGGCTTGGCGTGGCGCTGGCCGACGGCCACTGGCAGCATGCGCTTGAGGCGTTGGCGCTGATCGTGTTGTTTGTTGCGGGGGCCGCGGCCGGCAGCCTGGTCGTGCTCAGCCCCCTGGCTCATCGCCAGCCGTTGATCCTGTTCGTCGAGGCGCTGCTGCTGACAGCCGCGGCGTTGGCCTATGCCTTTGGCCTGCCGAACGCCGCGGTCGCGGCCATCGTGCTGGCGATGGGGCTCGAGAACGCCGTTTTCCAGCTCCAGGGCGGAGCCGGGCTCGGTCTGACCTATGTCACCGGCGCGCTGGTCAAGGCCGGCCAGCTGATCGCCGCCGCGCTGACCGGCGGGGCGGGGGTGTGCCTGGCTCCCCACAGTGTGACCTAGGGCGGCGCTGGGTCGCGCGCCCCGCCGGCGCACGTTGCCTACCCCCCGCCGACACCGCGCGTGGTCGAGGATTGCACGGCAGCCGGCCCACCCCCGTGAGCGGCTCGTGTCCCCACAGCGGCCAAGGCGCCGCTCGCCC
>NZ_VKHP01000134.1 GCF_010811875.1 Bradyrhizobium uaiense
GGCCGACCGCGCCAAGGTGATGCCGCTGTCGCAATGGGAGCAGCTCGGCGTCAAGCGGCCCAACGGCCAGCAATTCCCGCGGCCGTCCGACAAGGCCTATCTGCTGGCGCCGGCTGGCGCCGAGGGTCCGGGCTTCCTGATGCTGCAGAACTTCCGGGTGATCATGAAGTACAACCCGGCCGAGGCCTATGCGCTCGCGATCGGCCATTTCGCCGATCGCCTGCGCGGCGGGGCGCCCTTCGTGCAGCCCTGGCCACGCCAGGAACGGGTGCTGTCGCGCGCCGAACGGCTGGAACTGCAGCAGCTGCTGGCCCAGCGCGGCTTCTACAAGGGCACGCCTGACGGCCAGTTCGGCGGCCAGACCCGCGAGGCGCTGCGCGGCTTCCAGGTCTCGATCGGCGCGCCGGCCGATGGTTTTGCCACCGCCGAGGTGCTGGAGCGGCTGCGGGGACGGTAGCTAAACGACGAGCTTGTAACCGCAAGCTCGCTGCACCTCTTCCGCTGCGGGAGAGGTCGGATTGCATCGGAGATGCAATCCGGGTGGGGGCTGTCTCTGCACAATGACCAGTCCCATCGCGGCAATACCCCCACCCTCCCCCGCAAGCGGGAGGAGCGCAGTTCCGTCGCGGTGCCACCGGGCCCCCGAAAGTAACCGTGAAATCCGGTATTTGCCCGGCGCCTTGACGGCGGCCGGAGGCACCCGATTTATGGTGGAAAAGCTGCCCGCTTGCGGCCCGATTCCGCTAGTATGCTCACGTACTTCCAGATCATTTGCGACCGAACTCGATGGCCAAGCCGAAGTCCTTCCTGCGCATATTCACCGAAGCCGGTCCGCTGGTCGCGCTGGCGGTGGCGCTTGCGCTGTTGATCGGTATCGCGCAGCCCGCCTCGGCGCAGTTTTTCGGCTTTCCCGGTTTCGGCGGCGGACCGCCGCAACCGCAGCGCCGCGCTCCGCAGCACGGCGGCGGCGGTGGCGGCGGCTGGTTCGGCGGCGATTTCTTCGCGCCGTTCCAACAGCAGCAGCAGCAATCACAGCCGCAACGGCCGCGCGAGGATTTCTCCCGTGCTCCGGCGCCGGCCAAGCGCGAAGCCGCCGCCGAGCGCAACGTGCTGGTGATCGGCGACGCCATGGCCGACTGGCTCGCCTATGGCCTGGAAGATGCCTATTCCGACCAGCCCGACATGGGCGTGATCCGCAAGCACAAGACGGTCTCCGGCCTGATCCGCTATCAGCCGAAGGGCGACCCCGCGGATTGGGCCGCGGCCGCCAAGGGCATTCTCGCCACCGAGAACCCGGACGCCATCGTCGTGATGCTCGGCCTCAACGATCGCACCTCGATCCGCGAACCGGTCGTGGAGAAGAAGGTCGACAAGAAGGACGAGAAAAAGGACGCGCGCGGCAAGCCGGATGCAAAGCCAGGCGATAAGCCCGATGCCGCCGCCAAGACTGATGGCAAGTCCGACGGCAAGACCGACAACAAGGCCGACAACAAGCCGGCCGATGCCGAGCCGCCGGCCGACGACGCCGAAACCGACTCGCAGGCCGCGCCGGAAAAGACTGCGCGCTCGCCCAACGGCCTCTATGAATTCCGCGACGACCGCTGGGTCGAGCTCTATGGCAAGAAGATCGAGGAATTGATCAACGTGCTGAAGAGCAAGGGCGTGCCGGTGCTGTGGGTTGGGCTGCCTGCGATCCGCGGCCAGAAGGGCACGTCGGACATGCTGTTCCTCGACGCGCTCTATCGCGACGGCGCCGGCAAGGCCGGCATCACCTATGTCGACGTCTGGGACGGCTTCGTCGACGAGGCCGGCCGCTTCATGCCGAAGGGCCCGGACTTCGAGGGCCAGCCGCGCAAGCTGCGCTCCGATGACGGCGTGTTCTTCACCAAGGCCGGCGCGCGCAAGCTCGCGCACTATGTCGAGCGCGGGGTGACCCGCCTGCTTGCGGTGCGCTCCGGCCCGATCGCGCTGCCGAGCGAGCCGGCAACGCCCGATACCAGCGCCGATCCCGGCAAGCCGGCACCGCGGCCGCTGGCAGGACCTGTGCTGCCGCTGGTTGCCTCCACGGTCGGCACCGATCAATTGCTCGGCGGACCAGGCTCGCGGCCCGCTGCCGTCGATGCGCTCGCCGCGCGCACGCTGGTGAAGGGCGAGGCGCTGGCGCCGCCCGCCGGCCGCGCCGATGATTTCGTCTGGCCGCGCCGCGAGATGGGGCGCGAGCAGGCCAAGGGCGACGTGCCGGTTGCAGCAGCCACGCCGGCCGCACCGGCGGCGAGTGGACCTGCGAATCCGCCGCCCTCGACCACGGCGATTGCGCCCGACGGCTCGATCATCACCGCACCGAAGCCGCAACGACGTGCGTTCCGACCGACTCAGGCGCAGCCGCAGCAACAGCAGCCGCAAACCCAGCCCTGGCTGCGCGACCTGTTCGGCTTCGGCGCGCCGCAGCAGCGTCCGCTGGTCGCCCCGCCGCGGCCACCGCGTGGCGTCGGACAGCGCGCCGCAGCGCCTTGGAATCCCTGGCAGTAGACGGCGCGTGACGCGCGTTCAAATCATGAAAGAATTGTAGGGCGGGTTAGGCGAAGCCGTAACCCGCCGATATTGCTTGCGCGGTGAGACGGCGGGTTACGCTATCGCTAACCCGCCCTACGGATCTACCGCGAGGCTTCAACCGTAATAGCGCCAGCGTGACGGCGGCGGGCGGCGTGGCTGGCGCGTCATCAACAGCGCGAGCGCAAAGCCGATGCCGCCGGCGATCAAGAGCGATCCCAGCGGATTGTCCTGCACCGTCTGCGCCACCGCCTTCTGTCCGCTGCGAACGGTCTCGCCGCGATGCTCATAGGCATCCTTGGCATAGTTGACCGCGGTATCAGCCGCGTCGCGGGCAGCATCCTTGGCCTGGCCGTAGAGATCCTGCACTGCACCGGCGGCTTCGCGCACGCGGCCCGAGGCCTGCGTCTGCGCATCGCCGGCGGCCTCGCCGACTGCGCCTTCGGCCTTGCCCGCGAACTCCTTCGCCGTTCCGAAAATCCGATCCTTGTCCATCGTGACGCTCCCTGAATTGTCTGGGAGCTAACCGGGCAAGCGCGCGCAAGTTCCTGGAGCTAGAGGATCAGCCCGCCATCGACCACGATGGTCTGGCCGACGATGTAGGCGGCGAGCGGCGAGGCCAGGAACAATGCGGCGCCCGCCATGTCGGCGGGCGTGCCGAGCCGCTTCAGCGGAATGCGCTCGAGCGCGCCTTCGAGGCGTTTGGGATTCGCGGTGGTCGCCTTGGTCATCTTGGTGTCGACGAGGCCCGGCGCGATGCCGTTGACGCGGATGCCGTTCTCGGCCCAGGCCTCGCCGAGCGTACGCGTCAGCCCGACGGCGCCGGTCTTCGAGGCGTTGTAGGCCGGATTGCCCATGGTGGAATGATACGCCGCGGTCGAGCTCACGATGATCAGCGAGCCCTTCGCGGCGCTGAGCATCGCGTGGAATTTGGTGGCGCAGGCCATCAGGCTCATCAGATTGACTTCGAGCACCTTGCGGAAACCCTCCATCTCGAATTCCCCACGGCGGTAAATCACCGCGCCCTGCGCCAGCACCAGCACGTCGAGCCGATCGAACGACGGCGTGAGGCTTTCGATCGCCTGCGGATCAGAGACATCGAGTTGCGCGTAGGCCAGGCCTTCGAGATGCGAGCCTTCCTCGGCGGAATAATCACTCGCCTGTGCACGGGTGCCGTAGACGGCAACGCGCGCGCCCTTGGCGCGGAAGGCCTGCGCGATGCCGTTGCCAATGCCGCTGGAGCCGCCGACCACCAATACCTGCTTGCCGCCGAAATC
This sequence comes from Bradyrhizobium uaiense, assembly GCF_010811875.1. Classification (GTDB taxonomy): domain Bacteria; phylum Pseudomonadota; class Alphaproteobacteria; order Rhizobiales; family Xanthobacteraceae; genus Bradyrhizobium; species Bradyrhizobium uaiense. The sequence continues at coordinate 3,828 of NZ_VKHP01000134.1, forward strand.
GAGCTCGTTCATCGCGCGTTCCTCTCTCGTGCTGTTTTCTTGATTGAGCATGATCCTTTGCGAAAAGCCAACCGGGAAACTTGCGTTAACGCGCTGCGCGCATACCGATAAGGGATCGCCGGTTTGACGTATCTGCAGATCGGTGCCAGCGTTTGATCGCACATCGCGCAAAAAAATCACCGGGAGGTCCGTCATGTCCGAATACAAGCAGCTCAGCCGTTCGGTGAAGGGCCTGACCGTTCTCATCACCGGTGCAGCGAGCGGCATGGGCCGCGCGACCGCGCGCGTGTTCGCCGACGAAGGCGCCAATGTCGCGGTCACCGACCTGACCGAAGAAGGCACGCAGGCGGTAGCGAAGGAAATCTCGGCGAGCGGAGGCTCGGCCAAGGCCTGGACGCTCGACGTCGGCGATCGCGACGCGATCACCAGAGTCGTCAACGATGTCGCCGCGCATTTCGGCGGGCTCGACATCATCGTCAACAATGCCGGCATCTCGGTGCGGATGCCGATCGACGATCCCGGCTACGAGGACGCCTGGGCCAAGGGTATCGCCGTGATGCTGACCGCGCATCCGCGCATCATCCGCGCCGCACTGCCATACCTGCGCAAATCGCGCTCGCCCCGCATCGTCAACATCGCCTCAACAGAGGCTCTGGGTGCAACGGGCCTGCACAGCCCCTACTCCGCGGCCAAGGGCGGCGTCACCAGCCTGACCCGCTCGCTCGCGGTGGAGCTGGGGCGCGAAGGCATCACCGTGAACTGTATCTGCCCGGGCCCGATCCGCACCGGAATCACCGACCGCATCTCCGAGGAGCACAAGACGATCTACGCCAAGCGCCGCACCGCGCTGGCGCGTTACGGCGATCCGGAAGAGGTCGCGCACATGACGCTGAGCCTGTGCCTGCCCGCGGCATCGTTCCTGACCGGCGCCGTGATTCCGGTCGACGGCGGGTTGATGGCGCGGAATGCCTGACCCGCGCCAAGCCCACACTTCGCCGCGAAGCGTTGACAGGACGCGCGTCGGGAGTAGCCTTCGCGTCAAACGAAGCGGGACAACCGCCCGCACGATACGGGGAGATGCGCCAATGACCGTCCTGATCCGGCAGCTTCACAAGCATTTCGTCGGCGAGGTCTCCGGCGTCGATCTGCGCAGGCCGCTGACGCAGCAGGAAGCCATCGACATCGAGGCCGGCATGGACAAATACGCCGTGCTCGTCTTCCACGGCCAGGACATATCAGACGAACAGCAGATGGCGTTCGCACTGAACTTCGGCGAGCGCGAAGCCTCGCGCGGCGGCACGGTGACGAAGAAGGAAGACTACCGCCTTTCCTCCGGACTCAACGATGTCGGCAATCTCGGCAAGGACGGCAAGCCGCTGCCGAAGGACCACCGCACCCATCTGTTCAATCTCGGCAACTGCCTGTGGCATTCCGACAGCTCGTTCCGGCCGATCCCGGCAAAATTCTCGCTGCTGTCGGCGCGCGTGGTGAACCCGAAGGGCGGCAACACCGAATTCGCTGACATGCGCGCGGCCTATGACGCGCTCGACGACGAGACCAAGGCAGAGATCGACGACATGATCTGCGAGCACTCGCTGATGTACTCGCGCGGCTCGCTCGGCTTCCTCGACTACACCGACGACGAGAAGCAGATGTTCAAGCCGGTGCTGCAGCGCCTGGTGCGCACCCATCCGGTGCACGGCCGCAAGTCGCTGTACCTGTCGTCGCACGCCGGCGCCATCAGGGGCATGAGCGTGCCGGAGGCGCGGCTGTTGCTGCGCGACCTCACCGAGCACGCGACGCAGCCCGAGTTCGTCTATGTGCACAAATGGACGGTGCATGACCTCGTGATGTGGGACAACCGCCAGACCGTGCACCGCGTGCGCCGCTACGACCAGTCGCAGCCCCGCGACATGCGCCGCGCGACGGTCGCCGGCACCCAACCGACGGTCGCGCAGGAAGCGGCGGAGTAAGCCACACCCACCGCTGTCATAGCCAAACCCACGCTCGCGTAGCCAAACCCACGGCTGTCGTCCCGGGCAAGCGAAGCGCGACCCGGGACCCATAACCACAGGGCGCCGTTGTTGCGCGAGGCTGTGGCCCCAGCGCGGCGTTACAACTGCATGCGGTGGTTATGGGTCCCTGCTTTCGCAGGGACGACACTGAGGATGTGGCAACCGCTACAATGACAACGCGTCAGGCGTGCCCGGCGTCGTTCGACAGCATGCCCGCTTCGATGCCGATCTTGCGCAAAGCGCGCGCATATTTCTCGTCGACATCGGTGCCGAAGATCAGCTCCGGATCGGCATCGCAATGCAGCCAGCCATTGTGCTGGATCTCGTTCTCGAGCTGGCCCGGCGCCCAGCCGGCATAGCCGAGCGCGAGGATCGCGTGCTTGGGGCCGGCGCCCTTGGCGATCGCTTTCAGGATATCGACGGTCGCGGTGAGCGAGATGCCGTCGTCGATGTTCAGCGTTGCGTCCTGGATGTAGAAGTCGCTGGAATGCAGCACGAAGCCGCGGCCGGTATCGACCGGGCCGCCCTTCATCACCTTCATCATCTCGGCATTCTCGGGCAACATGATCCGGTCCGATTTCTCGATGATGTCGAGCTGCACCAGAAGCCCGGGGAAATCGATGCTGCCGGCCGGCCGGTTGACGATGATGCCCATCGCACCCTCGGACGAATGGGCGCACATGTAGATCACGGAGCGTTCGAACCGCGGATCGTTCATGACAGGCATCGCGATCAGCATCTGGCCATCGAGATAGCCACCTTCGGTCGCATGGGGACCGACGGCCGGGCTTCTGCCGGCGGCGGTCTTGCGAGTCTTGCCTGTTTTGCCTTCAGGGCGCATCCGCAAAGGCCTCTCCTGCTGATTTGGCATCCTGATATTGGGTGGCGGTTCTGTCAATCAACCATCGGCCGCGGTGCGGCGATGCATCACAAGCAATTCAATGGTTTGCACCGAAAGTTGCGGGTAAAGACGTCTCATGATCGTCACAGTTCCCCTGCGGGCCGCATTGGCTGTTGCCGCCTTGTTATCCGCCGCATTTGTGGCAACGGAGGTTCGCGCCGACGATGCCTCGCCGTGGCAGCAGGACACGCATTCCGCGGTGCGGCTGCTCGCGGGATCGCGCAGCGGCACGGTGCTGCTCGGCGGCATCGCCTTCCAGTTGCAGGACGGCTGGAAAACCTACTGGCGGACGCCGGGCGATTCCGGCGTGCCGCCGCGGTTCGATTTCTCCAAGTCGGATAACGTCGATGCGGTCACGGTGATGTGGCCGGCGCCGCGCCAGTTCGACGACGGCGCCGGCGGTACCTCGCTCGGCTACAAGCACCGGGTGGTGCTGCCGCTGCGCATCGTCGCGAAGAATCCCGACAAGCCGTTGGTGCTGCGCGCCGACATCAGCTACGCGGTGTGCGAGAAGCTCTGCGTGCCGGTGGAAGCAAAGGCAGAGCTCGCGTTCGCAAGCGTCGCCTCGACCGAAGATGCCGCGCTGTCGGAGGCGCTCAACGCGGTGCCGAAGCCCGCCAATATCGGCGATCCCACCCCGTTCACGATCCGCGACGTCAAGCGCGACGACAAGAACAACGTGCTGGTCGATGTCGCCGCGCCCGACAACAAGGAGCTCAGCCTGTACGTTGAGGGGCCGACGCCCGACTGGGCGCTGCCGGTGCCCAAGCTCGTCGAGCACGCGCCGCCGGGCGTGAAGCGCTTCTCTTTCGAGCTCGACGGGTTGCCGCCGGGCGCCAAGGCGGAAGGCGCCGCGCTGAAGCTGACGCTGGTCGGCGGCGACAAAAGCTACGAATTCAATATCAATTTGAACTGACGCGTGGATTGGTCCCTGAAGCCAAACGCACACAGGCGATCAGGGCCGCGATGGCTTGCTCGATTCTGGCGGCTGTCGCAAAAAGCGCGAGGAACCCGGACGTTTTGAGGGCGTTGGCTATCGGGAGTTTGGTGGAACGTTCCCACTACTCCCGCGATATCTCGCCGGAACGCCGCGTGGTTCAAAACCCTGAACCAGCGCACAGGGCTGCCGTTTTCCTTGCGCCCATCGCTGCCATTTTCGTTGTAGTGTTTTCGAGGAGTTGCCCGTGGCTGTGCATCGCGTCTTGATCGTCGAAGATGAGCCGATGATTGCCATGATGGTGGAAGATTTCCTGGAAGATTTGGGATGGGACATCGCAGGCTGGGCCGGCGGGACAAAACAAGCTCTCGCGATGGCGCGGGACGCCGACATTGACGTTGCCCTGCTCGACGTGAACCTCAGCGGCGAGGACACCTTTGCCGTGGCCGATATTCTGAGCGAACGCGGCATTCCCTTCGTGTTCGCAACCGGCTATGGCGCAGACGGCGTGGCCGATCGTTTTCGGAGTGTGCCGACGCTGACAAAGCCTTTTCAGCGTGACGAATTGGACCATGCCTTGCACCAAGCCACGGCGGGAGTCCGCAATTCGTTCGGAGACCAATTCGCCGACCCGACATCACAAGCTTGGCCGAGCAAAGCGAACTCCGCCGGCTGTTAGATCGTCGTTCGGGACGCGCGTTACGGATCGACGTCCAGAGCCGTCGGAAGCTGTACATCGATCGTGCAGATCACCCCGCTGGAGGCAAACTCACGCCGAACGGTCGAATTCGGTATCGCCCTTTCGATCAACTCGCTGCCAAAACCCTTTGTTTTCGGCTCGGTGATCTTCGGCCCGCCGCGCTCGCGCCAGATCACGGTAAGGGACGGCTGGCCGTTCCGTTTTTCCAGATTCCAGCTCAGATCCACGGTACCGGCACGCCGCGAAAACGGGCCATATTTGGCAGCGTTGGTGGCGAGCTCGTGGAAGACCAGCCCGAACGGGGTTGCCAGATCGGCAGGCAGGAACACCGGTTGGCCCGTGATTTTGACCCGATCGGGATTGCCGCCGACATGAGGCTCGAATTGTTTGCGCGCCAACGTGCCGAGATCGGCGCCCCTCCACTCGGAGTCCACCAGCAGTGAATGGGCCGCCGCGAGCGCGGCGAGGCGGCCGTCCAGGCGGTCGGTGAATTCCTCGTAGGATTTGCTGAAGCGCCGGGTTTGATGCGCGATCGACTGCACCACGGTCAGCGTATTCTTGACGCGGTGGGTCAGTTCGCGGAGCAACAGCCTCTGCTGCGTCTCCCATGCTTTGCGCTCGGTAACGTCCCGCGTGCTCTCCAGCGCAAGCTGCTGCCCGCCGACCGTCTCCAGGATGATGCTGCTCTCAACCGTTAACTCCCGGCCGCCTTTGGTCCTGTGCTTGATCTCGCCGCTCCAGCTGCCTTCATCATGCAGTCTGGCTCGCAGTTCGGCGAATGAGCTTCCGGGCACGGTCGTACCCAGCAGCTTCTCCTTTTTCTTTCCGACCGCTTCATCGCGGCTGTAGCCATAGAGCTGCTCGCTGCCGCGATTCCATTCCAGGATCGTGCCGCTGAAATCCCAGATGAAGATCGGATCGCGCGAAAGCTCGACCAGTTGCGTCTCCTGGCGGAGCTTGCGTTCGCTGGTTCGGAGCGCTTCTTCCGTAAGCCGCCGGTCCGTCATGTCGACAAACGTGAGGACGACGCCGTCGATCTTGTCATCGACCGTGCGATAGGGGCGCAGGCGAACATCATACCAGCGACCGTCGCGACTGCGGATTTCGTGCGCAATCGGCGTGAGGTTGGAGAGCACCCTGCGGGCGTCGCCGACCAGGCCATCATATTCGAGCCGGTGAGCGAAATCCGAGATCGGGCGACCCTCGTCGCTCGGCGTGATGCTGAACAATTCGGTGACCTGCTGCGTGAATCGCTTGATGCGCAGGCTGGAATCGAGGAACAGCGTGCCGAAATCGGTCGCCGCCATCAGGTTTTGCAGGTCGCTGTGCGCGCGTGAGACGGCCTCGAGCTTCAGCTTGAGTTCGCTGTTGACGGTTTGCAATTCCTCATTGATCGACTGCAGCTCCTCCTTGCTGGTCTCCAACTCCTCGGAGGTCGAGCGGTATTCCTCGTTGATCGATTGCAGTTCTTCGTTGGCTGCGCGCAATTCCTCGTTGGCGCTCTCGGATTCCTCCCGGGTCGTCCGCAGCCGCGCCTGGGTCTGCTGCAACTCTTCGCGCAGCCGATTGATGATTTCGTTGCCTGCGCCGATCTCAGCCGACTGGCCATCGGTAACCTGTTCAACCGCGCCGCCCTCGATGAACAGCACGATCGCCCTGTTTTCTCCACCATCGTCGTGGTCCTCGGCGGGCTTGACGTGCATCAGCACCCGGTGCGGCGAGCCGTTGAACCGGACCGGGATGGGCAGGCTGAGCCAGGGCTGCGCGGTTTCGAAAACCCTGTGCAGGGCCGACCGCAATTCGAAGCGCAGTTCGGGCCGCACCAGATCGACGACATTGCCGCTCAGCGGCCCGCCGGCCGGTTGCAGGAAACGCCCGGCATTCTCGGACATGTGCAGGACGCGATGCGATTGGTCGACGAGAATGCTGGGGGGCGCAAGCTTCTCGAGCGCCTGGCGGTGCGCGGCAGCCTCGTTCAGCAGCGCGCTGGTGCTGGGCGGCCGCATCGGATGCGCGGCCTGCTCGTGCACGACGGCAACGCTGCCGAGCAGGCGCGGCAGCAGACGCAGCTCGCCCGGCGCAGCCGAGGATTGGTAGATGCGCGCCTTCCGGTCGAAGGTGCGGAATTGTCCGGGCGGGTTGTCGGCGCTCTCCGACGTGCCCAACATCAGAAAGCCGTCGGGATGGAGCGCGTAGTGAAACGTATTGCACGCCAGTTCCTGGAGATCCCGATCCAGATAGATCAGCAGGTTGCGGCAGGCGATGAGATCGAGGCGCGAGAACGGCGGATCCTTGAGCAGGCTATGGCTCGCGAACAGCACCAGGTCGCGCAACTCCTGGCGAACCCGATAATGATCGCCTTCCTTCACGAAAAAGCGCCGCAGACGGTCTTCGCTGACATCGGCCTCGATGGCCGCGGGGTACTGGCCCTCTCTCGCCATCGCGAGCGCCCTGGCATCGATATCCGAGCCGAACACCTGGATCGTCGGCCGGATGTCCTGCCGAGAGGCCTGCTCCAGCAGCAGCATCGCGACCGAATAGGCTTCTTCGCCGGTGGCACAGCCGGGCACCCAGACACGGATCGCGCGATCGGACAATTTGCCGTGAAACAGTTGCGGAATGACCTGCAGCTCGAGCGTCTGGAACGCTTCCTTGTCGCGGAAGAATGACGTCACCGAAATCAGGAGGTCACCGAGCAGCGCCTGAGCCTCGTCGGGACTGTCGCGAAGCACGTCGTAATAGGCGTTCGGGCTGTCTGACCTCGTCACCTGCATGCGGCGCGCAATCCGGCGCAGAATCGTCGCCCGCTTGTACTTGGAGAAATCGTGCCCAGTCCGAACCCGAACATGCGCCAGGATCCGCCGCAGCAGGTCGGAATTCAAGCCGCGCAGGTCGGCCGGGGTTCCATTGTTCTTTTCACGCACCAGCTCGGTCAGGCGCTGGGCAATCTCGCGGATCGGCAGGATGAAATCCGCAATGCCGGTCGCAATAGCGGCACGCGGCATCGAGGGGAATTCCGCTTCGGTCGGATCCTGCACGAGAATGATGCCGCCGGACTCCTTGACGGCCCTCACGCCGACGGCGCCGTCGGAGCCGGCGCCGGTAAGGATCACGGCGCAACCATCGCCGTGCTGCTCGGCCAGCGAGCGGAAGAACAGGTCGATCGGCGCCCGTTTCCCGCGCGGCTCCTCGAACTCCGCGGTAGCGATCTCGTCGTCGGTGATGTGCAGGCGGCGATCGGGCGGGATGACGTAGACATGATCCGGTTGCAGCGCCACCGGATCTCCAACCTGGAGCACGGGCATATGGGTGCGCGCGGCCAGGATGTTGGACATCTCGCTGCGGGTATCTGGATCGAGGTGCACGACCACGACGAAGGCCGCGCCGGTTTTTTCCGGCAGCGCAGCAAACAAATCCTGCAACGCCCGGACGCCGCCGGCAGAAGCGCCAATGCCGACGACAATGGTCTTGGGACGGTTAGGCTCCGCTTCCTCGTTCCGCTCCTCGTCGCTCCCTTCACCCATCCGCGCGGCTCACTTCTTTATCGGTCTCCATCTATCTCATTTATCAGAAGTTTCAGCCGGGAGATATTCGTCGGTGCTGATTTCGGAACGAATGCCCCGAGCGCGGGTTCCCCTCACGGGCGCCTGGAGCATTTGGATGACCAATCGCGATGTCCTGGCCATAGGGACTTCCGCCGGGGGGTTTGAGGCGCTGCGCTTCCTCGCCGGCGAATTCTCGCGCGATTTTCCCGCTTCCGTTGTGGTGACGATCCACCTGTCGAGTCAATTCCGCTCGGAGCTTGACGCGATCCTGACCCAGGCGGGTCCGCTGCCGGCCAGCTTCGCCGTCGATGGCGAAAGACTGGAAAGAAGCCGGCTCTATATCGCGCCGGCAGAGCGTCACCTCATCCTCGAAAGCGGGCATTTGCGGCTGGGATCGGGGCCGCGCGAGAACAACGCCCGGCCGTCACTCGACCCGCTGTTCCGGTCCGCGGCCCTGTGCTGCGGGCCGCGAACCGTCGGTGCCGTTCTTACCGGAACGCTGGGAGACGGCGCTGCGGGTCTGTCGACGCTGAAGCAATGCGGCGGCATCACCGTGGTGCAGGATCCGAGCGACGCCGCTTTCCCGGAGATGCCGACCACGGCCCTGGCCCGCTCGCATCCCGATCATGTCGTTGGCCTCACGGGCATGCCGGCGCTGTTCGAAACACTGGCGCGGCAACCGGCAGGGCAAGCGATGCCGATCCCCGGCAACCTCCAATATGAGGTCGACATCGCCAGCGGTGGACGTAGCAGCATGCACGAAATGGATCGGATCGGCCGACGATCGGTACTCGCCTGCCCTGACTGCCACGGCGTCATGTGGGAATTCGATGACGGCGAGCTCGTGCGCTACCGTTGCCACGAGGGTCACGCCTACTCGGCCGAGGTGATGAGCCTCGCCCTCGACGACAATCTGAGACGGGCCTTCGGCATCGCCTTGCAGGCGCTCGACGAGCGGGTCGCCCTCGCCAGGAAACTGGAGGCGCAAGCAAGCACCGGCGGCCAAACCAGAGTCGCCAAGTCCTGGGCGGCCAAGGCGGCCGAGTTCGAGGCGGAAGCCAAGGTGATCCGCGATTCGATCCGGCGCACCGACGAGATCGCGGCCCGTTTCACCGAGGCGTAGGAAGGCGGGGCAAGGTTTCTGCCTTCACTTTTGAACGGATGGAACTTCTCCCGTCACTGGGCGTTTCGCTGTCGCCGAACCCATTCTCGGACTGTTGACTTGCAGGGATCGGGAGACCGACCATGCTCCTCAAGCTTAGCGGACATATCTCGAATTGCGTCGAGCGCGCTGCCAATGCCGAGCAGCGCGCGCGACAGGCGGCCGATCCAGCGACCCGCAGCGATAACGAACTGTTGGCCCAGAGCTGGCGCCATCTCGCGCTGAGCTATCAGTTTGTCGAAAGCCTCGAGCGCTTTTTGGCGGCGTCTGATCGGAACACGAGAGACGTCGTCTCGCCGGAAATGCTGCCCATTGTGAAGGAACAGCTCGCCACAGACGAGCAGCCGGCGGCGCCCGAAAGCAGGCCGGTGATCCGGCGCCGCCGCCGGCGGATCAAGCATCAGGTCTCGTTCGAGGATCGCCTTTTGCAATCTGCACAGGACGCGCGCGAGAAGGCGGCCCGGCTGCCTCCAGGCGCCGCGCGCGACCGTTTGCTATCGAAGGCCCGGCAGAACGAAGCCGCGGTAAACATCGATAGATGGATTTCGGCGCCTGGATCGCCTCGGCCGGACAGATCTTGATATAATAAGGAAACCGAAGGCCGGATCGTTGCGGCGGTCCCCCGGTCGCTGTCGCAGCAGCGAAGGCGGTCGATTGCGCCCACCCAACCCAATCTTAACGTTTCGTTGATAGATCGGGGGCCATTGCCGCCTTGCGGCGCTTTGGGAATTTTCCGCTTTGGCTGTGATGGAGACACGATCCGCAACCTCTGCCTCTGCCGCAAGCTCTGCGCCATCGGGCCCGGTCGCACGCCTGCGCGGCCTCGCTGCGCGCCTGCTCGGCGGCACCAAGGAGGCATCGGTCACCAAGCGCCTCGCCGGCATGATCTTCGTCATCCGCGTCATCAGCGCCGCCATTGCCTATCTGGCGCAGATCCTGCTGGCGCGCTGGATGAGCGGCTCGGATTACGGCATCTACGTCTATGTCTGGACCTGGGTGCTGCTGCTCGGCAGCACCATGGATTTCGGCATCGCGCCGTCCTCGCAGAAGATCATTCCGGAATATCGCACGCGCGGCGACCTCGCCGCGCTGCGCGGCTTCCTCTCCGGCGGCCGCTGGGTGGTGCTTGCGGCGTCGAGCACGGTGGCGCTGCTGCTCGCCGGCGTGATCCACCTCGCCTCGCCCTGGATCGACCCCAACGCGGTGGTGCCGCTCTATATCGGCTGCCTGACCTTGCCGCCCTTCGTGGTCGCCAACACCCAGGACGGCATCTCGCGCGCGCATGACTGGATGCAGCTCGGCCTGATGCCGCAATTCATTGTGCGGCAGGGGCTGATCATCGCGCTGACCGCCGGCGCGCTGGCGCTCGGCCTCAACCTTGGCGCCACCGCTGCGATGATCGCGAGCGCCGCGGCGGTGTACATCGCAGCGATCGGCCAGATGATCGTGCTGAACCGCCGCCTCAAAGCCCATCTCGGGCCGGGCGAGAAGACCTACGACGTCAAGGGCTGGTTCGCGATCTCGCTGCCGATCATGCTGGTCGAGAGCTTCTATCTCCTGCTCGGCTACACCGACGTGCTGATGCTGCAGCAGTTCCGCTCCTCCGAGGAGGTCGGCATCTATTTCGCCGTGGTGAAGACCCTGGCGTTGGTATCGTTCGTGCACTACGCGATGGCGGCGACGACGGCGCATCGCTTTGCCGAGTACAATGCGCTCGGCGACAAGGACCGGCTGTCGGCCTATGTCGCGCACGCCATCAGCTGGACGTTCTGGCCCTCGCTGCTCGCCACCATCGCCCTGCTCGCCTTCGGCAAGCCGCTGCTCTGGCTGTTCGGTCCGAAATTCGTCGATGGCTACAGCATCATGTTCGTCGCTGCGATCGGACTCGTGGTGCGGTCGGCGATCGGGCCGGTGGAGCGGCTGTTGAACATGCTCGGCCACCAGAGCATCTGCGCGACCGCCTATGCGGTATCGTTCTTCATGAATGTCGGGCTCTGCATGACGCTGGTGCCGCGCTATGGCGGCATGGGCGCCGCCGCCTCGACCTCGCTGTCGCTGATCTTCGAGACCATCCTGCTGTTCGTCGTGGTGCGCTCGCGCCTCGGCCTGCACGTGCTGGCATTCGGGAAGCGGCGGCCGGCGGCATAGCTTTCCGCCAAACGCGACCTCTCGTGCGCCGCTCTCGCCCTCAAATTCCAATTTCAGTTAAGCCAGTTCCGTTCCGATCAAAAAACAAAAGCCGGCCCTGATCTGATCAGAGCCGGCTCTGTCGTGAGCAATTACAACGAAACGATTACTCCGCGGTCCAGCCGCCGTCGATCGAGAGATTGGCGCCGGTGATCTGCGCGGCATCGTCACCGCACAGGAACAGCGCGAGTGCTGCGACCTGCTCGGAGGTGACGAACTCCTTGGTCGGCTGGGCGGCGAGCAGCACGTCCTTGATGACCTGCTCCTTGGTCATGTTGCGCGCCTTCATGGTCTCCGGAATCTGGTGCTCGACCAGCGGGGTCCAGACATAGCCCGGCGAGATGCAGTTGCAGGTGATCTTGAACTGCGCGAGTTCGAGCGCCGCGGTCTTGGTCAGGCCGGCGATGCCGTGCTTGGCCGAGACATAGGCCGACTTGAACGGCGAGGCGACCAGCGAGTGCGCGGAAGCCGTGTTGATGATGCGGCCCCAGCCGCGCTTCTTCATGCCGGGCACCGCGGCACGGATGCCGTAGAACGCCGACGACAGATTGATCGCGATGATCGCTTCCCACTTCTCCGGCGGGAATTCCTCGATCGGCGACACGAACTGGATGCCGGCATTGTTGACGAGGATGTCGACCGAGCCGAAGGTCTTTTCGCCGAGCGCGATCATGTCGGCGATCTCGGCCGGCTTGGTCATGTCGGCCGGCGAATAGGCCGCCTTGACCTTGAAGTCGGTCTCGATGCCGGAACGCTCCTTCTCGATGTCGGCCGGCACGCCCATGCCGTTGAGGACGATGTTGGCGCCGGCGCCGGCGAAGGCGCGCGCATAAGCCAATCCGATGCCGCTGGTCGAGCCGGTCACAACGGCGGTCTTGCCTGTCAACGTACCCATTGTTCTTCGCTCCTATTTGCTTGCAGGGGGTGTGGGTTCGTCCCCCGTGAGGTCGTAAGTCACCATGGTTTCCCCGGACTGCGGGCGTTCTAGCCATTCTTTGTGACGCATCGACAAATGCACGTCGCGCACGCCGGCGCCCCAGTGCTCGACCATCGCAACATGGGAGAAGTCGTAGTCCTTCGACGAGCTCTCGTAATTCTTGCTCTTGTAGATCAGGTGAACCACCGTGACGGTGTTCTCCTTGGACGCCTTGCGCAGCAGCTCGACCGACGGATCGTTCTTCAAATAATCCGGCAGCTTGCCGATCAGGTCGCGCACCGCCATGCGGGCGTTGTGGACCTGCTTGTTCTTGTCGGTGTTCATCCGCGTCCGGCTGGAATAGCGGATGTCCTTTTCGCGCTCGGCGGCCTCCAGCAGCGTCTCCGGCAACGGCCCGCGCGCGCTGAACAAATCGACCTGGAAGATCAGGAGATCGCGGCTGGTCTCCTCGTCGAGCACGAAGTCGAGCGGCGTGTTGGAGGCGATGCCGCCGTCCCAGTAATGCTCGCCTTCGATCACGACGGCGGGAAAGCCCGGCGGCAGCGCGCCCGAGGCCATGATGTGCTCGGGGCCGATCCTCTTGCCGAGCTTCTTGAACTCGTAATTGTCGAAATAGCGGAAATTGCCCGAGGTGACGCCGACCGCGCCGACCGACAGCCGCGTCTTCAGATCGTTGATACGATCGAAGTCAACCAGCCGCTCCAGCGTCTTCTTCAGCGGCGCGGTGTCGTAATAGCTCAGCGATTGCGAGCTGCCGGGCGGCCACAACGGCGCCGGCGGAATCCGCGGCGCGAAGAAGCCGGGCACGCCGAAGGTCGCGATGATAGCGGCAGAGGTCTCGTTGAACAGCGAGCGGGCGCGCTCATGTTTCGAGACCGGATTCCAGGGCACCGGCGCCGACACCATCTCCCAGAATTCCTTCAGCCGCGGCACACGCTTGTCCGGCTCGTTGCCGGCGATGATCGCGGCATTGATGGCGCCGATCGAGATGCCGGCGATCCATTCCGGCTCGAAGCCTGCATGACAGAGCGCCTGAAAGGCGCCGGCCTGGTAGGAGCCGAGCGCGCCGCCGCCCTGAAGTACCAGCACACGCTGCGCTTGCGCGGGCGTCGAGGCCGGCGCGGTCTCAGAAGTATCCATTCGCAACCGTTCGGTCAGAAATGACGTGAGCCGCACCGTGGCGGCTGTTCGCCGCGGCGTCAATCAGCGAGATCAAGGGGTTGGATCACGCGGAATTTATCGAAGGTCAGGTTGCCGCCAGAATGAGCGTCCAGAACACCTTGTATTTGGTATTCGGAGCATAGACGGCCGCGATGCCCATTTTTGTGACACCACTCTTCAGCATATTGGCCTTGTGCGGCGGTGAATCGCGCCAGCCCGAAAAGGCTTCCGCCAGCGTGTGGTAGCCGGCCGAGATGTTCTCGACCGCGACGGTCGCGGGATAGCCGCCGGCCTCGAGCCGCTTGCCGAGCGGGGCCTTGACGTCATGGTCCATCTTGTTGCGGGCCGCCATCGCCTGCGATTGCTGCTCGGCGAGCCTCGTCAGGTCCGGATCGACCACGACGGTGCCGAGGCCATTATTCTGGCGGTACTGCGAAAACATGATCGCGGCCGCCTGGCTGTCCAGCACGGCGCCGGGCTGCGCCATGTTGAGATACATGGCCGGTTCTTCCGGGATTTTGGTGTCCGTGCCGCAGCCGGCAAGCACCAGAAGCCCGAACAGGGCGACCGTCGTCCGTTTCACAGGTGAAAACCCCCAAGGTTGGCGCGCCGTTGTTGCATACCAACCGTGGCTGAATGGTGAACAGGGGCTAACTTTTGGCCAGCAATAGCCACCGATCTCCGGGACGCCCGTTCTCCTTCCCCCTGAAAGGGGGAAGGTCGGGATGGGGGTCTGGCCACAGGCGACAGCCGGTGTTGCGGGGACAAGATCCCCACCCGCTTTGCTCTGACGAGCAAAGCGACTTCCCCTTTTCAAGGGGAGGTTTGAGCGGCCCTACTGCGCCGCAAAAATCCGGTAGCGGCGGGGCTGCAGCGAGACGATTTCGCCGGCCTGCAGCTCGCGGTCGCGGGGGGCGTCGATCTCGATCACGGTCTTGCCCTCGCTCCCCGACAGCGCCACCTCAGCGCGCTGGATCGGACCGAACGAACGGACATGCCGGATGGCACCTTCCAGCGCGCCGGTTCCGGCCGGACCGACCGCCATGTCGTGGCGGCGGACGAACAACTTGGCCGCGCCGGACGCGGCGCCCAGTGCCGGAATGTTCAGCGGACGGCCGTCGAGCCGTACAGCGTCGCCGGCCACATCGACCGGCAGCACGATGGATTCGCCGATGAAGCTGTGCACGAACGCGGTCGCCGGATTGTCATAGACCTCGCCGGGCGAGCCGATCTGCTCGATCTTGCCCTTGTCCATCACCACCACCCGGTTGGCGACTTCGAGCGCCTCCTCCTGGTCGTGGGTGACGAAGATCGAGGTGACGTGGATCTCGTTGTGCAGCGAGCGCAGCCATTGCCTGAGCTCCTTGCGCACCTTGGCATCGAGCGCGCCGAACGGCTCGTCGAGCAGCAGGATGCGCGGCTCGATCGCGAGCGCACGCGCCAGCGCGATGCGCTGACGCTGGCCGCCGGACAATTGGCTGGGGTAGCGGTTGGCGAGCCAGTCGAGCTGCACCAGATCGAGCAAATTCTTGACGCGGGCGCGGATCGTCGCCTCGTCCTTGCGGATCGCGCGCGGCTGCACGCGCAGGCCGAACGCGACGTTCTCGAACACCGTCATGTGGCGGAACAGTGCATAATGCTGAAACACGAAGCCGACCTGGCGCTCGCTGGCGCCGCGCGACAGCGCATTCTCGCCGTCGATCGCGACCTCGCCGGAGTCGGGCCAATCGAGCCCTGCGATGATCCGCAGCAGCGTCGTCTTGCCGGAGCCGGACGGACCGAGCAGCGCCAAGAGCTCGCCGTCGGCGACCTTGAGATCGACATTGTCGAGCGCGGCAAAGCTGCCGAACCGCTTTACGATATTCTTGACTTCAATCGCCATCGGGCACCTCTGCCTCGTCGAGCCGCCGCTCGAGAACGGTCTTCGCCACCAGCGTGATCAACGCCAGCATCGCAAGCAGCGATGCGATCGCGAACGACGCGACGAACTGATATTCGTTGTAGAGAATCTCGACCAGCAGCGGCATCGTGTTGGTCTCGCCGCGGATGTGGCCGGAGACCACGGATACCGCGCCGAACTCTCCCATCGCGCGCGCGTTGCAGAGCAGGACGCCGTAGAGCAGGCCCCATTTGATATTGGGCAGCGTGACGCGGAAGAAGGTCTGCAGGCCGGAGGCGCCGAGCGAGATCGCCGCTTCCTCCTCCTGGGTGCCCTGCTCCTGCATCAGCGGGATCAGCGCGCGCGCCACGAAGGGGAAGGTGACGAAGATCGTCGCCAGCGCGATGCCGGGCACCGCGAACAGGATGTGGACGTTGTGCGCCTGTAGCCACGACCCGAAATAGCCCTGCGCGCCGAACAGCAGCACGAAGACCAGACCCGAGATCACGGGCGAGACCGAGAACGGCAGATCGATCAGCGTGATCAGGAAGGTCTTGCCAGTGAATTCGAATTTCGAGATCGCCCAGGCGGCGACCACGCCGAACACGAGGTTGAGCGTGACCGAGATCGCCGCAACCAGCAGCGTCAGCTTGATCGCGGCAAGCGCCTCGGGCTCGGCCAGCGCCGCGAAATAGGCGACGATGCCCTTCGAGAACGCCGACGCGAACACGACGACCAGCGGAAGCACGACGAAGATGCTGAGGAAAGCGATGGCAAGCGCAATGATGACAAGGCGGATCGGGCCCGGCTCGGTACGCGGGTTGCGTCGCGCGGTGCCCGGCTCCGCACGCCCGATCTCGAGCCGTGGCGCCGGCGCAGCAACGCCGACATCGGTCGCGGGCGCGTAGGTCCGCAGCTGCGTCGTCGAGGTCGCCAATCCCGTCTGCATCGACATCTCTGGGCCTCAATGCACGGGGATGCGGGCTTGCGCCCAGCGCTGTAGCCGGTTGATCAGGAAGATGATCAGGAACGAGGCCACCAGCATCACCACCGCGATCGCGGTGGCGTCGGCGTAGCGGAATTCGGACAGCCTGATCACGATCAACAGCGGCGCGATTTCGGAGACGTTGGGCAGATTGCCGGCGATGAAGATCACCGAGCCGTATTCACCGATGGCGCGGGCGAAAGCGAGCGCAAAGCCGGTGAGCAGCGCCGGAATCAAGCTCGGCAGGATGACGCGAAACACGGTGTGCCAGCGATTGGCCCCCAGGCTCGCGGCCGCCTCCTCGATCTCGGGATCGAGATCGATCAGCACCGGCTGCACCGTGCGCACCACGAAGGGAATGCCGATGAAGATCATCGCGATGAAGATGCCGATTGGCGTGAACGCGACCTTGATGCCGAGTTCGGCCAGCGGCGCGCCGAGCCAGCCCTTTTGCGCGAACAGCTGCGTCAGCGCGACGCCGGCGACCGCGGTCGGCAAGGCAAAGGGAACATCGACGATGGCGTCGAACAACCGCCGGCCCGGAAACCGATAGCGCACCAGCGCCCAAACGATGATGGTGCCCATCACCAGATTGACGCAGGCGGCCGCAAACGACAGTCCGAACGAGATCTTCAGCGCGTTCAGGGTGCGGCGGCTGGTGACGATGCCCCAGAACTGATCGAGGCTGAGCTCGAACGTCTTGAGGAACAGCGCGGCCAGCGGGATCAGGATGATCACGGAGAGCCAGGTCAGGGTCAGTCCCATGGTGAGACCAAACCCCGGCAGGGTACTGCGCCTTGCAACCGCTGTGCTCACATATCCCCCTGTTCAATCAGTTCTTGTAGATCTGATCGAAGATGCCGCCCTCGGCGAAGTGCTCCTTCTGCGCCTTGGTCCAACCACCAAAAACGTCGTCGATGGTGAAAAGTTCGACCCTGGCGAAGGATTTTTCGTACTCCCTGGCGATCTCGGGATCGCGCGGCCGGTAGGAGTTGCTCGCGGCGATCTCCTGGCCTTCCTTGGTGTACCAGTACTTCAGATAGGCTTCGGCGACGGCGCGTGTGCCCTTTTGATCGGCAACCTTGTCGACAACGGCGACCGGCGGCTCGGCAAGGATCGACTGCGGCGGCGCCACGATCTCGAACTTGTCCGCGCCGAATTCGCGCAACGCCAGGAAAGCTTCGTTCTCCCACGCCAGCAGCACGTCGCCGACGCCGCGTTCGACGAAGGTCACGGTCGAGCCGCGCGCACCGGTGTCGAGCACCGGAACGTTCTGGTAGAGGTCGGCGACGAACTTCTTCGCCTTGTCGGCAGAGCCGAACTTCTTCTGCGCATAGCCCCAGGCGGCGAGATAGTTCCAGCGCGCGCCGCCCGAGGTCTTCGGGTTCGGCGTGATCACGGCAACGCCGGGCTTGATCAAATCATCCCAATCCTTGATGCCCTTGGGATTGCCCTTGCGGACCAGGAAGACGATTGTCGAGGTGTAGGGCGAGGCGTTCAGCGGCAACCGCTTCTGCCAGTCCGGCGCGATCAGGCCCTTGGCTGCGATCGCATCGATGTCGTAGGCCAGCGCCAGGGTGACGACATCAGCCTGCAGACCGTCGATCACGCTACGCGAGGATGCGCCGGATCCGTTATGCGACTGCTTGATCTCGACGCTCTTGCCGGTTTCCTTCTGATAGGCCGCGGCGAACGCCTTGTTGAAATCGACATAGAGCTCGCGCGTCGGATCGTAGGATACGTTCAGCAGCGAATAGTCGGCCGCAAAGGCCGAACTCGCCCACAACAACCCCGCGACCAGCGGCAGGATACGACGGATCATTTCTGTCTCCATTCAACCTGAGAATGTCAGGGAACACGCAAGACATAACTCACGGCGAAGTGGCTTTAAGTCAACGAAACCGGTTTTCTTTGTTTTCGGCGGCGCAGCGCGCTTGTGCTACGAAGCCGCCGCGCTGCGAAGGCTTTGTCGCGCCGCTCGATTGCGATGCACGACCATCGCGATCGAGCGACTAGCGTCATGCTCTACGACATCTTCATCGTATGGATGCCGCATTCCGTCTTGGCCCGGCCGCGCCAGCGGCCGTCGCGTGCGTCCTCGCCGGAAGCAGCCCGGCTCGAGCAAGGCATACACCCGACCGACTGATATCCCGATGCGACAAGTGGATGCGGCGGCAGCTTGCCGAGGGCGTAGATCGCCTCGATCTCCTCGCGGGAGACATGGGCGAACGGATTGAATTTCAGCCTGATCCCATCGTGCTCGACGACGGGGATGTCGGCACGGGCGTTGCCCTGGAAACGCTTGCGACCGTTGATCCAGCCGGCGAACGGCTTCAGCGCACGCGCCAGCGGCTCGACCTTGCGGATGCGGCAGCAGGCATCGGGATCGGTGAACCACAATTCGCGGTCCGGATCCTGGCGCGACAGCGCCTGCTCGTCGGGCTTGATCGAGCGCACATCGGTGAGACCGAGCGTTTTGATCAGCGTGTCGCGATAGGCCAGCGTCTCCTCGAACAGCCAGCCGGTGTCGAGGAAGACCACCGGGATCGCCGGATCGACATCCGCCATCACCTTGAGCAGCGCGGCGGACTCGGTGCCGAACGACGACACCAGCGCCAGCCTGTCGCGGCCGACCGTCTTCAGCGCGGCCGCGATCACCTCGGCGGGCGATGCCGTGCACAACGCGCGATCGAGCGCATCGGCCGCGGACAATGCGGCCGATGCCGCCGCGAGCTCTGGTGCAAGCATGCTCACTGGCCCGCGCTCTCCGAGTGACGCAGCTGCATGCGGCGGTTGAGTGCGGTGACGCGGCCGTCGCCGGTCGGCTGGTAGAACACCGAATAGCGCTTCATGGTCTGGGCGAACGCGTCGGCGTCGGCATCCTTCTTGACCTCGAAGGCGTCGAAGCCCGCGCGCGTCATGAACACGAACTGGTCGCGCAGGATCTGCCCGGTGGCGCGCAGCTCGCCGTCATAGCCGTAGCGTTCGCGCAGCAGGCGGGCCTGGCTGTAGGCGCGGCCGTCGCGGAAGGTTGGAAACACCAGCGCGACCGAGGCCAGCCGACCGAGATGCGGCACGAGATCGTCGAGGTTGCGGTTGTTCGGCCAGATCACGCCCACCTTGCCGGCGCGGCGCAGCAGCGCCTCCGGATCGGCGAGAAAGCGCTCGGCCGTGACCAGCACCGCACCGTCGCCGGGCAGCTCGGCGCCGTCGGTGACATGTACGAACAGATCGGTGGTCAGTCTTCCCTGCTTAACGAGTGGCATAGACCCGCTCCCTGATAGGCTCGACGCCCAGACGCTTCACCGTGTCGACGAACAATTCTTCGGGACGGTCGCGCAGCGCGAGATAGGCTTCGACAATGTCTTCGATCACATCGGCGACTTCCGCATAGGGAACGGCCGGGCCGATCAAGGTGCCCAACTGCGCGTTCTCGTCGGCGCGGCCGCCGATCGTGATCTGGTAGAATTCCTCACCGTTCTTCTCGACGCCGAGAATGCCGATGTGGCCGACATGGTGATGGCCGCAGGCATTGATGCAGCCGGAAATGTTGATGTGCAGCCGGCCGATCAGATCGGCGGTGTCGTGGTTGGCGAAGCGGCGCGTCAGCTCCTGCGCGATCGGGATCGAGCGCGCATTCGCCAGCGAGCAGTAATCCAGCCCCGGGCAGGCGATGATGTCGGTCACCAGATTGACGTTCGGCGTCGCCAGGCCGAGCCGGTCGAGCGCCTTGAACAAGACCGGCAGATCGCGCTTGGCGACATGCGGCAGCGCCAGGTTCTGCTCGTGGCCGACGCGGATCTCGCCAAAAGAATATTTGTCGGCGAGGTCGGCGACCGCGTCCATCTGCTCGGCGGTGGCGTCGCCCGGAGGACCACCGACCGGCTTCAGCGACAGCGTCACGATCGAATAGCCCTGCACCTTGTGCGCGGACACCGAGTTCTTGCGCCAGCGCTCGAACAGCTTGTCATGCGCGGCCTGCTTCAGCTCGTCCGGCATGTGCGGCAGCTTTTCGTAAGCCGGGTAGGAGAAGCGCGAGCGGACCTCCTCGATGGCGGTGTGATCGAGCGTCAGCCCGACATCGCCCATCGCCTTCCACTCCTCCTCGACCTCCTTGGCGAACTTCTCGATGCCGAGCTCGTGCACCAGGATCTTGATACGCGCCTTGTAGATGTTGTCGCGGCGGCCGTACTGATTGTAGACCCGCAGGATCGCCTCGATGTAGCTCAGGATATCGCGGCCGGAGACGAACGGCTTGATGGTCTTGGCGATGAAGGGCGTACGGCCGAGGCCGCCGCCGACCAGCACCTCGAAGCCGGTCTCGCCGTCGGCATTCTTGTGCAGCCGCAGGCCTATGTCGTGGATCTTGATCGCGGCGCGATCGTGCTCGGCGGCGGTGATCGCGATCTTGAACTTGCGCGGCAGGAACGAGAATTCCGGATGCAGCGTGGTGTGCTGGCGGATAATCTCCGACCAGATCCGCGGATCCTCGATCTCGCCGGGCGCGACGCCGGCCCACTGGTCCGAGGTGACGTTGCGCATGTTGTTGCCGGAGGTCTGCATCGCGTGGATGCCGACCTCGGCGAGATCGGCCAGCGCGTCGGGCAGCTCGGCGAGCTTGATCCAGTTGAACTGGATGTTCTGCCGCGTGGTGAAATGGCCGTAGCCGCGATCGTAGCGGCGCGCGACATGGGCGAGCCGGCGCAGCTGCTTCGACGACAGCGTGCCGTAGGGGATCGCGACGCGGAACATGTAGGCGTGCAGCTGCAAATACACGCCGTTCTGCAAGCGCAGGATCTTGAATTCGTCCTCGGTGAGCTCGCCGGAGAGGCGGCGCTTCACCTGGTCGCGGAATTCCGAAACACGCTCGTTGATCAGCGTGCGGTCGAGTTCGTCATAAGCATACATGTTCGATGAGCCTTACGCCGGCGCGCCTTACGCGGGGACCTGGAGATCGATGGTGACGCCCTTGGCGCGGATGTGTTCGCGGAGATTGCCGGGCTTGACCTTGCCGCCGTCCTTGAGCTCGACCGGCGCGATATAGGGGCCGACCGCGCCGACGTCGTCGGCGGTGGCCTCGGCCAGCAGCGCGCGGGCATCGTCAGAGGTGCTGACGACGGCGGAATAGGCGAGTTCGGTGGACCAGCCTTGCTTGGCGGTTCGGTACACGACGGCGCCGTCCCAGGTGCGGTTGGCGGTC
>NZ_VKHP01000135.1 GCF_010811875.1 Bradyrhizobium uaiense
GCCGCCGCCGCTCTACCGATGTGATCACCTCTGCCCGCGATATCGTCATAGCGCTTCTCCTAGGATTACCCCTAGGACCTGCAGCGCTCGCCTTCCTCAAACAAGGCGGCCGTCAGCGGAGGCGTACTCCATGCCCGAAGAACCGTGACTTTGGCCGCATAGTCCTCTGTGGCTTGCCCAAGGTGCGTATCGCCTGCAGCTTCAGGCCGTGACCCACAACTTCATTTGAGCCATCAGCCGGCGACGCGCCTGAAGGTCATCTAATGCCTTACAAGCCGCTCCTCCCAGGGAGTCAGTGCACTTTCCCGCCGTCGACAGTGTCCCATGAAAAACACTTCCATGCCCGTCGTCTATCTCCTGCTCTATTCGACAGGACGCTGCGATTGGATCGCGCTAACCACGATGGCGACCCACTTATCAATAGTATCGCCGAAACGCACGATTGCGCGATGATCTTCGAAAACAACGTCATAACTGCAATGCCGATTGGATGACCACGTCCTCATGCCCGCTGGGCGCAGCACCATGGCGAACTTCGTGCGCATACGCTCCGCTTGCGGCCCGATCGCATGCACCGACCACCCGGGGACAATTCATGTTGGATCCCCATGTATCAGAACGGAACGATCATCGAGCAAACTCGCGGAACTTCCCAAAGAGCACTCTCGCGGTGTCAGCATGCGGTCGGACCTAGACTTCAGACGAGCCGAGGGAGCGCGGCTTGGAACCTGCATTCCACCGAAACAAAGATCGTGTACTGCAAAGATGGAAAGCAGCTCCGTACCATCTACTCTCGCCCCCAATAGAAGATGTTGAGTCGTGCGTGCATGTATGTCGTGATTGTCTACGGAGGGGATATAAACCTCTCGAAACCTTAGAATCAAACGTCCGCTCGCACTCACGTTCGTTCCCGCTATGGAGAGCTATTGTCGGCTTCGGTTACGTTCGGTCGGCATTCGATCAGTTGGATATGGCGGCCTGATTCAAAAGCAAGCCTTGGCTATTCACCATATCGGTGATCGGAGCCAACGGTCACCCTGAGAGTTCGCGCAATCGCGCTTGCTGGCAGCCCTTCGTCAATCGCCCCTCGCAGTTTGTGTTGCTCTGCGGCGGTCCAGGGGCACCTATCGCACTGGGCGATAGCTGCTCTCAGTTCCATGCGTGTCCCTAAATGATTTTCGTCAGGCGAGGTTGCGCAATTCATCATCTTGCGAAACAGGATGAAGCTCGGTTCAGCCGAGGCGCGATAACAACCGACGGCAACCAAGCGAACGCCGCGTGTCGGAAGATCGAGCCCTTGTGCGTCCAGCGCAGTCCGCTAAAGAGTACCCTTAGGAGCTCGAGGGAAGCCGTCGATCAGCGTGACGCTTGAGCTGGTATCCGACACTGTCGTGCCGAACGACTCGCGTCAATCCCGCACAGGGCGCGACTGCCTGCTGCCGGCGGTGAAGACGATGATGTTCACAGCTTCAGCAATGAGCGCACGAGGTAACTTTCACAGCGACTTTTATCGGCTGATGCAGGCGCGTGGGCTCGCGGTGCATGAATCGCCAACCATCTTTGAGCCACGAGGTATTGTCGCGTCGCGATCAGCGGCCGAAATGCCGCCGCCGTCCGATCAGAAACTATCGGAGTGCGTTTGATGCGGCGTCTTTGGCAGCAGAGAGAACGGTGGCGGCGACTGAGGCGTCAACAACCACGTGATTACGGGCCCGAACAGGGCGCCCGCTTTATCGCCGGCGCCGTCGACTCGCTGGTTGTGCTGTTCATGTGTCTGGTCGACACGAGCGAGCTCCGGGACTACAACAGGTGAGATTGCTCCAAGCGCACGTCGTGGCCATGCTTGACGAGCCATCCACAGGCGTGGAGGGGACAAGTTAGGGAATAGCGAAGAGAGAGTTTTTCAAGTTCTCACAAGATAATATGCATGCCAGCGTCTATGCGCACGCATTCGCCCGTCATGCTGCTCGATGCCGGGCTTGCGAGGAAGCAGACGAGATGCGCTACGTCATCGGCGGTCGAGACAACCTTGAGCGGCACACGCGCCAGCACTGCATCGCGCACCTGCCGGGCAGCGGCCTCGCCACGGCCCTTAGCGAACCAAGGCGTATCGATATAGTCGGGACAAACTGTGTTGACGCGAATGGAAGGAGCTAACGCCCGCGCCAGCGGCAGCGTCATGGCATTCAGCGCGCCCTTGCTCGCTGAGTACGCGACCGATGAGCTGTCACCGCTGATGGCTGCGACCGAGGAAACGTTCACCACCGCGGCCGGCCGTCCGCTCACTTTAGCGGCGGCCTCAAGCAGAGAGCGCGCTGCACGGATCATCTGGTACGGTCCGATGGTATTGACGGCATAGATGCGCTGAAAATCCTCTGCCGAGAGCCCGTCGAGATCGTAATGCGGCACATGTTTTGTGATGCCGGCATTGTTGACGAGTACGTCGAGCCGCCCCCAGGGCGCGGCGGCCGCGACGATGTTTCTGCAATCCTCATCGCGCGAGACGTCGCCCTGTACCACCACGACCTCGGCAGCACCCGCCTTGCGGCAGGTTTCGGCCGTGGCTTCGGCTTCCTTCTGGCTGTTGGAATAATTGACCACGATGCGTGCTCCGCCTTTGGCCCACAGGCCCGCGGTTGCCGCTCCAAGCCCCGACGCCGAACCCGTCACGATCGCGCACAATCCATCCTTCGACATCATTCCCTCTTCTTGGGCATTCAAGCCCATGTTATCGGCAGCACGCTACATCGCGCTGAAGAACGCGCGCAAACTCGCACAACTCCATTGGGCGGAATACAGGTCCGTTGCCCGCGTTGAGATGGAGCAGCCTCTGCTCGCCCGCGGCCGCCGGCCCCTTATCACCCTCGCGCGCGAGCACGTGGAAGGGATGGAGGCGCCTGCCGTCAGCGCCAACGATTTGCGTAAGCACCTTGACGCGGTCGTTGCCAGCTCGCCGCTGCCTCTCAGAGAAGTGTGATCCCTTAGGCATGAACTCTGACACTCAAGCATAACCTTTGAGCGCGAGCTTCTCGCGCACGTCGTCCGGGTTCATCACCCGTACCTCGATCCGCTCGAGAATTTCAACTGCCTGCTGCACGAGGTCGGCATTAGAAGCCAGCCGCCCGCGGGAGAGGTAAAGGTTGTCCTCCAACCCCACCCGCACGTTGGCGCCAACTAGTGGTGCCAAGGCCGCATACGGGAGCTGCATTCGTCCAATCGAGAAGGTCGAGTAGACGGCGCCCGGCGGGAGTCGATGCACCAGCGCCATCAGCGTGGTCGGATCGCTGGGCGCGCCATAGGAAATTCCCATACATAGCTGAATCAACGGCGGACCGTCGATAAGCCCCTCTTTGATCAAATCGTGTACCATCACCAGATCACCGGTATCGAACACCTCGAGCTCAGGGCGCACCCCGAGTTCTTTCACGCGTGCGGCCATCGCGCGCACCGTCGCGGGGGTGTTGACCACGATCAACTCGTCGCGGGTGCCGTAGTTCAACGTACCGCAATCCAATGTGCAAATCTCGGGGCGCAGCTCTTCGATGTGCACTAGCCGCGCAAGGGCGCCGGCCATGTCCGTGCCAGTCGCCGGCGGCAGCGGAGACTCCGCCCCACCAAGGACGAGCGCGCAGCCCATCCCCGTGGTCAGGTTGATCACCGGATTCACAGCCGACTTCCGAATGCGCTGCACCACTTCCCGATACAGCGCCGGGTCCCGCGACCCCCGCCCGGTCGCAGGATCACGCACGTGGATGTGCACTACCGCAGCCCCCGCCCGCGTCGCCTCGATGGCCGACTCAGCGATCTGCTGCGGCGTTACTGGCACATTCGTATAGTTCGGCCTATCCCCGCTCCCTGTGAGCGCACAAGTGATAAACACTTCGGAAATCATTCCTTCTCCGTTCGCTAGAAGGCTTGACGTGTCTCAAGTCAAGCTAGACCGACATAAGTTTCATCTCATGATGTTCACCGCCGTTGGATTTCCGCCCGTCAGCGCAATGATCAGAAATCATCGAGCAGGCCTGATCGGCACTTCTTGCGATAGACCCGCGGCGAAGACTTGGCGAGGCTGCTCTTAAACCCAGCAATCGGCGTGCCACTCGCGGAATTCGCGGCGCGGCTTTCCCAGCGCGACGTGTGGGTAGCAGCCTGCTCTCGGAATGACGCTGCGGGTGTCGGAGTTGCAACATCGCCGTAGTAAAGCGGCTACAGCCGGCATAATGCGGTCGCCCCTCTGCCGATCTTGAAGACTGCTTGACGAAGACGCGCTCCATCTTAGCGATTTCTCCAATTCCAAAAGGATAGCGATCTGGCCCGCTGGCTCTAGGCGCGAACGACAGACCGTCGTTGCGGCATACGCAAGACAATGACCGTGGCGCCGGCACGCAAGCTCTTGATCGCACTCTGGCGTCTGTCACCACGGGCCAGCCACTCGTAGGCGTTGTCTTACATTCGGCTTCATGACCAATCAGAAAAACGGGCGGGGGAGACGCCTTTGGCGGCTCCTCCACGGACTCGCCATACGACCCGAGGCGACGGCCCCCATGGCACATGGTCACCGACCGCAATGTAGAATGGGCCCGCCGCCTTGCAGCTTCGCCGACGATGCGGGTAGCGTCAATCTGCCGCCCCGTCATTTAGCGGCGACACACCGACTCGCAGCGGGGTGGCTGTGACCACAGTGGCGTTTTGTTGAGCGAGCCGCTGTTCACCAAGCCCCGTCGCACTTGGATGCTGGCGTACCGACTACAACGACACACCGCATTCGCGGCATGATGGAAGACGCCGTCCTAGTTCGCACCGGGATCTGGCGCTGCGCTATGCGCCAATGGCTCCGCGCCAGCTTCGGTCATTACCACCGCCAAGCCGGTCGAATGCAGCAACCGGCGCGAACCAGGCCTGGATAAAACTTGGGGCAAGGTCATCCGAATCGCTGACAAAGTCGCGCGAATTTTGGAGGATAGAATCGGCAGTAGCCGTCCAAATGAAGGGCTGTGAATTCGCGTTGTGAGTGCGAACGAAACGGCTCGATTTTGACGAGTTCGCGGTAGAATCGAAGGAGCTGCGATGAATGGTGCGTTGGTCGTCATGAGCGCGAAGAAGTGCCAGCATCGCCCTCGGGTGTCAGACCCCGCATCCGGTATCTCCTTCGATCAGGACACCCGAACCCATTCAATAACTATGCTGCAAGCTTGCGCGACAGAAAACTGGGTTATTAGTGCTTAGGAAGAACTGTAGGATCCGCAAGCTATCATAATGACAGACCAGCGGAGGTGATTCTGCTAAGCTCGAGAGTTACAACAATCTAGGCCGAATCGCCGATTTTTCAGTCCAATGAAACCTTTTTTGTTGTTGCGAGCTCCCCTTCGGTAAGCATCTCTGTACCGATTATCCCGTCCGTCATCAACTCCCCGATCTCAACGTCAGACAGGTCGAGAACTTCCGACAGGACTTCTATGTTGTGTTGTCCCAGCGTCGGCGCCGCTGCGCGGATGGGATAGGGCTCTGAACCTTCGCGAATTGGCAATGAAGGCTGCGGATGCCGGCCTATGAACGCGCGTTCGACTTCCTGCAGAAACGCGCGCGACTGGAGATGCCGATCCTTGAGTAGGTCAATCGGAAGGCGGGCTACACCGGCGGCAACCCCTGCAGCTTGTAACTCAGACATGGCCTGATCCGCGTCCCGAGTGAGCGTCCACGCTTCAATGTCCCTCTCGATGACGTCTTCAATGCCCCGGCGAGCTTTCTCGGATTCAAGCGACGGGTCTGCGGCCCAGTCATGCCGACCGATCACTACCGCAAGGCTGTGCCACATGTCCTTGTTCGTGGCGGCTACCATGATCCAGTTGTCTTCACCCGCGCATCGGAAGCAGCCATGCGGCACGAACTGCGGATGTCGATTGCCAAACCTCTTTAGTGGCGTACTGCCCATCGAATGAACGGTGATCCATGGTGCAGCAAACGGCATCATGCATTCGATCTGGGCGAGGTCGATGAACTGTCCCTGCCCGGTGTTGCGGGCGTGAATCAGGGCTACCAACACTGCAGCGCAGCCGTTCAATCCGCCGACGGCATCCCCAAATGCAATGTGGCTCATCACGGGCGGGCCGTCGGCATTTCCGATCACACTTGGTAATCCCGACCCCTGCTCGAGAGTCGAGCCGTAGGCCCGGCAATCACGATTGAGGCTACTTGCGCCGAATGCTGACATTGACATCATGATAAGCCGAGGGTTGAGCCTTTTGAGCACCTCGTAGCCAAGACCGAACTTCGGAAGCACATCGACCGAATAATTGTCGACAACAATATCACCTCCTGCCAAGAGCCGTTTGGCGAGAGTGAGCCCCTGAGACCGCCTGAGATCGAGTGTGATACCGCGCTTATTGCGGTTCATGCTGGAGAAACGCACCATCCTTTCGTACATCTGGGCATCAATATAAGCACGCCCTCGATCAACACCGCGAAACCAGTCCGGATACTGAATAGCCTCGATCTTGATGACATCCGCTCCCAGATCAGCCAGTGTGCGCGTACACAACGGACCTGCCCAGCCCATTGAAAAGTCGATGACCCGAATGCCCTTTAGTGGCTGCCGGGGTGCAGCGATGCGGCTGGGCGATGCCGACGCGGTGCCGGCTAGATCTCTTCGCGTACTGTGGATGTTCTGGCGCTCGCCCAGAGCGGGAACCTTTCCGCCGCGGCGCGGCGGCGTCAGTGTCAACCGCTGCGCCGAGCCGACCGTCAGGCCCTCTTCTTCGCCAAGCAGAACAGGCACGATCGCGCCACGCTCTTTCTTCTCCATATCCTGGAGCAGATCCGATATTTCTGGCACGGGTACGATCGGAATCTTTCGTTTTCGTCCCTCCGCGAACCACTCCTGAGCGGTCCGCGATTTCAATCTCGGCGCAAATGCTTGTTCGATCTGTTCTAAGTGTTTGAGTCGATCCTCGCCGAGGACTAAAGCCGATTCATCGCGCAATTCGGATAGGCCGAGCATGTCGCAGAATGCCCGCCATTGTGCCGGCGTTACCACCGTTACGCCGAGCCACCCCTTTCTGGTTTCGTATATGCCAACCGGAGATCCCGGCCAAAAGCGGTTAGTGCCAATCCGGCGCATCACGTCGCCATGCGTGAACGCCTCTGACATAAGATACTCATTGAGAGCGAGGCTCGATTCGAAGATGCTGAGCGACCACAGGCGCCCTCCTGCGCCCTGCGCCTGCGCAACCACCGAGGAAGCCGCAGCAATGAAGCCCCACAGGCCGGCGAGGATGCCCGTTTGGAAATCCGGTGCATGCATCGGTGGCCCCTCAACAGGTCCAACCAACTTAACAAGGCCGGCGAGCGCACGAACAGTTGAATCTGTTGCGACCAATTTTGCATAGGGCCCCTCTCGACCGAACCAACTCCCTTGGAGGCAAATCAACTCGGGACAGAGCTGGCGGACCGCGGCCAGATCAATGAACGGGCAACCTGCGACATCGACGTCGCGACCATCGATCAGAATGTCGCAGTCCTCGATCAATGCTGTCAGTCGTGTGCTCGCCTGTTTGGCAGTGGGATCGATGATGATGCTTGACTTATTGAAGTTCAGAAATGCGAACCACGCGCTCTGCCCGCTGGGCGTCAGCGGCGGGCTCCGTCGAAGTGGATCCCCTTTTGGCGGCTCGACCTTCCGAACGTCGGCACCGAAATCGGCAAATAACCGCGCACAGTAGCTGGTTGCAGCTGAGCTACCGATTTCCACCACCCGCAGACGCGACAACACTCCCATCGAGGCCCCCATTGTGACTCTTCGAAACATGAATCGACCTTGCGATGCTAGCGACACGGGAGCGCCGCCGCTCGCAATTGTTACGAGCTGGGGAAGCGGAACCGAACGCAAAGTCCCTTAGCTCGCCTCTCAGCGAAATCGAAGGGACTTTCAGATATTGAACACCGACTCGGTCGTTCCGCCGGCATCAGCTCCGCAACTTTTGCTGTAGCACCTTTCCAGATCGGCGATGGCCATCTACTTGCAACCACGCAGGATGCAGCCTCCAACTTCTTGCTTCCGAGCTAGTCGTCCGCGATGCCTCGGGGTCGGCCATGAAAGCCCAAAGCGCGAGAGATGCAACGCATTCCGCAAGTTTCTCATTGCTGCATCTATCCCATCCTGATGAACTGCGTCACAGCCCGTGCGGCAAGTTACCGGTTGGTCGTACACTATTGGCAACGGATCGAGCACTACTTAATCTGGTGAGGAATAGTGTGTTTGGATCCTGAAAAGCGGCGTTGAGCGGTATTGGCATCCAACTTCGGCAAAGTTCTTGAGGATGACCGAGTTAGTTCGTCGCGGTCTTCTCCGATCAGCGGGGCCTGTAATCAGCCTAGAGCACGCTTCGTCGACTTACCGCTATGAGCAGGGACGGCCTGCATTGGCTCGCCCTCCATGAAGAACAACGCTGCGTCGTTTGCGGCAAGGAGATCGGGGCGATCTTCGCGCAGCGAGGAGCAGGCCCGCCTTCCTCCTGTTTGCGAAACTTCCAAGAATCGCAAAGTGCGCGCCGCATGATGCGTTAGTTGAACGGGAACCCATCGAAATCACCGGATCGGCTGCTGCTCGGATGAGCTCTACACGAGGTCATCTAGCGTGCCTACATTGCGGGCGCGCTCAGCGCCCTTCAAAATCTGGCCCGCGCCGTATGTTTACGTCAACCGGCAAGAGAATCTGAGTCGATCACGGTCGGGGCGCTGACGATGGGAACGCTCAAGGGTGGCGATTTGCCGACTGGACG
Organism: Bradyrhizobium uaiense; assembly: GCF_010811875.1. Classification (GTDB taxonomy): domain Bacteria; phylum Pseudomonadota; class Alphaproteobacteria; order Rhizobiales; family Xanthobacteraceae; genus Bradyrhizobium; species Bradyrhizobium uaiense. The sequence continues at coordinate 8,778 of NZ_VKHP01000135.1, forward strand.
ATTTGCCACTACCATGCAGTCCATACTAGCAGCGAGGAGTTCAGGGCCAACTAGCGCCGACATCGGATAGTGTCATTTGCTTTGAGGCAGGAGACGCTTGCGTGCTACGCAAAGGGCGGTCGTGTTACAAGCGATTGCGATCTGCCGCCGCCGTAGACGGTGGGTGAGCTTGCAGCCGAATGTAGATTAAGTGGTCTATTTCTGCCGGTCGGATCGGGACCAGCAAGAGGGCGCACTCTGCCAGGAAGTGCGGGCCTTGGCAGTCAGTCTCGATGCCTTGGCGGTTCAAATAGCGACCGCACTCGCGACGACGGGCCAGCTCGAGCAAGGGAGCCGCCAACGTGAGCGTCAGTGGGCGCTTGCGTCCGCTTGTCGTACAGGAAGGTGCGCGGTCGCGCTAGAGCCGCTCGTCAGCGAGACTGCGGAACGCGTAGGACTACCAGCACTCCGCGAAAATCTATCTTGGATCTGGAACGCGGTCACACCTCGGCAACCGAAGCAGGCGCATTCTGCGACTTGTGATCCGCGAATTCGTCGAGGTCAGGTGTGGCCCAAGGTCGTCTGGCAGACCGGCGTGATCATCGAGCAACATGTGCACAGCGCGTTCCACACGTACGGCAACTACATCGACATTGATCCGTCGCGACAACGGACCGCGAGTTGACGCCGCCCCCAAGATGGATGGCGAGATCGCGGCAATACTCTATCAGGAAGCCTTTGTCGCGGCGCGGGCCGCGCCTTCGAAGGTGAGATCGTCTGGGGTCAGTACCGCTCGGGCATTCCCACCGGTCGAAAACTCAACGGTATGGACAAAGTCCGATACGCTGGCCCGACCGCAGCTCCTAGATTCAAGCGCAGCGCTCAGCTTGGAGTAATCCTGCAACCGCTGTCGATTATCTCGTGCGAATTGTTGGCAGGCCCAGAACGCTCAACCCGCTGCTGGTCTTCTTCGTGTCGATCTCAAGCTACCCTGCGGACGCCCCCCGCGCGCTCTAGCCCTGTTTGATTTGGTAGCTGCCCACCCAAGTTGAGTTTGTTAACCTAGGGACCCATCGAGCCTCCGCAAGATTTTTCAGAACCTCCAGTTCGGCTCACCTTGCCAAGCCTCACTGATGTGCGGGCACAGCTGAGCGGCCGGCTAGATATCCTTGCCAAATTGGAATGGAGAATGAAATGCAACAGCCGATCGCTCCCGCGGATGACGGCGCGAGTGAGCACTTTCGGAACACCGCCGACGCGCTTCTCGAGAGCAGGCTGTATTTCGATGCGTCGCAGATGGCGGGTTTCATGGCCATCCATGGACATTCCATGAGGGAACGTGGCCTTGCTTGGGGCAACGGTCCAATTGACAGCGGTCCGCAGGTAATTGATTTCGTCCGATGCTCCTATCTGGGCCTCGACACTCATCCGATGATCGTCGCCGGGGCGATCGAGGCGATCGAGGTGCATCGGCCGTTGCATTCGTCCTCCGCCCGGACTCGACTCAAGTTCGATCTACTGAGGGAACTTGAGGGACTCCTAGCCGAGATCTTCTGCGCGCGGGTCGTCGCTTTTTCCAGTGGCATGCTCGCCAATCTGGGCGCGATGCCGATCCTTGCCTCGGGTCAGTTGACGGGCGGCAGGAAACCAATCGTCGTGTTCGATCGCTCCTCACAAATCTCGCTCGCTTATCACAAGCCGGTCGTAGCTGATCAAACGCCGGTAGAAACGATCGTGCACAACGACATCGACGCTCTCGAACGCTTATGCCGCGAAAATCCCGTGGTCGCCTATGTATGCGATGGCGTGTACTGCACGGGAGACTATTCGCCGATTAAGGAACTGCGTCAGCTCCAGGAACGTTATGGACTCTTTCTCTATATCGACGATACTCACGGCATATCGATTTTCGGACATCAAGGCGAAGGATTTGCTCGCTCTCAGCTTCCGCAAGTGCTCGGAGACCGAACAATCATAGCAGCGTCGCTTGCCAACGGATTCGGCACATCGGGCGGGATATTGATGCTTGGAACGGCCCACCACGAGGCGCTGTTTCGAGGATACTCCGTCCCCTATGCGTTTTCGATGATATCCAATCTAGCGGCGGTTGGTGCGGCGTTTGGGTCATGCAAGATTCACCGCTCGCCAGAACTTGGCCAGCGGCAGCGGCGATTGGCGCAACTCGTCCGCCTCTTTGACCGCCATATCGCAACCGCCGAACAAGGTAATTCACTACCGATCAGAGCGATCACCATCGGATCAGAAGCCGATGCAATTGCAATCGCAAGAGGGCTTCTCGATGGCGGCTTCTATACGTTGGCGCCATTCTTCCCAAGAGTTGGGCAAGGAAAGGCGGGGATTCGGGTGTGCATTACTGCAGACCATGAGGTGCGCGAGATAGAGCGACTGTGCGACTGTATCTTGAAAAACATAGCCGAGACAACCGGAAAGCCCTACCCTCTGAGGTGAGATGATTTTTCAGCGAACGAATTGAAGCCCCTTGCAGCTGCCGACATCGCTGCATCCATGAACCGCAAAGCCGATCGCTTCGATAGTGCCCGGGAAGGCCCTTCGGCGGCATAGCCCACCGCTTCAAGGTCGCGACTGAGAGCGTCGCGCACCACATCGCAGCGTTCTTCGGCTCTTTTTTGGCCTCAGGACCGACGACGCCGAGCAGTGCTTCCTCGATCGCATCATCGACACGCAGTCTGCGGAAGGCGATGCAGAGGGAGCCTCCATGATCCATCTGGGCGCGGCTATAGTTGTAGCGCGGGATACGATACTACGTGCCAGAGTACCGGACTGTGAGTTTGCACGCAGCGCTTGCACTGGATCAGTCCGGCCAGCAGGGCCGTCACCATGCTTCGGCGCGCCGTGATACAGACTGGTGGGCACATTGCTGCTGATCACTGTACGAACCTTCTCGAATCCCTCCCGGCTCCCTTCGCGAGTGTTCTTGGGCGTTAGGCACACGGTCCCCGCCTTACGGCGGATCTTCACGCACGCCCGCAGTGCCGTATCCGCTGCCGCCGCCATCTTACCATGGGGATAGGCGGCGCCGTAGAGCGGCTCTCAATGTCCGGTGGATGGCAGTAGCGAGTTCGCCGTCAGCGGCGCACCCGTTGGTCTGCTTCCCGCTAGGTCGAGGTTATACTCGTAGAGCCAGCACAACGGCTGTTGCGCGCCGCCCCATTCCTCAATCTTGTAGAACTCGAGCTTGATCGCCTACCCGACACGCAGATCCGCATCCTTCTCCTAACGGTCACCGCCTTCACGAAGCCGACGGGTGCTGCCACAACAGACTCGTCCCAGCGCGCCTTCGACATCATCAGCCTTATCGACGGCTCCATGAACGCACACTCAGCGACCAAACCAAGGATGATAGCAATAAAGAATGTGGCGAAGGCCGGTCCTGGACGCTCTCATGCTTCCCCTACAATCAAACCCGGCTTCATTCCGCGATTGGATATATCACGCTGATCGAAATAGAGCTAAAGACAGCTTAAGCTCGTCTATTTCTTCGGGGAATGATTACACGCTTCCATCCTCAGTCTTAGCACACTGTTTGAAATCTGTGCGCGAGGAAACCCACGATGTCTCGGATTCGAACGGCGCAAAGATTGAGTCGCGCCACTTGAATGCTGCCTTCGCACCCTCACTGTTTTGAATCGCGCGGAAGCGCTTGAACTCGGAGTCAGATTTCCCAATGATTAAATCGGCGGCGAAGCTGTATCGCAAAGCAGAATCGAGTCCCGCCGCAAGGAGTGTATTGTTCAGTGCCCTCTTGCTCCACACCAACGATGGTAGTGAGACCCGAGACATACGCTTCGCGATGCGCGTGACTTCTTCCTCAAGGCGATTCTTAGGGAAGACACGGTTCACGAGGCCGAGCCTATACGCGTCTTCGGCATCGAACATGTCTCCTGTGTATACCAGTTCTCGACAACGCTGACCGATGAGGTGCGACATCATAGGCAACTCCGTGTCACCAGTTCCCATCCGGGCCTCGATCGCACCGAAGTGCGAATCGTCAGAACAGTAGCGGAGGTCACAATACATGGCAAAATCTAAAGCGCCAGCTAGGCAATAGCCCTTGATCATCGCGATAACTGGCTTGGAGCAGTGAAACACAGACTGCATGAACTTGACGCCCAGATCTAAGTACCTACTCCAATCCTCCAAGCCCCAATGATCCAAGCTTGATGGGCCAATCTGTGATTTGTCTTCGTCCAGGTCAAAGCCAGTGGAAAATGCTCGCTCGCCGGCCCCCTTAACCACCACCACACGCACGCCGGGATTGCGCTCGGCTGACGCCAGCGCATCTTGAAATTCGGTGCAGAGCTTCAGCGATAGCGCATTCCTTTTGCGCGGTCGATTCAGGGTGATCCAAGCGACACGATCGTCGGCGTCGTAAAGAATAGTGCTATAGGCCATCAGATGCCTCCTAAAAAAATGGCGCGACAACATCTTCGGCGGTCGAGACGGCCCACAGCCGCCGAGCTTGCCACACCCACGTCCACTCTAAGGCCCTCACCATCCACAGAGACCACACTATAGAGCGCGTAGATGACGCAACACTACCAAGAACGGGGGGCTAAAGGCACGATCGAGCATATCGCCCAAGTGTCCGGCCAAAATCAGGCAGGCGGCCAAAGCCGTATCCGCTTTTGCATCACGGTTGTAATTTTTCCCTGAGATGGGTTTGCGCGCGTTGGCCTGATGAGCCCTCTCCAGGACGGCTTTGGAGGCTGTGGGCGTGCGGCCGCAACTGGGCAGCCTTCAAGAATGATGCTCCGGTCTACGCCGCAGTCGCGCTTTGAGCGATGTCTCAACCAACGACGGATGACGGCCATCATGGCAAAAGCAAACACTACGGCCGAGACATGGCGATGCCAACCATGCGAAGAGCCGACGGTTGCGCGACATTGTCCGAGAGTACGCGCGGAAAACGCTTGACGACGAGGACGCTGTTCTGGTCATCGATGACACCGGTTTGTTGAAACAGGCAAGGCGTTCGTCAAGATCACCCAATTGGAGCGTTCGCCTACTATGTATCGTGGCATAGCTATGCCTTCATCGTGATTCAGAGCTCTTCGGGAAGATGCCACTGTAATGCGATCGGAATCGGTAATTTGCCGCGTGCTTCTCCCAGGCAAACTGCGTCCGCAAAGACTTAGCCCAGCACCGTCTGCCCGTTCTTGGCGACGGTCACTTGGCGCTCTCGAACACGAGCTTCGAACGAAATCGAAGAGCCGTTCTTCCACAGATCTATGGTAATTGTCTCGCCCGGGAATACCGGAGCAGAAAAGCGGGCGCGATGACGATGGAAGGCAGAGGGATCATAGTCAGCATAGGTTTGCAACACCGCCCTGCAGGTCAGCCCATAGGTGCACATGCCATGGAGAATGGGTTTAGGAAACCCGGCTCGACGCGCGAACTCCAGATCGCTGTGCAGGGGATTTCGGTCACCCGAAAGGCGATAAAGCAACGCTTGGTCGGACCGTGTCGAAATATCGATTGATCTGTCTGGTGCCCGGCGAGGTACTTGGTGCGGTTCGGGCATTCCCTTTGATGGCCCGCCAAAGCCGCCGTCACCCCTCGCAAATGTCGACGATACGATTGTGACGATCTTGTCGCCCTCGTCGTCTTTGACGACGACTTCATTCTGAATGACCGCACCTTTGTTCTTGCCCTTGTCGTACACGCCGCGCACGCGCGCATCCGCTGTAACCCTGGCAGCCACAGGGATCGGCTTGTGAAATGTGATGTCGCGTTCGCCATCAAGAAGCATGACGCGGTTCAGGTCAATCTCTCCGGGTCCCGCCCGCCAGACACAGACCGACGCAAAGGTCGGAATTACCTTCAGCGATCTGGCTGTCGCAAATGCCTCGTTAACAAACTGCAACTCCTTTTCGTTCAGAGGATCGGAGCCCATACCAATGCCAAGCGCATAAAGCATCACATCACGATCGCTCCACGAGTAGTGAGCTGCTTCGGCCTTGAGATTGAGTATAGCGGGGTAGTCGATCGGCATCGAGATCGCCCTTGTTGGCCGTTGCCGTGTTCCAGTCGGCGACAGGGTCCGCGAAGGTCCGCCTCAGCGCTCATTGGCTCGGACCTCCGCCAGGCGGCCTCTTAATAAGCAACGGCTGTGCCAGCGCGCATTAGTTCTGATTACGCTTAGGAATTTGGAGGTGGCAGACGCTGGTGGGTGTTGTGAATTCGACAGGATTGTATTGCTGTCAGAAACCGGACAGCTCAAGTGGCAAGCCGATCAGCTTTTCCAGACAAGTCTCAAGGATAAAATTCAGTGACGCATTTGCGATAGCTGCGCGCGCATCATCGTGGAAACGCTTCGATCAGGTTACGATGATAGACTACCTCTTGCAATTTTGGTCGAAGAGCTCGGCGGTCATGTGGCGGCAGGAGAAGGTATTGGGGCCGAGCGCTTGGCGCCGGTGAAGTTACCTTGATAAGGTTCGCCTGGTTGAAGAGACCTTGCAAGCTGGAGCGACTCTCTGCGGCGTTGCGCGCTGGCAAGGGTCTTAGCAATGAGCCTGCTGTTCGCCTGGTGTCCGCAGATGGCGCGGCGTCGATCTCAGCGGCGCAGATGGCCCGTATGCTCGAAGGAATCGACTGGTGGAATCCGCAACGGACGTCGCGGCCGCAGCGCGGGCCGAGAAGGAAAATCCGGCGGCTGGCACTTTGGGGAGTCACAACGCGTTCAATTTGTGATTTGCTGCGTCGCATGGATGAAGATCGCGAAGCAATTCCGGATGACATCGCCGCCCTTATGGAGGCGTTGGCGATCGAGCCCGTGAAGGCTTTTGAGATCACGAGCAGAACTAGCAAAGGCGCGGGGCTTCGAAGTAGCGCATTGATAGCGCAGCAGAAGCTGCGGATCGCAAGTTCGAGCATCAGATCTACGGACGCCTATCAGCGCGCTGGGCTCGCTTGATTGAGCAGTTGGCGCTAACGTTCGAAGAGCCGGGAAATCGGCCACTGATGACGGACTGGCAGCGGAACGGTCTGGCTACCACAGTGCGGGGATTTACGCACAAGCGGTCGAGCGCCAGACGTTCCCCGAGGATCTGCCACGCCAGCGGGTGATGATCGATCCGCCGAGAGCTTGCGGGTACTGCGGCAGCAGCAGCCGCCCACCGAAAGTCGGTGAGGGCGTAACTCAGATGCTGGGATGCTTGCCGCGTCGGTGGAAAGCGATTCAGATCGTACGGGAAGTTCTCCTGCCGCGACTGCGAGAAGATCTGTCACCCGATGATACGGCCGTGCCGGTAGACCGGCGTGGGGGCGATGTTGGATTATGTCCGGGACGACAAGCCTTCTGGTGGCGCGGCCCCAATGGCGGCGATGCTCTGCTACTCGCGTGACCGCAAGAGCGCATCGCCAGGAGCACCTCCAACCTCCTGTTGCGCGTTATGGAGCGACGTGTGCCAGGCCGGGGACCATTCTCACAAAATTCCTGCAGACGTCCCGAGTGTCGTTTAGAATGGCCAAGAGCCATTTTCGGCGCCTCTGACGTGACCTGGTCGCTCGGGAGCCGGCAGCGACCCCAGGCTGAGCTGCCCGCATGACCGTACATATTGAAGTCTTGAAGGTCGAGATGTACCATTCTCGTGGCGGGCAAAACGAGGGTTCTGCATCAGCGGCTCTTTCCCTGTCGATCACAGCCAGCGGCTGCGCGGCCTGTTCAGGACATAAGTATCGAATGCTGCGAGACGTGCTTCGTTGGCCTCCAATGCTTCAAGCGCGCGACTGCCGCGCTTGGCCGCAATCAGTTCCACAAGGCACTCGGCCGCAGCAAACGAGGGAGTCATGGTGTGAAAAAATGAAGGCGTTTCGGTCCGAATGCGAATCACGACTGCGGCAAGCCTGCCGATCGGAGATAGTTCGCTGTCCGTCAACGCGACCAGTTCTGCACCCCGCGAGACCGCGAACTCGGCAGCCTGCACGGTATGGCGCGTGTATGGTCTAACTGTAACCGCCAGTAAAACGTCTCCTGGACCGGCAGACCTGAGCGCATCATTGGGCGTTCCGCCCACTCCCTCGATCAGTACCGTCGGCGAGCCTAGCATTGAGCCGAAATAATGCACCAGATAAGCTGCAGGAAAACTTGAGCGGAGGCCGAGGCAAAAAATGCTTCGCGCCCCTACCATAACATCGGCGGCGGCGGCCGGCGTCGCAATCGCGGTTGGAACTGGCGAGGTCGCTCAAATGGTCATGACCTGCCACTGAACTTTCATCCAGCGGCGGTTAGAGTCTCGGAGTTTTGTACGCCAAGTGGCGCGGGTGGAGCAACGGACGATCGGCGGAGCTGGTCGGGGTTGCGTAGCCGATCGTCCGTTGCGGTGAGGTGGGCGGCATAGGCCGCGGGGGTCAGGTATTTCAACGATGAGTGAGGCCGCCGGAGATTGTAGTCGGCGACCCAGTTGGCGATCTTGGCGCGGGCGTCGTCGAGATCGAAGAACAGGGTCTCGTTGAGCAGCTCATCGCGCATCCGGCCATTGAAACTCTCGATGAAGCCGTTCTGCATCGGCTTGCCGGGCGCGATGAAGTGCCAATCGATGGCGGCGTCCTTGCACCAGGCGAGCATGGCATTGCAGGTGAACTCGGTGCCATGGTCGGACACGATCATTGCTGGCTTGCCACGTCGTTCGACGATTGTCGTGAGTTCGCGGGCCACGCGCCGCCCCGAGATCGACGTCTCCGGAATGGCGCCCAGGCATTCCTTGGTGACGTCGTCGACAATGTTGAGGATGCGGAAGCGCCGGCCGTTGGCGAACTGGTCGTGGAGAAAGTCCAGCGACCAGCGCGCGTTGGGCCTGGCCTCCACCAGGATCGGGGTCCGGGTCCCCACAGCCTTGCGCCGAGCCCGTCGCTTGCGGACGGCGAGTCCTTCCTCGCGATAAAGCCGGTAGATCGGTAGATCCGGTTGATCCCCGACGGCTCGCCCTCCCGCCGCAGCAGGACGAACAGCCGGCGGTAGCCGAAACGCCGCCGCTCGTTGGCGAGATCTCGCAGCCGGCCCCGCAGCTCTGCCTCTGGAGGGCGGCTGGAGCGATAGCGGATCATCTTCCGATCCGCGCTCACGATCGAACAGGCCCGCCGTTCCGACAGGCTCATGACGGCCTGCAGATGCGCGACCGCAGCGCGCTTGGCGGCGGGCCCTACCATTTTTTTGAAAGGAGCTCGCGAAGCGCGGCCGCATCGAGCATCTGCTCGGCCAGAAGCTTCTTCAGCTTCGCGTTCTCCTCTTCCAAGGCCTTCAGCCGCTTCGCCTCGGAAATGTCCATGCCGCCGAATTTGGCCTTCCAATTGTAGATCGTCGCTTCAGAGATCCCATGCTTGCGAGCCAGGTCAGCCGTCTTCGCCCCAGCCTCATGCTCCCTCAACACCGCGATAATCTGCTCTTCCGAAAACCTTGCTCGCTTCATCTGTCCGTCCTTCTGCTGATCTGAGGCCGGCAAACTGGACCATTTTTGGCTAGAGTTTTTCGCACCGATTCCCGGGCTGGGAGGAGCGAAGGACGATGAAGGCCTCGAGGTTTTCGGACGCCCAGAAAGCGTTCATCCTGAAACAGGGCAGTGACGGGGTTGCGGTGGCGGAGATCTGCCGCAAGGCCGGGATCAGCCAGGCGACCTACTTCAACTGGAAGAAGAAATACGACGGGCTGCTGCCGACGGAGATGCGACGGCTGAAGCAGCTCGAGGAGGAGAACGGCAAGCTGAAGAAGCTGGTGGCGGACCTGTCGCTCGACAAGGAGATGCTGCAGGACGTGATCCGCCGAAAGCTATGAAGCCTGGCCGGAAGCGCAAGCTGGTCGACGAGGTCTGTGGCGAGTGGCAAGTGTCGATCCGCGGGGCCTGTGACGCTCTCGAGTTTGACCGCTCGACCTATCACTACAAGCCCCGTCGCTCCGGCCAGGCTGCCCTCGAACAGAAGATCAAGGAGATCTGTCATGTCCGCGTTCGCTACGGCTACCGTCGTGTTCACGTCCTGCTCCGCCGCGAGGGCTGGCGCCATGGGCAAAACAAGACGCGCCGCATCTATCGCGAATTGGGCCTGCAATTGCGCAACAAGACGCCCAAGCGCCGGGTCAAGGCCAAGCTGCGCGATGACCGCAGGCCGGCCACGCGATCGAACGAGACCTGGGCGATGGACTTCGTCCATGACCAGCTGGCGACGGGACACAAGCTTCGCGTGCTTACGATCATCGATACCTTCTCCCGCTTCTCGCCGGCGCTGGTGCCACGGTTTACCTTCCGCGGCAGCGACGTCGCGGAGGTGCTGGAAAGGGCCTGCAAGGAAGTGGGCTTCCCGGCAACGATCCGGGTCGATCAAGGCAGCGAGTTCGTGTCGCGCGATCTTGATCTGTGGGCTTACCAGCGCGGTGTCACCCTGGACTTCTCGCGGCCCGGTAAGCCAACCGACAACGCGTTCATCGAGGCCTTCAATGGCCGCTTCCGGGCCGAATGCCTCAACGCCCACTGGTTCCTGTCCCTTGCGGACGCCCAGCAAAAAGTGGAGGATTGGCGCAGATACTACAACGAGGCTTGAGAACGCCCACGGGACCGTTTGCCGTGAGGTTCTGTACCGGCTTCACCCGTGGGCAGGCCGCGAGGTTTTCGTCCATGCTGTGATCGACAAGGCTGACGGCGTTGTTTTCCGCTGCACGCTGGATGGATCGGAGACGCAGCGTTTTCTGGAGATCCCATCCTGGATGTTTGACCGCGCGGCATGTGCTCGCGGTGGCTGCCTAACGGCAGAGCCCTTTGTCAGCCTGGAAGCGCTCAACGCGTTGTTGTCGCTTCTTGATTCAGTGGTCAAGAGCGCGGCATCATCATTGAATGAACCGCTTTCCGGTGCATGCGGAGACTCTCACGACCAGAATCGAGGAGAGGCTCATGGCAAGCAGGACGGCGATATCGGCGAACCCGGTTCGGCGCAACCGGCGGTTCGGCATGCATCAGATGGACCTGTTCGCGGGCGGCGTCGCGCACAGCATCGTCGGGGTTCCGGAGTGGCGGGAGCTACCGAAGGAGGCGCAGGATGCGCTGGTGAACCTGATGACGCAACTGGTGCTGGACCATGCGCGGCTGAGCGCAACGCTCGCGAAGAGGGAAGACGGTCATGATCGGTGACAAGGTCCGCCCTCACCACCTTGAGCGCAAGGCGATCCTCTATGTGCGCCAGTCCTCCGCCCATCAGGTTCTGCACAATCGTGAGAGCAGCGCGTTGCAATACGCGATGCGCGACAGATTGACGGCGCTGGGGTGGTCCAAGATCGAGGTGATCGACGACGATCTTGGACGTTCCGCTGCCGGCAGCGTCCAACGCGCGGGCTTCGAGCGGATGGTGGCCGAAGTCTGCCTCGGCAAGGTCGGCGCAGTCTGCGCGCGGGAGGTCTCGCGCTTCGCCCGCAATAGCCGGGATTGGCAACAGCTGATCGAGATGTGTCGCGTCGTCGACACGGTGCTGGTTGACCAGGAAGCTGTCTATGCTCCGCGGCACGGCAACGACCGACTGCTTCTGGGGCTGAAGGGAAGCCTCAACGAGTATGAGCTGGACCTTTTGCGACAACGCTCGCTCTCGGCACGCTACGAGAAGGCCCGTCGCGGCGAACTGGTTGCGTCCACGCCGGTCGGTTTTGTGAAGGTCGGTGATCGCTACGAGAAGGATCCGGATCGGCGTGTGCAGGACGCCATTACGCTCGTCTTCGACAAGATCGAGGAACTTGGGACCGCGCGGCAGGCGCTGCTGTGGTTCCATGAGCACAGCCTCGACCTACCGGTGAAGCAGCCGAACGGCGACACAGCCTGGCGGCGGCCCAGCTACGCGACTCTCCACAGGATGGTCGAGAACCCGGTCTACGGCGGAGCCTACGCCTATGGTAGAACAGCCGTAGCGACGGGGTACGGCGTCCATGGCGCAGGCGCGAAGATCCGCCGGAAGGCGCGCGCGGAGTGGCTCGCCCTCAAGCCGGACGCCCACGAAGGCTATGTGAACTGGGAGAGGTTCGAAGCGATCCGTACAATGGTCTCCAGTAACGTGCCCACGAGCCGGCATCATGGCGCGCCCAAGCATGGCGAGGCGCTGCTCGCTGGGCTCATCCGCTGCCGGCGTTGTGGCCGCAAGCTGACGCTGCGCTACAGCGGTATGAAGCATCACATCCCCCGTTACAGCTGCTCGCGCGGCTGGATGGACAACGGCGAACCGCGCTGCATCGCGTTCGGAGGCTTGCGCGTCGATGATGCAATCGAAGAGACACTTCTCGGTGTCGTCAGACCCGGCGCCGTCGCGGCGGCTACGGCCGCCGCAGCCCAGGCCACACATCAGAGGGATCAAGTTCGCGAAGCGCTCGGCCGTGATCTCGAAGCGGCCCGTTACGCCGCCGATCGCGCCTTCCGGCAATATGACACGGCGGATCCGGCAAACCGCCTGGTTGCCGCGGAGCTTGAGGCGCGCTGGAATCGCTCGCTTGCCCGCGTCGCCGAGGTAGAGAGCAAGATTGCCGCGCATGATGCGGCGACCGCACCGATAGCGATCGATCCAACGCTGCTCAGCGTGCTGGCCTCAAACCTCAAGTCAATCTGGTCAGGGCCAACTACCGATGCGCGGCTGAAGAAGCGCATCGTCCGTACGCTGATCCACGAGGTCGTTGCCGATATCGATGACGAAGCGTCCGAGATCGTTCTCATCGTGCATTGGGCGGGCGGCGCTCACAGCGAGATGCGGCTGCCGAAGCGTCGACGTGGGCAGCGTAACAGCACCTCCGACGACATCATCGCGGCCATCCGGCAACTGGTGCTGATCGCTAGCGACGACCTGATTGCGGGCTTGCTCAATCGCAACGGCCTTAAGACAGGCAACGGCAACCGTTGGACCCGCGAGCGCGTCACAACAACGCGATCTTATCATCGGATACCCGTCTTCCGGCGGGCCGAGGATAGCGTCGAGCCATGGCTCAATCTCTCCGACGCCGCCAGGCTTCTCAAGGTCGCATCCAAGACGCTGCGCTTAGCCGCAGAAGCTGGTCAGATCGAAGCCGTCCACCCTCTGCCGGATGGGCCATGGATCTTCGCGCGCGCGGCCTTGACCACAGATGCCGCCACATCCATCACCGAACGAGCGCGGCAGAACCGAAGATACCCCGCAGGATCGCATCCCAATCAGCAAAGTCTCTTCTCTTCAACAACATAGACAAATGGGTGTTCTGATGCGCGGTTGTACAATGAAGAACGGCCCCACGGGGCGATCGGCAATCGACCGCCGATTTTGCTGCAAAACCACGTCGGCGCAACCAGCCCGCCAACGTGACCAAGGCGCAAAACTCTAGTTCTGGGTGGTCCAAACTTCGGTCTCGCTGCACTGCGGGCCGGACTCTAACTCCATCTGGAGGAAATACGCAGGGGCAGGTCACGGCGGGGATAGACGGCCATGACGTAGCCCGACCGGTAATTGACTCCGCCGCTTCCACCCGCCGCTGTGGTCACCGAAACCGTCGCAGGGCGCTGCGGCTGTAGGCGAATTAATGATGCGAACTTGCGACCCGGGATTAGACCTATGCTATGTTTTCGCTGCTGCGCGACCATAGCTCCGTGCAATCCCTTCTTTAACAAGAGCCGGCAAAGCTTTCAGCTTTTTCTCGAATTGCTCGTGCAAGACTTCTTGCGCGGACCAGATCTTGCCTCCATCCAAAAATGCTTTGATCTCTAGTACCGCCACCATTTGCATATCTGCATATGCTTCAGATTCCATGCTGATTCGTCTGATATAATGGGTGTGAGAAACGAATTGCTTTACTGCCTCAAGTAGCAGTCGCTTTCCGCTCACTTTTCCAATTTGAACGTATACCTCCTCGAGCTGCTGCGCCCGGGAGTCCGGATATGCTTTTCGATTCCAACTACTACCGCCAAGTGAGCTCAGACCTGCGGCGCTTATTTCCAAGTGGAATATCTCCGACGCACTAGTTGCTTTGAGCGCTTCGGTTAGGACCAAGAGGCCGAACTCATACTGCGCTGCCACGATATCTGCGGCCAGGACTCTGCCAAAGAAGCCTCGCGTCTCCTTGGATTCGATCAGCCCCTCCGCGGCGAGGCGCTGAAGCGCTTCGCGTACCGGTGTTATGCTTACTCCCAGTTTTTTGGCTGTGTCCAAAATTTGAATCTGGCCGCCCAATGGAAACTCGTAGTTGATTGCTGAAGCCTTCAATTGCGGATAAACGAAGTTGTGCCCATGCTTTATCTTCTCCTTTCGTTTGGTCATACAAGCACACCTTTGGTTTTCGGGAGCGTGCGGAACTCACATGGTCGCATTGATCTGCAACCTAGCTTTAAGCCAGCAATATCGGCTCGGGGTTTGATGCACTCGATGGAGCCGCTGAAGAAACGGACCATCTGCGGAACCGGTCGTCGTTGCGTAGCAGATCGACAGTGCGGTGAATGTCGCAGTTTACTGTGCGGGCGTCTGGAGTGCGCACGATCGCTGTTGTAGCCCACGAACCCGGCGCTATTCTGGCGCCGATCGTCGATGTCGACCAACAGCGTCAAGAACTCGTCTGCATCCGACCGGTGAAGCTCTCGACGATACCGCTTTGCATGGTTCCCCCAAGGGGTTATGAAGTGCCCGCCGATATCGTCCTCCTTGAACCTGCAAGTGAGCTCTTTGCCGTGGTCGGAGGTGATCGAACCTGCCTCACCGTCCCGTGCGACCATCGCCGCCAAATCCCGGTCCACGCGCCATTCTGATGTTGCTGTGTCAGCGGTCCCGCCGAGGTATCGCGCACTGACATGGTGGACAACCCTGAGAATGCGGAAGCACCGTCGATTGATCAAGTCAGCCGGGCGACTACCGCGCGTTCCTCCTTGCCTGCATCGAGATTGGGGCCCAACTGACCACAGCCCTGCAGCGGCTTCGCCGCTTGCGCACCCCACGCCCTTGCTCCCGCTAATGCTGGCTCCAGTGGGTCCTCTGCTGCTCTCCCAGGTGTCCAAGTAAGAAGAACAGCTACTGCTAGCTGAACTTAGTTTGTTTGCCAACGCTATGGCCACCAGTTTCGGCGGCTTGCGTGCCATGATGTCTTTCAGCCAGGGCCAGGAGCGAGTTTCCCGTCGACGCATATCTGCGATCACGGCCGTCGCGCCAGCCACCAAAACGGTTCGCAACATGCCGTCGCCGGCGCGTGTAATCACGCCGAGCCTGTTCTTTCCGGCTGTCGAGTGTTTCTTTGGTGTCAGGCCGAGCCAGGCCGCAAAGTTTGGGGAGCTCGCGCAGCCTGCGGTGCCGTGCCCGGTGGCGAGCCCTCCGCACCGTCTTTGTTGACAGCGACTCGCGGAGAGTGGGATCCTAAGTATCTGCTCGTCCAAAGGCTTCTTCGATTCGCGATTCCCGTCCTCCAGTGCACTCAAGCGTGATTTCGGACAAATGATATCCATGAAGCCATACTCGCCTTCTACCCCTACAGCATCAACTCGGGGAATTCCTCTGTTTGCGATCCAAGTCGGCTGGCCTCATCCTGACTTCGTGCGCATTCAGCATCCAGACAATCTGCTGTCGGCTGTTCATCTAATCGGACGTCGGACGCGCGCAGTGCTGCTCGTCTCGCAAAACCGATTGCACGCTAGCTGTGAAATAGATTGAGTACAATTGCCAATTCTTGTAGTCCTCGCTCCTCAAGCGCTTTACTTCGGAGAATTCGGAATCTACGCAAACATCCTACGCGAAACTTGTGCGCGCCGCAGATCATGCGCATGGCTTTACGTGTACCTGGCAAATAGTGATCGTAATTGTTGACCACGTTTTGTCCGGGACAAGGAGTTACATGAAGCAATTCCAGACTTGATCGCTGGCAGCCGTCTTCCGGATGACGCCCCTCTTCGTAAAGGTCCGGCGCCATCGACGTAAATGAGTATGCGTGTGCAGCCATCACGGGATGCGCTTGCGAATGCCGCACAATCCTAGGCGAAGGATCCGTGTCCTTACCGTAAAGCTCGCGCGTGAATGTCGCGGTACATATGGTGCATAAGGCGACAGCAGTATCAGGGCCACTGGCCGCGAAACATTGCTGGCCGCGGATTAGCCTAATTTCGGCCTAAGAATCATGCTCGGAAACGGCCTCGGCACCCAGCTCATTGGGGTCATCGACTTCTTGGAGCGAGTTCCCCCGCCGCAGCAGATTGCTCGAGTTTTTCGCGAGGTTGCCGAGGTGTGTGGTCGCGATGGAGGCCTGCGCCAGCGCCCATTATTGGGGACGGGAGATTGGTAAGTTTGGCCACGATATCCGGTTGATCCAT
>NZ_VKHP01000136.1 GCF_010811875.1 Bradyrhizobium uaiense
TCCGGGCACGACGAACAAAGATACCGCTCAAGCCCGTCCAAGTTCCGATCTGCGGAACATGACGCCGTCTCCGGTCGCGGAGGCGGCGTTTGTCGTTCCGGAGCCTCCGGTATTGCTGTTGCGCCTGCCGAAAAATGTGTACGAACGGGCCACGACGCGCCACAATGTCCATCATCTCAGAGGGAGAAAACAATGCGTGAAGCCGTAATCGTTTCCTACGCGCGCACCGGCCTGGCGAAGTCCGGCCGTGGCGGATTCAACATCACCCCGCCGATGTCGCTGGCCGCACACGCCATCAAGCACGCGGTCGATCGCGCCGGCGTCGACAAGGAATATGTCGAGGATTGCTATCTCGGCAATTGCGCGCACGGCGCGCCGAACATCGGCCGCCAGGCGGCGCTGCTCGCCGGCATGCCGAAGTCGACCGCCGGTGTCTCGGTCAACCGCTTCTGCTCGTCGGGCCTGCAGACCATCGCGATGGCCGCCAACTCGATCCGCTCGGACGGCTCTGATTGCATCGTCGCCGGCGGCGTCGAGAGCATCTCGATTCCCGGCGGCGGCTCGCCGAAGGAATCGATCGATCCTGATTTGCTCAAGACTGCGCCCGACATTTTCATGGCGATGATCGACACCGCCGACATCGTCGCCGAGCGCTACAAGCTCAGCCGTGAATACCAGGACGAGTATTCGCTGGAGTCGCAGCGCCGCATGGCGGCCGCGCAACAGGCCAACAAGTTCAAGGACGAAATCGTCCCGATGAAGACCAAGATGAAGGTGGTCGACAAGGCGACCAAGGCCGAGTCGATCGTTGACTACGTGGTCGACCGTGACGAGTGCAACCGTCCGGAGACCACGCTGGAAGGTCTTGCCAAGCTCGAGCCGGTCAAGGGTCCGGGCAAGTTCGTCACCGCCGGCAATGCCAGCCAGCTCTCCGACGGCGCCGCCGCCGTGGTGCTGATGGAAGCCAAGGATGCCGAGAAGCGCGGCCTCAACCCGCTCGGCCGCTTCGTCGCCTGGGCCTCGGCCGGCTGCGAGCCCGACGAGATGGGCATCGGTCCGGTGTTCGCCGTGCCGAAGCTGCTGAAGCGCCATGGCCTCAAGGTCGACGACATCGATCTCTGGGAGCTCAACGAGGCGTTCGCCAGCCAGTGCCTCTATTCGCGCGACCAGCTCGGCATCGATCCCGAGAAGTACAACGTCAACGGCGGCTCGATCGCGATCGGCCACCCCTTCGGCATGACCGGTGCCCGGCTCACCGGCCACCTGCTGCAGGAAGGTCGTCGCCGCAAGGCCAAATGGGGCGTCGTGACCATGTGCATCGGTGGTGGTCAGGGCGGCGCAGGCCTGTTCGAGATCTACAGCTGAGCGCGATCGATACTGATTGTGTGAGACGAGCGGCCCGGCGGCATCGCCGGGCCGCTTTCATTTGAAGCCGGTCATGACGCCGGCACATCCGCCGCGGGTTCGCCGAATTCGAGCGCGGCGACCAGTTCGAGCGTCTGCCTGAGATCAGCGGCCTGCCTGGCGCCGAACGCCGTCTCGAAGCGGTCCTGCGCCTCAAGCCAGGCGGCCTGCGAGTCCGCAAGCCTGGCCTCGCCGCGTTTGGTCAGCCGCACCAGCCGGCTGCGGCGGTCATTCTTGTCGACGGTGATGGTCAACAGGCCGTCGCGCGCGAGCGGCTTCAGGTTGTGGTTGAGCGCGGTGCGGTCGAGCACCAGCGCTGCGGCAAGCTCCCCCATCGTCGGGGCTCCCGTTCGTCTGACATGGACCAGGATGGCCCGCTGCGTGCCACGCAGCCCCGATGTCGCGAGGGCCTGATCGTAGAGCTGCGATACCCGCCGCGTCGCCTTGCGCAACGCTGTGAGATTGCACCGGGTGGCTTCCGTCTTCGCCATTGGCTGCCTCCAAACTGGGCTTGACAGATACATGTATATGCACCTAATGGCAATAGATGTATATGCACATACCTGGAGGGTGTGATGTCTGAGGTCGAGGTGGACACCGTCGGGCTGGCGGTCGGACCTGAAGCGCGGCCGCGGTCCCGCGCGGCAACGGCAACCCCGCGGCAGGTCTTGGCGATCGTTTCTGTCGGGATCTGCCTCGCAAATCTCGACCTGTTCATCGTCAATGTCGGGCTGCCGAACATCGCGCAGGAATTCCGCGGCGCCTCGCTGGAGGACCTGTCCTGGATCCTCAATGGCTATGCGATCGTCTATGCGGCGCTGCTCGTGTTTTTCGGTCGGCTCGCCGAACGCCACAGCCGCAATCTCAGCTTCCTGCTTGGCGTAGCGCTGTTCACGGCAGCATCGGCGTCGTGTGCGCTGGCACCCAGTGTCGAGCTGCTGGTCCTGTCCCGCGTCGCGCAGGCCGCTGGTGCCGCATTGATGACGCCGACCTCGATCGGCCTGCTGCTGGCGTCGTTCCCGCCCGAGCAGCGCGCCGGTGCGGTGCGCACCTGGACGGCGATCGGCGGCCTCGCCGCAGCGCTAGGGCCGCTGGCAGGCGGCGTGCTTGTCACTTTCGACTGGCGCTGGATCTTCATCGTCAATGTCCCGATCGGCGTGATCGCGCTGATCATCGGCTGGCTCAAACTGCCCGAGGTGCCCGGCCACGACGTGCCGCGGCCGAGCTGGTGGGCGGCGCTACTGGTGACCTCAGGCATCGGCGCGCTGACATTCGCCATCGTGAAGGCGAATGACTGGGGATGGGGTTCGCGCGGCGTCGTGCTCGGCTTTGCCGTCGCAGGCCTCTCGCTTGCCGCCTTCGCATGGCACTGCTTCCGATCGAAGAATCCCTTCGTCGACCCTGCGCTGTTCAAGGTCAGGCCCTTTACCGGGGCGACGCTGGTCATGGCGCCTTACTCGGCGGCTTTCGGCGCGATGCTGCTGTCGGTGGCGCTGTGGGAGCAAACCGTGTGGGGGTGGTCGGCGCTGAAGACGGGCCTTGCGATCGCGCCGGGTCCGCTGCTTGTCCCGTTCACCTCGCTGTTGTTCGCCGGTCGCCTGATCGCGCGGTTTGGCGCGGCTGCCGTCGTGTCCGCCGGCATTATGTCGTTCGCGGGTGGCCTTATAGTCTGGGCAACGCTGCTTGGGGCTGACCCCAATATGCCTGCCTTTGTGGCAGGCATGGTGCTCACCGGTATCGGCGTCGGGCTGACCTTTCCGACCCTGATGGGCGTCGGCGCCGGGTCGCTGCCGCCGTCGTCGTTTGCCACCGGCTCCGGCGTCATCAACATGATCCGGCAGGCGGCGCTTGCGATCGGCGTCGCGATCTTCGTCGCGATCCTGGCTACGCCCGCCACGATGGCCGACAGGATCGCGGCGTTCCAGCGCGGTTGGTGGATCATGATCGCGATCACCATTGCCGGATTTGTGCCGAATTACCTGTTCATCCGGCGCAGATCGGATCGCTAAGACCCGAAAGACATCGCCGCGCCATCCGGCAGCCGCGGCGGCGTCATCGTCGCGCCGCAGCGAAACCTCAATCGAACCAGTCCCTTCCTCGCTGCGTCTCACCACGAGAAACGGCGCGCCAATGAGTTCGGCACGCCGTTCTCGCGCGCGATGCAGCGCTTTTCCGGAGGGATGTCATGCGAAGGATTGCCAATTGTCTTGTGACCACCAGCCTGGTGATGGTGGGTGCGCTGGTTGCCGGGCCGCTGCACGCGGCCAATCTCGACGCGGCCTCGCAGGTCGATGCCGTCACCGTCTATCCTGACGGCGCGAGCGTCACCCGCGTCATCACGCTCGATCTGCCCGCCGGCGACAACACCCTCATCGCGAAGGATTTCCCGATGGGGCTCGATCCGTCCTCGCTGCGGGTCGAAGGCGAGGCGGGCGGCCGGCTGACGATCGGCGCCATCGACGCGCGGCCGCCGCACCCGGTGACGCCGGCGAACCTGCCTGAGATCGAGAAGCGGATCGAGGCGCTGCGCGACCAGCGCGAGGATCTGCAGGGGATCATCACTGCGGCCGAGGCGCGGCGTAAATTCGCCGAGCATTTTGCCGAGGCCTCGCCGGTCGGCATCGGCGAGAAGGGCGAGGCGCGCCCGGTGAGCGAATGGCGAGCCGCGTTCTCGGCGGTGGGGGACGAAGTCGCGACCGCCGACAACGCGATCCGCGACGCCACGCGCAAGCAGCGCGACATCGATCGCGAGATCGCGCGGCTTGAGGCCGATCGCGCCGCCAAGCCGCCGAGCAAGCTCGAGGTGCGGATCGAGCTGGCGTCAGCTGCAGCGACGAAGGCCACGCTGCGGGTCACCTACGCGGTGCGCAGCGCCCGCTGGATGCCGATCTACGACGCTCGTCTCGATACCGGCGCCAAGGACCGCAAGCCCGCGATCGAACTGGTGCGCCGCGCCGAGATCACCCAGTCGACCGGGGAGGACTGGTCCAACGTGGCGCTCGTCGTCTCCACCGTGCGCGTCGCCCGCGGCGGCAATGCGCCCGATCTCAATTCGTTGATCGTGCGATATCCGCAGCCGCCGCGGCCGCTGGCGGCCGGCCGAGCGTTTGACAGCGTGCAACAGCCCTCGGCGCTTATGCCCGCACCGGCTGCGCCTTCAATGGAGCAGCATTTGTTCAAGAAGGCCGAGGAGCAGGAAGCTGCTGCCGAGGTCAGCGCCTTCCAGGCCACCTTCAAAATTCCCGGTCGCGTCAACGTCTCGGCCAATGAGGGCGCCAAGAGCCTGCGCATCTCGACCGCAACCATCACCCCCGATCTCGCGGTGCGCGCCGTTCCGGTGATCGATCCGACCGCGTTCCTGGAAGCGAGCTTCGTGCAGGCCGACGACGCGCCGCTTTTGCCGGGGCAGGTCTCGATCTACCGCGACGGCATCTTTGTCGGCCGCAGCCGGATGGCGACCGCCGCCAAGGACGAGACCGTGCGGCTCGGCTTCGGCGCCGACGACAAGGTCAAGATCGAGCGCACGGTGGTGAAGCGCAACGAAGGCTCCGCCGGCCTGATCGTGACGACGTCGAAAACCGACGAGCGCGCGTTCAAGACTACGGTGCGCAACGGCCACGACTTCCCGATCAAGGTCGCGATCCAGGATCAGCTCCCGGTCAGCGAGAACGACGATATCGTGGTCGAGATGCTGCCGTCGTCGACGCCTGCGACCACCACCAACCTGCGCGACAAGCGCGGCGTGCTGGAATGGGCGTTCGAGGCCAAGGCCGGCGAAGTCCGTGACATCAATTTCGCCTGGCGGATGCGCTGGCCCAAAGACAAGGGCGTCGTGATGGTGCCGGCGGGGTGATCTGCGTTAACTAGCGATGACATCCCTCCCGATCTCGGGCATCACTTTGCCAAAGGCAGCAAAGCCTGAGATCGGGAGGATCCATGAGCTACCAGCACATCATCGTCGATGATCCGCGTCCGCGCGTCCGCCGCATCACGCTGAACCGCCCCGAAAAGCGCAACGCGCTGAACAACCGGCTGCGCGGCGAGATTTTCGAGGTGCTGGAGCAGGCCGACCGCGACCCCGAGATTTCGATCTCGATCCTGCGCGGCGCGGGGCCGTGTTTTTCGGCGGGCTATGATCTCTCCGCCGACAATCGCGTGGACCAGCCCTATCATTCGGCATCCGGCCCCGGCCAATGGTCGCGCCATGTCGTCGAGGGCTGGTTCTCGATCTGGGATCTCGCCAAGCCCGTGATTGCGCAGGTGCACGGCTATTGCCTCGCCGGCGGCACCGAGCTCGCGACCGCCTGCGACGTGGTCTATGTCGCTGACGACGCCCAGATCGGCTATCCGCCGGTGCGGCTGATGAGCCCGCCCGACATGCAGTATCACCCGTGGCTGGTCGGCATGCGCCGCGCCATGGAATTGATGCTCACGGGTGATGCGATGTCCGGACGTGAGGCCGCCGAATGGGGTTATGCGACCCGCTCGTTCCCGCTCTCGGAACTGGAGAGCAAGACGCTCGATTTCGCCGAGCGCGCGGCGAAAGTGCCGGTCGAGTTGCAGCAGCTCAACAAGCGCTCGGTGCATCGCGCGATGGAAATCATGGGCGCCCGCGCTGCGATGCGCGCCGGCACCGAGATCCAGGCGCTGGCCTTCACGACCGAGGCCAGCAAGGCCTACATGGCGGGCTTCCGCCGCGACGGCGGCAGCGTGAAAGCCCAGCTCGACCAGCGCGACACGACGTTCGGAGATTACCGGACAAAGAAGGAATGACGCTTGGCGGCGGACGCTTGTTGTTTTGACGCGTTTGCTTCACGCGAACCGGTGTCCACTTCGCTTGAAAACGCGCTAGAAGCCCGCGTCCTCCTCCAGCCATTGCTGATTGTCCCAGCGCGCGCGACGGCCGAGGACATATTCGCGAACATCGTCCATGAACCGCACCTTGCTGGCGAGCGCTCCGATGAAGGCGGCGACCGCCGCGATCCAGGGCCAGAGATGCGCGAGCAGGGAGGCGGGAATTTGGTGGGCGAACCCCGCCTGCAGCGCGGCGGTTGCGAAGTAAGCCAACACGGCCCATGCAACGGCCAGGATCGTTGCCACCCACTCATAGGTATTTTGGTGAAGTCGCACCAACCGGCGCATCAGGCATAGATAGGCGAAGTAGACGAGCACGCCGAGCATCAAGGCGATGCATGCCGGTGGCAGGCCCCAGCTTTGGTCCCAAGTCAGGTACACAACGAAGCCCGCGGCGATGAGCGCCTCGATGTAGGTCAGGCTGGATTTTTCTCGCATGATCGGCCCCAAAGCGATTCAAGTATCGGTCGACGCTATCATCATCCAGCGCGTTGCTAGAAGTGCAATTGTAGGACAACCGTTGGGCATGGGCTTGGCGTGGTAGGTCTATCACCGTCACCCCCGCGCTAAGGCGAAGCCTTGGCGGAGATGACGAGATTGGCCATCCGCAAATTCGCTGTCATGCCCCGCCTTGAGCGGGGCATCCAGTACGCCGCGGCTTATCCGTTGAACTCTGACGCCTCTGGAATACTGGGTCGCCCGGTCCCGTCTACGCCAAGGCTTCGACGAGGCCATGAGTGCATGGCGCGCCGAAGCTTTAGCGGAGGCGGCGAGCCGGGCGACGACATTGTTGTTCGGGGTGGGCGCGCGCCTACTTCGCCTTCAGGAAGTCACCCACTTCGAGCAGCACGAACTCGTCGTCATCGGCCTTGTTCGGATCGCGGCTCGAGGAGAACGGCAGGTTGTTGTCGTTGCCGACGATGATGTGGGTCTCGTCGACGCGGTCGACATTCTCGATGGTGAAGAACGGGAAGGTGTAGACGCCGTCGTTGAGCGGCTTGCGGGCCTTCTTGTTCGGATCACGGATCTTCATCAGGTCGATATAGGCGATCTTGCGCACGGGCTTGCCGACATTGGCGTCGGACAGCTCGATCTTGTAGACGCGCTTGAACTTGGCAAGATCAGGGAAGCAGTTTTCGCCGCGCTGGCCTTGCGGGCAGGCCCTGTCGGCGGTGCCTTCGCCATTGTCGCGCTCGATCACGAGGCCTTGGGTCGGGTCGATCATGTTGAAGTCGCCGATCGCGTTGCCGTTCTGCTCGAACACATACTGCCAGTAGCGCCCGGTGAACTTCTCCGCCGCGACGTCGAATTCGAGGATGCGCGAGGCTTCCTTGCCGTCGACCTTCTCCCAGTCCTTCTTGTCGGCATCCCACAGCGGCCCTTCGAGCAGGCCGTAGAGGAACTTGCCGTCCTTGGAGGAGGCGAAGCCTTCATAGCCCTTGGAGCGGCGCAGATTGACGTTGGTATAGGAGGCGCCGGGCGCGCCGGGCGACTGCACGGCCCAGTGATCCGGCGAGCGCACCGGCTTGCCGTCCGCGACCGTCTCGAACACGGCGAGGATCTTGCCGGTCTTGTCGGCCTTGAGGATGTAGGGCCCGAACTCGTCGCCGATCCAGAAAACGTCGTTGATGATCTGGAAGCCCTCGGTGTCGAAGTCGGCGCCAGTCAAATAGCGCTTGGCGGTGTCCTCATGCACGATGCGGAACGGCACCTTCTTGTCGGGATCATGCAGGAACACGGTCTCCTGGCGCTCGATCTTGCCGCCGGCCCAATCCATCTTGTAACGATTCAGGTACAGCATCGAATCCGCCGAGTTGTAGCGCGAGCCCATGCCGTTGTCGGTGATCACCCAGAACGAGCCGTCGGGCATCGCCTTGATGCCGGAATGGCCCTGCAGCGGCTGGCCCTTGAACGGCAGCGACACGCCGGTCGGCCGTTCATAGGACTTGCCCATCACGGTGCCGATGGCGTCGACGCGCTTGCCGGTGGTGTACTTGCCCGAGGTCTTCAGATCGTTCGGGGCGTCAGCCGGCGCGTCGATGAAGCTCTCCGCCGGCATCACGGCGTGTCCGGCCAGCGTCGCCGGAAATTCGCCCTCGCTCTGCGCGAACGCCGGTGTGGCGAGCAGCAGCGAGGCAACGGAGCAGAGCAGGGACAGGCGCATGGTTGATCTCCCAAAGGATAAACGATGCGGTGTTCTCCGAGGCGCCGGTTACAGCCGGCTGACAGTTTTGTGAATGACGCGTATTGCGACGGGATAAGGCTTGCGGCGTTACGTCGCCTGGCTCGCCGGCCGCATTGTCTGCGGCAGCAGGAACGGCACACCGGCTCCGGTGTATTGGATCGTAACGTCGATTTCGAAGATCTTGCGAAGCGTGTCGGCCTGCATCGCGGCGGCGCGGTCGCCGTCGACGGCAAGCCGTCCGCGATGCAGCAGCAGGATGCGATCGGCGAACCGCATCGCGAGGTTGAGGTCATGCAGGATCGCGATCACGGCGGTGCCGCGCTGGGCACGCCGCCGGGCGGTTTCGACCAGGTCGATCTGGTGCCGCAGGTCGAGGCTCGAGGTCGGCTCGTCCAGCAGCAAAAGCCCCGGCCCATGCAGCGCCTCGCCGCAGGCGAGCTGCACGAGCACGCGGGCGAAATGCGCGCGCTGCTGCTCGCCGCCAGACAGCGTCGGCAATTGCCTGGAACGGAAATGCGAAAGCCCAACCTCGTCCAGCGCCGCCGCGACCAGCGCACGCGTCACGGCGCGCGGGCTCTCGCCGGCGCCCATGCTGACGATTTCCTCGACGGTGAACGGGAAGGTGACGTTGATGTGCTGCGACAGCATCGCGCGATGCTGCGCCAATTCGCGCGGACCCCAGGCATGGAGGTCGCGTTGCCTGAGCCGGATCGCCCCGCGCGACGGACGGAGGTCGCCGGACAGCATCCGCAATAACGTCGATTTGCCGGCACCGTTGGGGCCGACGATCGCGACCATTTCGCCCGCGTCAACCTGCAGTGAGACGGCATCGACCAGCTTCGCACCGCCTACTGTCATCGATACCGACTGCGCCTCGAGCAGGGTGGTCATAGCGACACCAGCCCCCGTTGTCGCAGCAACATGGCGAGGAAGAACGGCGCGCCGATGGCCGCAGTCAGGATGCCGATCGGCATTTCCGCCGGTGCTACGATGGTGCGCGCCACCGTGTCGGCGCCGACCAGCAGGATCGCGCCGAGCAATGCCGAGGCCGGCAGCAGCAGGCGATGCGCAGGTCCGATGACGAGACGCAACAGATGCGGCACCACGATGCCGACGAAACCAACCACGCCGCAGACCGAGACCGCAACCCCGGTCATCGCCGACACCAGCACGATCGAGATCCGCTTCAGCCGTTCGACATCGACGCCGCTGTGGAACGCCTCGGCTTCGCCGAGCACCAGCACGTCGAGCCCGCGCGCGATCGAAAGGCAGGCGATCAGGGCCGCGGCCAGCACCGGCGCCAGCGCTGACAGCTTGGCCCAGGTCGCGCCGCTCAGCGAGCCCAGCATCCAGAAGGTGATGTCGCGAAGCTGGCGGTCGTCGGCGACGAACACCAGAAGGCCGATGCCGGCATTGGCGATCGCGGCAATCGCCAGCCCGGCCAGCAGGAAGATCGCAATCGCCGTGCGGCCACCGCGGCTCGCAATGCCATAAAGCACGATGGTCGTAACCAGCGAACCGGCGAAGGCCGCGATCGGCAGCAACTGATGTTGCAGGAAGCGCAGGCTCTCGCCGAGATGGCTGTCGGTGAAGACGATCGCGGCCGCCGCGGCAAACGCGCCGCCGGAGGAGACGCCGACCAGCGCGGGGTCGGCGAGCGGATTGCGGAACAGGCCCTGCATGATCGCGCCGGAAACGGCAAGCAGGCCGCCGACCATTGCGGCCGCCGCGATCCGGGGAATGCGGATCGACCACACCACGAGCTGGTCGCGCGCGAGCAATGGGTTGGCTGCGCCATCGGCCCATAGACCGAGCGCAGCCGGCAGCCGTGCCAACGGAATGCCGGCGGCTCCGACCGTCAAGGCGACCAGCGCGGTCCCAGCGAGCGCCGCCAGCAGACAGAGCAGGGTGAGTGTCGCCGCCGGTCGCAGCGACATGCCGGCGCGTCGCTGTTTCGCACCCGCGCGGCGCTCGGCCATCACGCTCATTGCCGGCAGTTCGCGGTCAACGCGGATGGCTTGAAGTTGTCGGCCTCTGGCGCCAGCGCCGGATAGAGTTTGATCGAGAGGTCGCGCGCCGCGGCCGCGGTGCGCGGTCCGAAGCCGAGCAGATAAAGCCCCTCCATCGAGATGAAGGCCTTGTTGGCCGCGACCGGCGTCAGCGCAAAGGCCGGATGGGTGAACACGGCTTCCGAGGTCAGCGAATCCTTGCCGCGATCGATCGACAGCACGACATCCGGCTTCGCCGCCACGATGGCCTCGTCGTTGACCGGCTTGTAGCCGTCGTAACCGTCGATGGCGTTGACGCCGCCGGCGAGCTGGATGATCTCGTCCGCGGCGGTCTTGTGGCCCGCGGCGAGCGCGCGCCCGTTCAGGAGCGACATCATGAACATCACGCGTACCGGCTTTGCCACCTTGGCACGTAGCGCGCGGAGTTGGCCGAGATCGCTTTCTACCGCCGTGGCGAGGCAGGCGGCGCGCGGATCGGCGCCCATGGCGTGACCCACCAGCCTGATCTTCTCGATCAATCCGGCCTCCGAGAAGGTCTCGGGCACCAGCACCAGCGGCACCTTGGCGGCCTCCAGCACGTCCATCGTCTCCTTCGGCCCGGAGCCCTGCACCGCGAGCACCAGCGACGGGTGCAGGCCGAGCACGCCCTCCGGTGACAGCTGCCGCATGTAGCCGACGTCGGGCTTTTCGCGCAGCGCCGCCGACGGGTACAGGCTGGTGGCGTCGACGCCGGCGATGCGGTCCTCGAAGCCGAGCGCATAGAGGATCTCGGTGATCGCGCCGCCGATCGAAACGATCCGTGTGGGATCGTCGATCACGACGTCGCGGTCGCGCGCGTCGTGCACGGTGATGCCCTCGGCGGTTGCGGCGCCGATCGGCAGTAGACAGGAGAATGCGAGCAGAGCGAGCGTGCGACAAATTGTCATCGAGGCAGTCACTTGGTGAGGATCAGCTTGTTCTGCGAAGTCAGCCGCAGCCGGTAGTGCTCTTCGCCATGCACGATGATGAGCTCGCGTTCGGTCGAGAACAGGTCGCGGCTGTCGAGACGATTTCCGCGCATGATGAGGGTTTTGGCCGCGTCAGACGCGGAATCGGCCTGCTTTCCCGCTGCGCCGAACCTGTCTCCGGAAGTTGCCGACATTCTTGTGGTGCTGCGCTTTCGATATTTTCAAATGGTGCTTGCTTGTATAGTCGGGCGAAGGCGCAATCCAACGGCTGCAATTTACAATCGATGTAAACAGCGCCGCCGCATTCTTGACCGTTTTGTTGCGGGCCCGTAACCAATCATCACAGCATGCAAGCGGGTGGCTTGCATCGCAACGTAGCCAGCAAGCCGCTCACCAGAGCGCACGCCAGCCAAACCGGAAGAGCGATGATTAGGCTGGGGCTAGTATGGCTGACGGGGCTAGGGTTTCGCGCGTCCTGATTTTGGGCGCGTCGGTGTTTTCATTTTCGGCAGCGCTGCCGGAGAGCAGTTTCGCGCAGACAGCCGATGCGTCGGCGGTGCGTCCCGCGACCGAGCGGCCGAAGCAGGCCAAGCGGAAGCCGAAGCCCGCTGCCGAACAGCAGGCCACGGTATCGCCCGCGATGAATGCGCGCGCGCAGATCGGAGCGGTGCCGGTGCAGTCGCTCGACACCATCACGGCGGTGGCGTCCAAGACCGACGAGCGCGCGATCGATGCGCTGGCGCCGGTCAGCTCCGTCACGCTGGAGAAGATTCAGGGCCTGCAGCCGAACAGGATTTCCGACATTTTCTACAGTGTTCCCGGCGTCTCGTTCCAGGAGCGCGGCGACGATCCGGCGACCGTCATCAACATCCGCGGCTTGCAGGACTTCGGCCGCGTCGCAGTTGTCGTCGACGGCGCGCGGCAGAACTACCAGCGCACCGGCCACAACGCCAACGGCTCGTTCTTCCTCGATCCCGAACGATCGGCGGCGTCGACGTGGTGCGCGGCCCGACCGCGAACATCTACGGCTCCGGCGCGATCGGCGGCGTGGTCTCGTTCCGCACCAAGGATATCGACGATGTGGTGCGTCCCGGCGAGCGTTGGGGTGTCGACATGTCGGGCTCCTACGGCTCCAACAAGGATCGCGGCATGGGCTCGGTATTCGGTGGCGTCCGGGCCGATCCGAATGTCGACGTGTTCGGCGGGGCGGTCTACCGCACCCAGAGCAACTACAAGGACGGCGCGGGCACCGAGATCGGCAATACCGGCAATGATATCGCGGCCGGCCTGATGAAGGTGACGATCCGCCCGGCCGAAGGCCACGAGTTCAAGATCGGCGGCATCTTCCAGGACTACCAGTACAATATCGGCCAGCCGAACCGCGGCCCGACCACGACGGCGGCGCCGCTGGCGGCGATCGCGGGCTCCTCGGTCTACGCTTCCGATGCAAGGAACTACACGGGGACGCTGAGCTGGCGATACTCCAAGCCCGACGACATGCTGTTCGACTGGAACATCTCCGTCTATGGCAACCGCACCGACAACGATCAGGTCAAGACCTACAACAACCGCATCACCACAGGCGGCGGTGTCTGCACGCTCGCCAATCCCGGCAACAACATCTCCGGCTGCGTCGGTGACAAGCGCGGCTATTCGCTCGACACCGTCGGCCTCGACGTCAACAACACCTCGCGCTTCAATTTCGGTGACTGGCGCAATGCCGTGACCTACGGCTTCGATGCCTTCCGCGATGATGCCGAGACCTTCGATTCCCGGGGTAACTCCAACATCACGACGCCGGGCGGCCAGCGCACGGTGTCCGGCGGCTTCGTGCAGTTGAAGCAGAATTATTCGACCTGGCTCGAGCTCGTCAGCGCCGTCCGTTACGATCACTACGAGCTCAACTCGATCAACACCACGACCAGCGGCGACCGGCTGTCGCCGAAGATCACGCTCGGCGTCACGCCGGTCGCCGGCTTCACGCCTTATGTGAGCTATGCCGAAGGCTATCGCGCGCCGTCGATCACCGAAACCCTGATCGCGGGCGGCCACGCCACCGGCGGCGGGCCGGCGCTGTTCAACTGTCCCGACGGCACCAGCGGCCTGTTCTGCTTCCTGCCCAACGCGGCGCTGCGGCCCGAGGTCGGCAAGAACAAGGAGGCCGGCATCAACCTGAAGTATGACGGCATCTTCACCCCGAACGACTCGTTCCGCAGCAAGATCAACGTGTTCCGCAACGACGTCGACGGCTATATCGACCTCGTCGCGTCGGCGCCGACCGCAACACCGTTCGGACGGTTCAGCCAGTTCTACCAGTACCAGAACCTCGCCCACGCTCGCATCGAGGGCTTTGAGCTCGAGACGATGTATGACGCGGGCGA
Source organism: Bradyrhizobium uaiense (assembly GCF_010811875.1). GTDB lineage: Bacteria > Pseudomonadota > Alphaproteobacteria > Rhizobiales > Xanthobacteraceae > Bradyrhizobium > Bradyrhizobium uaiense. The sequence continues at coordinate 13,781 of NZ_VKHP01000136.1, forward strand.
CTGGTTCGTGGGCGTCGCCGGCCATCTGATGCGCGGCCGGAACACCGAGACCAATGTCGGGCTCGCCACCATCACGCCGCGCAAGGTGACGACGACGGGCGGCGTGCGCCTGCTCGACCGTTCGCTGATCATCGCCGCGCAATGGTCCTCGTTCGGTGCCAACAACAATCTGCCGGCGGGCTATCTGCCCTCGACCGGCTACGAGCTGGTTAATCTCTATGTGACCTGGAACGCCACCAAGGACATCACCTTCACGGCGTCGGTCGATAACCTCTTGAACCAGTACTATCGGCCCTATGCGATCCCGGGCTCCTCGTCCGACGGCACGACGCAGAACGACGTGCTGTTCTCGAGCCCCGGTCCGGGCACCGTCTACAAGGCCGGTCTGAAGATTCACCTTGGTGGAGCGTAACGCGACAAGCCGATCATTCCATCCAGGTTGCTCCGGCCGCGCTGGTGCCCCCAGCGCGGCTTTGGCGCATTCATGATATTAACGAGATCAACCGGCAGGAGCCAAGGCAACGTCCAAGGCATTGTCCAAGGCATCCGCCGCCAACAGGAGAAGGCTTTCATGTTCATCGCAATGAACCGGTTTCAGGTGATCAAGGGCAAGGAGCAGGCGTTCGAGACGGTCTGGAAGACGCGCGAATCCTATCTCGGCGATCTGCCCGGCTTCATCGAGTTTCATCTGGTGAAGGGCCCCGAGGCCGAGGACCATACGCTCTATGCGACCCATACCGTCTGGGCCAGCAAGACGGCGTTCGAGGACTGGACCAAGTCGGATGCGTTCCGCCGCGCCCATTCCCGCGCCGGCAACGAGACCGGCGGCAGCCTCTATCTCGGCCATCCCAAATTCGAGGGTTTCGAGGTGCTGATCACCGAGCGCGCGAAGAGCCCGGCGTGACGGAGGCCGCCGTGCAGGACGCGGAGCTTGCCGGGTTGAAAGCCCATATGGCGGACAATCCCGGCGCGGTCATCGAGGACGTCGCGCGCGAGCGCAAGGTCACGCCGCGCGCCGTGCTCGAGGCGCTGCCTGAGAACATGGTGCGGATCGGTGCCGGGGAATTCGCCGCCGCGATGCAGGACGTCGCGGAATGGGGCGAGGTGACGCTGATCGTGCACACCGATGATGCGATCTTCGAATTCACCGGCGCCATTCCGAAAGGCGAGGTCGGCCGCGGCTATTTCAACCTGATGCAGCCGAAGGGGCTGCACGGCCATCTCAGGCACGAGCGCTGCGCGGCGATCGCGTTCGTGGAGCGGCCGTTCATGGGCAAGGTGTCGGCTTTCATCGCCTTCATCAATGTCGACGGCGGCATCATGTTCAAGGTGTTCGTCGGCCGTGACGAGACGCGCGCGCTGCGCGGCGATCAGCTGGCGCACTTCCACGCGCTGGCGGACCGTCTCGCGCCGAAAGCGAGCTGAGAGTAACAAAGGACGGGAGGCGATCATGTCGTATCGCTGGCTTGTACGAAGCATCTGGATAGCGGCATCTGCCGCGCTCGACATGCTGCCCGGGGCGAGCCTTGCCGCAACCGACGCCGCGCTGCTGCCGCGTAACCTCTCGCCCTGGGGCATGTTCGCGAGCGCCGACGTCGTCGTGAAGGCGGTGATGATCGGGCTTGCGTTTGCTTCGCTCGTCACCTGGACGGTCTGGCTCGCCAAGACTGTCGAGCTCCGCCGCAAGACCGCGCTTGCCAAGCAGCGGATCGGCCTGTTCGAGCGCGACACGCTGCTTGCCGAGGTCGAGCGGGCGAGCCGCGACAGCAACGACGCCGTGGCGCAGATCGTGCACTCGGCATCGCGTGAGGCCGAACTCTCAGGTGGAATCTTCGATGACGGCTTCAAGGAGCGCATCGCGCTGCGGCTCGAGCGCGTCGAGGCGGCGATGTCGCGGCAGATCGCGCGCGGCACCGGCGTGCTGGCGACGATCGGCGCCACCGCGCCGTTCGTCGGCCTGTTCGGCACGGTGTGGGGCATCATGAATGCTTTCATCGGGATTTCCGGGGCCCACACAACCAATCTCGCGGTGGTGGCGCCGGGCATTGCCGAGGCGCTGCTCGCGACCGCCCTCGGCCTCGTTGCGGCGATTCCGGCGGTCGTGATCTACAATCATCTGACCCGCTCGATCGCGGCCTACCGGGCGCTGCTCGGTGATGCCTCGGTCATGGTGATGCTGCTGGTCAGCCGCGAGGGCGATCGCAGCTTGTTCCGGCTGGCGCGCGCCGCGGAGTAGGCGATGGGCGCGAAGCTCGGCTCAGGCGGTGCGTTCGGTAGCCGGCGTCGCGGCGACGACGATCTGGCCGAAACGCATGAGATCAATGTTACGCCGTTCATCGACGTGATGCTGGTGCTGCTGATCATCTTCATGGTGGCGGCGCCGCTCGCGACCGTCGATCTCGGCGTCGATCTGCCGGCCTCGACCGCCGAGCCGCAACCGCGGCCGGACAGGCCGGTGTTCGTCACCGTGAAGCCCGACCTCTCGGTCGCGATCGGTGAGGACGTGATCGCGCGCGATGGGCTGACGTCGGCGCTCGATAGCGCCACGCAGGGCAAGAAGGACGAACGAATCTTCCTGCGCGCCGACAAGGCGGTCAGCTATGGCGACCTGATGGAGGTGATGAACCTGCTGCGCAACGCCGGCTATCTCAAGATCGCACTGGTCGGCCTCGACGGGCGAAGCTGATTCCATGAATGCCTATGCGCTTCACGATGTGGGCGGCGACATCCGGCTGAGGCGCTGGGGCCTCTCGGCGGCCGCGATCCTGGCGGCGCATGCGGCGTTGCTCGCGCTCGGCATGACATGGGTCTCGGCACCGCCGCAGGGTGTCGCCGTGCCGGCGGTGCTGGTCGACCTGACGCCGATCACATCCGCGCCGGAGATTTCGGAGACCGAGCTGCCGCCGGGCCCGGCGATGCAGGAGGCGGATGCCGCGCCGCCGGAGCCCGCCGCCGCGCAGGCTGTGCGAGAGGAGATCGCGCCGACGCCGCTGCAGGAGAAGCCCGAGGTGACGGCGCCGCCGGAGCAGAAGCAGGTCACGCCGCCAAAGCCCGAGCCTGAGAAACTCGTTCCGGAGCACAAGCCCGAGCCGATCAAGCCGAAGGTCATCCGCCGGGACGCAAAGAAGCCGTCGGACGCGACGCCGGCGCCGCGCACCAGCGCGCCGAGCCGTGCCGAACGGCAGGCACCCGTTGCGTCCGCGATCAGCGCAGGTGCGGCGGCTTCGGCGATCGCGGCATACAATTTGCGCGTTCGCTCGCATCTGTTGCGCTTCCACTCCTATCCGGCCGGCGGCAACGGCCAGCGCGGCGTGGTCCGGCTGGTGTTTACGCTCGGCCGCAGCGGGCAGGTGCTGTCGAGCCATCTCGGCGGCTCGTCCGGAAATCCGGCCTTCGACGCGCGGGCGCTGGCGATGGTGCGGCAGGCACAACCATTTCCGGCGTTTCCGGAGGAGGTCACGCAAGGCTCGATGGGGTTCAGTGTGCCGGTCGCGTTCGTGCCGCGGTAGGGCAGGCAAGTTCAGCGCTGATCCGCTGAGCAACCTTTCCCCGTCATCCTGAGGAGCGCGGAACGCGCGTCTCGAAGGATCGACGGCCCGGCTGTGGCCGTGCATCCTTCGAGGCTCGCTCCGCTCGCACCTCAGGATGACGGGGATAGAGCTACTGCGCGTTGGTGCCCGCTTACTCCTTCACCGCGCCGGTCAACGACGACACGTAGTAGTCGACGAACAGCGAGTAGAACAGGGCGACCGGCAGCGAGCCGAGCAGCGAGCCAGCCATCAGCGCGCCCCACTGGTAGACGTCGCCGGTGACGAGCTCGGTCAAGATCGCGACCGGCACCGTCTTGTTGGCGCCACTCTGGATGAAGGCGAGCGCATAGATGAACTCGTTCCACGACAGCGTGAAGGAGAAGATGCCGGCCGAGATCAGGCCGGGCACCGCGAGCGGCAGCGTGATCCGCCACAGGATCTGCAGCCGCGTCGCACCGTCGACCAGCGCGCATTCCTCGAGTTCATAGGGGATCGACTTGAAATAGCCGATCAACAGCCAGGTGCAGAACGGCACCAGGAAGGTCGGGTAGACCAGGATCAGCGCCAGCGGTGAATCGAACAGGCCGAACTGCACGATCACGGTGGCGAGCGGAATGAACAGGATCGACGGCGGCACCAGATAGGCGAGGTAGATGCCGAGCCCGACATAGGGGCTGCCGCGGAAGCGCAGCCGCTCGATCGCGTAGGCGGCGAGCGTCGAGGCGAACAACGACAGGAAGGTCGAGCCGATCGCAACCAGCATGGTCGTCTTCAGCCAACGCGGATACGACGTCTCGAACAACAGATGCTTGATATGCGCGAGCGTCGGCGAGGTGATCCAGAACGGGTTGTGCTCCTTGTAGTTCAACAGCTCCGCGTTCGGCTTGAACGAGGTGATCGCCATCCAGTAGAACGGGAACAGCAGGATCAGGATGAAGCAGGCGAGCGGCAGATAGATCATCACCACGCGCCGGGTGCGGGAATCCCACGCCATCGTATCGGGCGTGGCGCTGGCGACGTTGGAAGCTGCGACGTCAGTCATTGGCTTCTCCCTGCTGCCATTTGCGGCGTGCGAGGCCGAAGTAACTGAACAAGGTTGCGAACACGAGAAACGGGATCATCGAGACCGCGATCGCAGCGCCTTCGCCGAGTTCGCCGCCGGCGATGCCGCGCTGGAACGCCAGTGTCGCGAGCAAATGGGTCGAGTTGACCGGGCCGCCGCGGGTGATGGCGTAGACCAGCTGGAAGTCGGTGAAAGTGAAGATGATCGAGAACGTCATCACGATCGCCAGGATCGGCATCATCATCGGGAAGGTGATGTAGCGGAAGCGCTGCCACGAGGTGGCGCCGTCGAGCATCGCGGCTTCATAGAGTGAGGGCGAGATGGTCTGCAAGCCCGCCAGGAGCGAGATCGCCACGAACGGAATGCCGCGCCAGATATTGGCCGCGATCAGCGAGAAACGCGCCGGCCAGGGCGAGCCGAGGAAGTCGACATTGCTGTCGCGCAGGTGCAGCACGTCGACCAGCAGATAGGAGATGATCGAGAACTGCGGATCGTAGATCCACCAGAACGCCAGCGCCGAGAGCACGGTCGGCACGATCCACGGCAGCAGCACGATGGCGCGGATCAGGCTCTTGAACGGAAAATGGTTGTTGAGCAGCAGCGCCAGCCAGAAGCCGAGAGCGAATTTTCCGAAGGTCGCGACCGCGGTATAGAAGATCGAGTAGAACACCGCGTTCCACCACAGGGGGTCCTTGAGCAGATACTGGAAGTTCTCCAGCCCGATATAGATGCCGCGCTGACCGATCGTGGTGTCGGTGAACGCGAGCCAGATGCCGAGGCCGAGCGGATAGGTGAGGAACACCAGCAGCAGGCCGATCGCAGGCGCCAGGCACATCACGATCAGGAACGGCTTGTAGTCGAACAGGCGCGCGAGCCGGCCGGGTTGCCGGAGCGCCGCACCGCCGCGCGATGGGAAGGTCGTTACGGACATTGAATGCTCGTCTTGTCGTCATTGCGAGGAGCGAAGCGACGAAGCAATCCATTTCTCGTCGTGGTGCTATGGATGCTTCGCTTCGCTCGCAATGACGGTTGATTTAAGTTTCGCAGTTCAATGACCGCCGTTATCGGTTCTGCCGGCGAAAGTATCGCTTGGCGCGTTGCTCGGCTTCCGCGGCGGCGGCCTCAGGCGTGGCCGCATCGGTCGCGACGGAGGCGCACATCTGCACCAGCACGTAGTCGGCATTGACGGCGCCGGTCGCGGTCGAGATCGGCCCCTTGTAGCCGTTGTAATAGGGGCTCTTCATCGTGTTCTTGAAGATCGCGACCTTGGGATCGCCCGACCACACCGCCGCGTCCGCGTAGGCTGCGAGCGGCTGCGACCAGTAACCGGAGTTGGCATTGAGCCAGGGCTCGTACTGCTCCTTTTCCAGCATGAATTGCAGGAACGCCTTCGCCGCATTGGGATAGGGGCTGTGCTTGAACACCATCGCATTCAAGGTCAGGCCCGACATCGGCGAGGTCGATGCCAGTCCCTTGGGCAGGAGCTGGTGCTCGGTGTCGTCGGCGATCGCCTTGGTCGCGGGATCGTTCTTCAGCGAGAAGTACAGCGAGACGCCGTTGGCGGTCAGGCCGATCTCCTGCGACGAGTAGGCGCGGTTGTTGGAGACGTCGTTCCAGGACGGCGTGCCGGCGATGAAGGTCGGATAGAGTTCCTTCAGATATTTCAGCGCGGCGATCGTCTCCTTGCTGTTGATGATGATATTGCCTTCCTCATCCAGCAATGCGGCGTTGTGCGACCACAGCAGCCAGTTGGCGAAGCCGTTGCCGTCGCCGACGGCGTTGCCGAGCGCAAAGCCCGCCGGCTTGCCGGCCGTCTTGAGCTTCTTGCAGAGTTCGAGGATGCCGGCATGGTCTTCCGGCACCTTGTCGAAGCCGGCCGCATTGACCAGCGACTTGCGGTAAACCAGCGGGCCGCCCGAGGCGCCGAACGGCAGGCCGATCCAGCTCTTGGATTTGGAACGCATGCCGTAGCGCTGTGCCAGCGCAAACCAGCCGCCGTAGCGATTGCCGAGATAGTCGGCGACGTCGGTCAGCTCGATCAGCTTGTCGATATAGATATGCGGCGCGTCGCCGAAGCCGATGATGATGTCCGGCCCGGCGCCGGAGTTCGAGGTCACCGCGGTCTGCTGGTTGATGTCCTCCCAGCCGACGAAGTCGACCTTGATCTCGACGCCGGTCTTGTCGGTGAACTTCTTGGCATTGGCGCGGAACACGTCTTCGTCGGCCTGGACGAAGCGCACCGGCCGCAGCATGCGCAAGGTCGCGCCCTTTTCGATCGGGAGCGACGGTGCTGCCACGTCGGCAGCCTTTATTTTCGACGCTTCCTGCGCCGAAGCGCGAGTGATTGCCAGCGCCGCTGCGGAAGCTCCCAGCGCCAGCGCGCCGCGACGCGTGACCTCATACGTCATGTCGTTTGCACTCCCTGTCTCTATTGCTCCTTCCCGGCGTTGACCGCCGGTGAAGGGTCTTGTCGTCTCGGTGCGCGAAAGGCGAGACAAGCCTTCGCGCGGAGAGCGTCGTCCCGCCTAGCTGTTCGGACCGCGATCCATGCTGACGGGCTGCCAGCGGCGTAGCGCGGTGTTTTGCAGCACCGACGGGTTGACGCAGCTTACCGGCCACATGCCTTGCAGCACTAGTGACAATTCGTAGCCCACGCGGCGCTTGCGCGCTTCGTCAAAACGTGCCGATGCCGAGGCGACATGCGCAGTCAAGGTAACATTGTCCATCCCGAGCATCGGATTGTTGTGCGACGGCGGTTCCTTTTCCAGCACGTCGAGTGCGGCGTGGGCGATCCAGCCCTCCTGCAGCGCCTTGATCAGCGATTCCTCGTCGACGGTGGCACCGCGGCCTGTGTTGATGAAGACGGCCGATTTCTTCATCTGGCGAAAATGCTTCTCGGTCAGCATGTGGTGCACCTCGGGCCGCGCCGGGGCGTGCATCGAGACGAAATCCGACTGCGACAGCACCTCCGACAATGTCGAGGGGATCACGCCGTGATCGTACATCAGCGTTTCCTGGATGAACGGATCGTAGGCCATCATCCGGAGGCCGAACGGCGCGGCGCGCTTGGCTACCGCGCGGGCGACCCGGCCGAACGAGATGAAGCCTAGCGTCTGGCCCATCAGCCGCGGAATCTTCAAGAGCGCCGGACGGCCTTCGGCCCAGCGGCCGGTGCGCACCATCTTGTCCTGCTCGATCAGGCGGCGGAAGCCTGCGAGCAGCAGCATCATGGCATGGTCGGCGACTTCCTCGATGAAGGTGTCGGGGATGTTGGTGACGGGGATGCCGCGGGCGGTGGCGGCCTTCACGTCGACCGAGTCGACGCCGACGCTGCCGAGCGTGATCACCTTGCAATTCTCGAGCGCGTCGATGACCGCCTTGGTGATCGGCATGCCCTTGGCGTAGATCGCGTCCGCGGTCCGCGCCGCGGCGATGAATTCGGCTTCGTTGGCCGGCGCTTCGACGATCTCCGCACCGATCGGATCGAGCGCCTCGCGCTCATAATCATAGCCGCCGCCGGCGACCGTGAAGCTCGCGCCCTTCGGCGTGACGACCCTGAATTTCGACATTGTCTGCTCCCGATGTGAGGTCTTCTGTTCTTGCTTCTTGCTGGTTTGCTTCTTGATCTTCTTGCTTCTCGGAGCGCGGCCTGGATCGCCGCTTTTCCTACTTCTACGCGAGCGGCGCTGCTCTCTCTACAATTGCCGGTTGGTCCGAGGCCCGATTCTCCGGGCTTCTACGGGGAACCACCGTAACCATCAGGTAAAGGGTCTCACATTACGGTGATCGGAATCAATCCGCCAATCGCGTCGCGTTCCCCGCCTCTTCTGGAGACCCCCGTGAAGCTTTCAAATCTGAAGATCACCCCCAAGCTCGGCATTCTGGTGGGGGTGGCGCTCCTTGGCCTGTGCACGGCCGGCGTCCTGGCAATCAATTTGATGCAGCGTGAGATGACGAATGCGCGCGTCGATCAGGCCAAAGCCATGGTCGAGATGGCGAAGAACATGGCCGCGAGTCTGAAGAAGGAGGTCGACGCCGGAAAGATGACCAAGGAAGCGGCACTCGCCGAGTTGGGCAAGCTCGGCAACGCGATGACCTACGACAACGGCTCGGGCTATCTGTTCGGCACCGACTACAACGGCATCACGGTGCTGGCGCCCGATCCGAAACAGGTCGGGACCAACCGCATGGATGTCGTGACCAATGGCCGCAAACTGTCTTGGGAGCTGATGAACGGCGTGAAGGCCAATGGCGCGATCCTGCTGTTCTATGAATATGTGAAGCCTGGCCAGGAGACGCCGATCCGAAAGCTCGGTTACGCGGTCGCGGTGCCCGGCTTCGATATGTATCTCGGCACCGGCGCCTATCTCGACGATATCGACGCCAAGATGCGGCCGATCGCCTGGCTGCTCGGCCTTGCGATCCTCGGCATCGGCATCGTTTCCGGTTCGGTCGCATGGCTGATCGGCCGCAGCATCTCCCGGCCGCTCAACCTGCTCGGCGCCCGGATGCGCGACATCGCAGACGGCAAGCTCGACGGCGACATCCCCGGGGTCGGCCGAGGCGATGAGGTCGGCGGGATGGCGGCGACCGTGCAGATATTCAAGGACAATGCGATCCGTATCCGCGGCCTGGAGCAGGCCGAGGCTGAGACGCAGGCGCGCGCCACCACCGAGCGCCGCAGCGCGATGGAGAATATCGCGAGCGATTTCGAGCGCAGCGTGAACGGCATCGTCCGCACGGTGGCCTCCGCCGCCGCCGGCATGCAGACGACGGCGCAGTCGATGACCGCGACTGCAAGTGACGCCAGCGCGCGGGCTGCGACCGTCGGCGCCGCCTCCGACTCGGCCTCCAACAATGTCGGCACGGTTGCTGCCGCGGCCGAGGAGCTCTCCAGCTCGGTTGCGGAAATCTCCCGCCAGGTGGCGCGCTCCAGCGAGGTCGCCAGCCAGGCGGTGGCCGATGCCGAGCGCACCAACGCGACCGTGCAGGCGCTCTCCACCGGCGCCGAGAAGATCGGCGAGGTGGTCAAGCTGATCCATTCGATCGCCGCCCAGACCAATTTGCTGGCGCTCAACGCCACCATCGAGGCGGCGCGCGCCGGCGAATCCGGCCGCGGTTTCGCGGTGGTCGCCTCCGAGGTGAAGGCACTGGCCAACCAGACCGCGAAGGCGACCGAGGAAATCTCGGCGCAGGTTGCCGCGATGCAGGCGTCCACCGGCGAGGCGGTGACCTCGATCGGCGGCATCACCGCGACCATTGCGCAGATGAGCGAGATCACCGCCTCGATCTCGACTGCGATCGACCAGCAGGGCGATGCGACGCGTGAGATCGCCCGCAACATTCAGCAGGTCGCAGCCGGCTCGAGCGAGATTTCCGCCCATATCGGCGGCGTCACCACCGCGGCCGCCGCCACCGGCACCGCGGCGAGCGACGTGCTGTCGAATGCGCGCGAGCTCGACACCCAGTCCGGCATGCTGCGCAACGCGGTCGACGAGTTCCTGCAGAAGGTCCGCGCGGCGTAACGGATTGCGTAGGGTGGGTTAGCTGAAGGCGTACCCACCCTGCGCTTCTCTCATCCGTCATCCTGAGGTGCGAGCGGAGCGAGCCTCGAAGGATGTACGGCCCCGCTGGTGGCCGTCGATCCTTCGAGACGCGCTACGCGCTCCTCAGGATGACGGAGTTGGCAGACTTCATCGCTTCACTCCCGGGCCGTCGCAGGGGTGCGCCGCCAAAATATCGAAAACAACCCCATGCAAAGGAGCCGGTGACGGCGGCCAGCCAACTTGACACGTCGGGCAAATCAGTGTCATATTTCTGATATTCCGAAAATTGACCGTGAGGGCGTTACGATCCCGCCGGGAAGACCTGCGCGACGTGAAACGCCTTGGTGGTGACGAGCCACCTGCCGTCGATCCGATGAAACACCAGATGGTCGATGAAGCCGGTCTGGCCGGCCCTGACGCGCACCTTGGCGATGGCGAGATCGGACGCGGTCTGCTCGATGCTGATGATGGCCTCGTCGCGCGGCGATCTCATCGACGCCGGCGAGGGACGGCTGCGGATGAAGTCGCGGAATTCCGCCGCCGACCGCACCGTGTGCTTGCCGTCCCGGATGCCGTGCACGATGCAGGCATCGGAGAAGACGTCGCGGAACCGGCTGTCGTCGACGTCGTACATCAGGTTGAAATATCCATCGATCGCGGATGCGATGGCCTGGATGTCGCTCATTGCAAAATCTCCTTAGGCGATGATGTGGCGGTGGCCTCACCGGACCAGACCGGTGATCTGCGCCGACAGTGGCCGATATGGTGGCGGAGTGCTACGACTGGGCGGTCATCTCTTGGATGACTGAGAGGCATCGGCATGGACGAAGTTGACGGTCGGCTGGTTGACGGGCTGGTGGTCCTCGCGGCGCTGGCGGATGCGCGCAGTTTCGGCCGGGCCGCCGAACGGCTCGGGAAAGAGCAAACCAGGGGGCAGAAAGGGGGGGGCAAACACCGAAGGCGGCGCGGGGAGTGGGGAGGGGCCGGGTAAACCCGGGCGACGGAAGGGCGGTGCGTTTTGAAAACCACGCACCCCGAGAACAAGGCGAAAACACAGGAATGG
>NZ_VKHP01000137.1 GCF_010811875.1 Bradyrhizobium uaiense
CTCTGCGCAGGTGCCAACGCGGCCTTTTGCATTCCATCCAGCATTCGCCGCACCGAATCACACTGCATTTCAAGGTGGGCAGCGAACCCACGCGCACAGCCCATCTGCCGCTTGCCTCGAGCCCGGTGGAGACCGCGGCCTGAATGCCGGCAAAGGCCAAAATCTGAGAAAGCGGATCAACTGGCGGAGGCATCGGACAATCTCAACAAAATACAGGACAATCAAACATAGATCGTCTTGCACGCGAGCGCTATCTCAGGCGCGCAAACGGCAGGAGAACGGGCATGAACCCGATGCAGAATCCCCTCAACACCCCCTTCACCCCCTTCTCAACGGCCGAAGAGGTGGCGCGTGGAGCAGACCTTTCGGGCAAGACCGCCATAATCACCGGCGGCGCGTCGGGCCTAGGGCTTGAGACCACGCGGGTGTTGGCTGGCCTCGGCGCACGCATCATCGTGCCAGCCCGCAACACTTCCGCCGCCCGCGCGTCGCTTGCTGGAATCACTGGTGTGGTCGTGGCGGAGCTGGATCTGATTGACCCGATCTCGGTTCGCTCTTTTGCCGAAGAGTTCCTGACTACCGGCGCGCAGCTACATTTGCTGATTCTTAGCGCCGGCGTCATGACGCCACCGCTCTTCCGCGATGTCGAGGGACACGAGGGTCAGTTCGCCACCAATCACCTAGGCCATTTCCGGCTGACCGCCGCGTTGTGTCCCGCACTGAAACTTGCAGGCAAAGCGCGCGTAGTCGCTCTGTCCTCGCGCGCTCACCAATTGCCGGGATTCGATCTCACTGATCTCGATTTTAATCAACGGCCTTATGACAAGGTCGCCGCCTACGCTCAGTCGAAGGCCGCCAACGCGCTATTTGCCCTGGCCCTAGATATGCGCACGCGGGACCACGGTATCCGGGCGTATTCGGTGCATCCCGGATCGATACTCGGCAATCTGGCCAGGCACGTCAGCCGCGAGGAGCTGGAAGCTTACGGACTATTCAATCCTGACGGTACCCCACTGATCGACCCGGCTCAGGACAAGAAGAACTTCGCTCAAGGCGCAGCAACAATGGTTTGGTGCGCTACCGCGCCTGAACTGGACGGCATCGGTGGGGTCTATTGCGAAGATAGCGACATCGCCCCCATCGAAACTGAGGGCCACTTCGGCATCCGCCCCTATGCGGCGGATCCAGCCTTAGCCGAAGCGCTTTGGACTAAGAGCGTTCGGTTGACAGGTATCGACGTGCAAGGCTGATCCCGCGCTGAGAGCCCAACATTGACCTGTTCGTCGTACCGTTGCGTTCCTCGGCAATCCGCGGGCGCTTCGTCCAGTGCCGAATCAGACATACATCGGCGCGCCACGGCATCTGCGAGTCGTAAGCGGTTTGTGATTAGGTGCGCTTTCAGGTCTTCGGACGTGATCACCTCACGCGATTGTCCTTGAAGCGCAAGAGGCGAGAACTTGATCACCGTGCCGCCAATGCTATCGGCGGCGAGATTCAAGCGATGGCCGAAATGGTCGCACCGTCTTTCACCACGTCTGCTATCAAGAGATGTGCCAGATGCGCGTTAGATCGAAATTTCACTAGTACCGTAGCTTTCGGAGCCATTGAGTGCAGTGGGTGCAAACCTTTTTCGATTGGCCCCCCCAACTTTCACAAAATGGCTCCACAAGCTGCCGATCGCCGTCAGTATGGTTGAGCACCTCTTTCTTAGCGCGGAGTACGGCCACGATGGCAGACGACCAAACGTTGAACCTTGCTGGCCCTCGGAGCGAAAGGACCCGTCTCAAACGCTATCACTGGTTGGCCAAATACGATCAGGATACGATTAATGGCATTATCGATACCGGCATTGTCTGCCAAGTGGGGTACGTGATCGACCAGCAGCCCTATGTCACGCCGACCAATCATTGGCGGATCAACGATTACGTCTATTGGCACGGCTCTTCGGCGAGCCGGATGCTAAAGACGCAGCAGCGTGGCATCCCGGTCTGCTTTACCGTTACCCATCTGGACGGGATCGTATTCTCGCGTGCTGCGTTCAATCACAACATCAATTTTCGTTCGGTGATGGCGTTTGGCCAGGCCGAGATGTGCGACGAAGACGTCAAACGTCGCGCACTCCAGTGTTTCGTCGATCGGCTAGCTCCCGGACTTTGGGACTATGCGCGTAAGCCGACCGAGCAGGAGTGGAAGGCCACCAAGGTCATCCGAATGAAGCTTGACGAAGTTTCCGCAAAGGTCAGTGACGGCCTTCCAGACGAGGAGCCCGAGGATCTCGCAACCAACCTCTGGGCTGGATCGGTGCCTCTGGGGCTCATTCAACGCCCGCCAGTGCCCGATCCAAAGCTGCGTGAAGGGATTGATGTCCCCGACTTCGTCAAGAACTTCCAATACCTCAAGTGATCCGGCGCGAACGCGTCGGATCCCGATCATCGAGCCACCGCGGTCGCCGCAAGTGCAGTGGCCGTCTGAGCTCGATCGCACGCGCTGCCCGCAGAAGATCAGCTTCCCGTCCCATACGCCCAATGAGCTGAACTCCGACTGGCAAGCCCCCTTTGGTGAAGCCGATCGGTACAGAGGCCGCTGGCTGACCTGTCAAGTTCCATGGATAAGTGTAAGGGCACCAGCTCCAATCGGGATCGTTGAATCTTTCAGGAACGTTTCGCTGAATTGAATAAGGCGGCACCGGCATGACGGGTCCGACGAGAATGTGATATCGGTTGAAGAATGCCTTGGAAGCAGCGGCTAGCTTGAGACGTTGTTCGGAGGCCGTAAGATGGTCCGCAAGTGAACGGCTGGCGCCCAAGGCGCCCGCGCTCTGGATGATAGGATCCAAAATTTCGCGTTTGTCGTGGGGCGTTGCTGCGACAGTCGAATAACAACCGATTTCCCAGAACACTCTGAACGGCTCAAAGGGATCGATAGGCCAGACCGGTGATTCTGCGGCAACCACCCCACCTGCATCCTCGAGCAAGGGCACTACCCCTGCCACGAGCGCATCGATCTCGCTATCAATAAGTGGAGCATGGCAACCAAGTCGGGGCGAATAGGCAATAGCGAGGCCGCTCAGATCCGGATCGTTCAGCTCAGGCAATTCGAACAGTTCAGGCCACGCGTAGGGATCGCGTGGCTCAGGCCGGCAGATGATATCGAGCATGATGGCGGCATCCGCCACCGTTCGCGACATGGGTCCGACGACCGAATGGGGCATGTCGGTGTCAGTTGGGAAAGCGGGAACGCGTCCAAAACCAGGCTTCAGACCGAACAAATTGGTAAAGCTTGCTGGAATTCGGATCGATCCGGCACCATCGCTGCCAAGCGCGACGGGCCCGAAGCCGAGCGCAAGCGCGGCTGCCGCGCCGCCGGATGAGCCTCCTGGCGTTTTTGAGAGATCGTAGGGATTAGCCGTCACCCCATGAACGGCACTTTGCGTGACGACCTTGCAGCCTCCTTCGGGCGTTGCGGTCTTTGCCAGAAACACGGCTCCTGCCTCTCGCATGCGGGCAACGCAAGGCGTATCTTCCGCGACCGGCTCGCTTCCAGACAACAAAGAGCCTCGTCGCTTTGGCATGCCCGCGACGGCCGAAAGATCCTTGATCGTCACCGGAACGCCATCCATGGCCGATAGCGCCTCGCCAGATAGGTAGCGAGCCTCAGACGCAGCGGCCATGGCTAATACGTAAGGCTCGTCCAGATTAACGATCGCATTGACCATCGGATCGAGGGCACGAACGCGTGCGATCAGTTCGCGGGCGACCTCGACCGGCGAGAAATCACAGGTTCGGTAACCGTGGGTCAATTCCTCGACGCCGAGCCAGCAAAATTGCTCGCCCGGCCGGCGCGACACTACCATTGACGAGCCGGCCTCAATAGAGCTCAAAATACTCATTGACCTCTGCTGCCGGTATCTCATCGCGAAGCCGCGCCGTTTCCTGGCGCTTCATCGCCAGATAGACCTTAACGAACTCCTCGCCGAGTAGATCGCGCAATGCCGTATCAGCCTCGAAGGCATCGAGAGCATCCTCAATCTCGGTCGGAAGCTTCGCATAGCGGGGATCATCTTCCTTGGGTCCAGAGCCCGACGGCATCAGTTCGCGCTCGTGCATCAATCCCAGCAGGCCTGAACCGATCGTTGTTGCCGCAACAAGATACGGATTTGACATCGCGGCCGGAACACGCACTTCCATGTGCGTCGACTTATCCTTGCTCGCCTTAACGCGCACAGAAGCAGACCGGTCCTGAATACCCCAGGAGATATTTGAGGGCGCATAGGTGTGCGGCCGAATGCGGCGATAACAGTTCGGCGTCGGACTCCAGATCGCCATGGCACCGCGCGCATGGTCGAGGACGCCCTGAATGAAGCTCTTGAAGATGCGGGACATACCATCGTCGTCTTCAAGGTCCAGGAACGCGTTGCCACCGCCCTCCTTTTTCAGCAGCGAGACGTGATAATGGGCACAGCTTCCCGACAGACCTTTATAGGGCTTCGTCATGAAGGTAGCGAGCAAGCCATGCTTGGCAAGGTACTCCTTGACGGTGTTTTTGAACACGAAGGCCCGATCGGCAGCATCGACGCCGATCTGGGCGGAGTAGTTAATCTCGACCTGGCCAGGACCATGCTCGACATTGTAGGTGATGATGTCGATGCCCTGCGCCTGAAGGATCCGGATAAGATCATCGATCGCAGGATGCTGGTGAGTTCTGGCTGTCGCGAAAATCGGCTGACCGCCAAAGATAGGCTTCCGAGTCTCGGCATCGACCACATAGAACTCGTATTCGTGGCCCATCATGACGTTGAAGCCGAGAGATTCGGCGACCGAGAGCATTTTCTTCAGAAGCATGCGCGGCGCAGCAAGCTGCGCGCGCCCGTTGTACCACATAGTATCGCAGATCACGCGCCCGGTTTTTTCCAGCCAGGGAACCGGCATAAGGGTGTTCTGGTCGGCGACCATCACGCAATCCTGATAGTTCATCTCCTCGTTGTAACCGGAGTTGCGGACAGGAATGGAATAGCTGTCGAGGGCAACCGTGCCGCCGTAGAGATTGAGCCCCGACTTGAGATAGCCGGCAACGTGGCTAATCGGAATCGTCTTGCCGCGGCTGAGGCCAGCCATATCGGGTATCTCGAACCGGACGAAGTCAAAGCCCTGGCTTTCGACCTTCTTGACGAAGTCATTCGCCTCCTTCTCGCTCGCCAGCACGAGCTTCGGGATGTGGCGATCCTTGGTCCCCTCGTCGATAACCTTCAGCATTCGCGGGCCCTTTCCTACTTGGCTCTTGATGTTAACTACACAGGTCGGACCGCGGCGCGGTCGGCAAGAATCGAGAAGAAATTGTCGTTGATGCGCTTGGCCGCAGAGCGGAACTCGGCAAGGCGCGGGCTGACGACATCGTTCAGCCGAGCCGCGTCAACCGGACCCAGCGACTGTTCGAGGCTCGCCCTATAGGCCGGCTCGGCCTCCCACTCTCCGACAGTCTGTGGCGTGATCTCGACGTGATACTGCAGGCCGTAAGCGTGCCGCCCCCAGCGTATGGCCTGGACCGCGCACGCATCGTTGTGGGCAAGCACAACGGCGCCCGCCGGCATGTCGATGACCTCGGCCCCATGCCATTGAAAGGTCTGCATGGTGCCGCCGAACCCATCGAACAGCGGGTCACTGTGTCCTTCGGCGGTGAGTTCTACTTTGGCCAAGCCCACCTCCGGCCGCTGCATGAGACCGACCCGACCGTCCAGCGCCTCCGCCAGTAGCTGATGTCCGAGGCAGATGCCGAGGTAGGGCCGTTCGAGACTGCGAACCCAGTGGCGTATGGCGGCCTTCTCCGGCACCAGCCACGGGTGGATGTCTTCTTGCCAGACGTCTTGAGGTCCGCCCATGACGACGAGCAGGTCAAACTCTTCGAGCTTTGGAATGGGTTCACCGGCTTCGAGCTCGACCGTATAGGAAAAGTATCCACGTTCGCGCCAAAAGTCGCGCAAGGTGCCGGGGTGCTCCACAGGCAGATGTTGAAACACCAGAATATTCATCTCGTCTTCCTCTTTGCTCCGCAATTGTCTTCAGTCCAGAACGAACGCCGTCATCAGAGCAGCCTTGCCTTAGTCGTCCTGTCGAAAGCGATGAGCTTGTCCTGATCGAATGAGATGCTGGTGAACTGGCCCACTTTCAGGTCCCGCGCGACAGTGGCCGCGACCAAGATGCGGACTTCGCTGCGTGGAAGCGCGGTCGTAATCGCAGCCTTGGTCCCCAGAGGCTCGATGTCCGTCACCTCGCCGCACCAGGCGCTGAGCTCCGGCGTCCCGAGCCGAAGATGCTCGGGCCGAATGCCTGCCATGAACTGAAAGGATGTCCGATAGCCGCCCTGGCGCAGCGCTGGCGGGGCCTGGCAGACGATGCCGTCGCCTAGCATGACCCGTCCCCCCTCGTCCGGTGAATAGCTGGCCGGCAGCAGGTTGATTTCAGGCTCGCCGATGAACCGTGCGACGTCCCAATCGGCAGGCTCGTCGTAGAGCGTTTGAGGTTCGGCAATCTGGATGATCTCGCCTTCGCGCAGAAAAGCGATGCTGTCGGCGACCGCCATGGCTTCCGTGTAGTCAGGCGTCGCCATGACGAAGGTGTAGCCGAATTCCCTTTGCAGGCGCCGCAATTCCGTGCGCAATTCGATGCGGAGCATAGCATCGAGACTCGATAGCGGCTCGTCGAGCAGGAACAGCCGCGGCTCGCGCACCAGCGCGCGTCCAAGGGCGACTCGTTGGCGTTCGCCTCCGCTCATAGTCCTCGGCAAGCGCCCCAGCACATGGACGCACTTGAGCTTGCTGGCGATGCCCTGAACCGCGGTCTCGATAGCGGTGCGCTCGCGGCCGGAGACCCGCAACGGATGGGCAATGTTCTCGAAGCCTGTCTTGTTCGGGTAGAGCGCAAGGTTGTCGAAGATCATCGCAACGTCGCGATCCTTCGGCTCCAGATGGTTGGCAGGCTCTCCACCGATCAGAAGTTCGCCCGCGTCCAGTTTCTCGAGACCAGCAATCGATCGCAACATCGTGGTCTTTCCGGCGCCCGCCGCGCCAAGGATGACGGTAAATGATCCCCTCGGCACAAATATGCTGATATCGTTCAGCGCGCGCTTGCCGCCGTACGATTTAGTGGCGCCCCGGAATTCCAGGCCGGCACTGTCGGCCAAGGCAGCTCTTGGCAGCGCGTTCATGCGCGGAGCTCCGCAATCATCGGCAGGCGCCGATTGGTCTCGCCGCTGAACAGCACCAGCGAGGCAGCGTCTATTTCGAGCATGACGTCTCTGCCTTCCGTCGGCCGATGATCCGATGCAATGACGGCCTTGATCACCTGGCCGCCGGTCTCGAGAGTCACAACCGTCTCGGATCCACGCGGCTCGGCGAGCAAGACCCGTGCTGGCAGGCCCGCTTCTCCCGATGCGCATAAGCGCACTTCTTCCGGCCGTATGCCAATCGTTACGGGCAGGTCGGCGGCTTCGCCAATATCTGTCCCCGGAAGGAGACCGACCACGAATGCGTCCTTTCGGAAGACGTATCCCCCGTCGGCTCGCGTGAGTGCGCCGCGGAGCAGATTCATCGGTGGCGTGCCCATGAAGCTCGCCACGAAGATGTTGTCCGGCTGCTGGCAGATCAGCGAAGCCGGCGCGACCTGTCGGATCTTTCCGGCGCTCATCACCGCAATCCAGTCCGCCAAAGATAAGGCCTCAACTTGGTCGTGCGTGACGTAGATGATCGTCAAGCCGGCCTCCTTCTGAAGTCGCCTGAGCTCACGCCGCGTTGCAAGACGGGTCCCAGCCTCGAGATTGGAGAGTGGCTCGTCCAGAAGTAGGATGGCGGGCCGCGTGACAAGCGTGCGGCCGATGGCGACACGTTGCAGCTCGGAGCCACCGAGATCGCGCGCATTGCCGTTGAGCATGGTGGACAGGCCGAGCAATTCGGCGACCTCCCCGACGGCCCGATCGATCTCGGCTTTGCGCTGGCCGCGTACTCTGAGGCCGAACGCGAGATTCTCCCTGACCGACATCGATGTAAAGACGGCGTAATCTTGGAAGACCAGCCCCACGTTGCGTCGTCCAGGCGGGACCGCGACGACAGACCTGCCGTCGATGCGAATGTCTCCCGAACTTGGCTGCTCCAACCCGACAATCATGTTGAGCGTAGTCGACTTCCCGCAGCCGGACGGTCCAAGCAGAGCAAGGGTCTGCCCTTCCTCAACCGCAAGATCGATGCCGTCGACCGCCGCCACTGAGCCATCGGCGAATTCCTTCTTGAGGCCGACCAATTCGAGCTTCGGGGTGCTCATCGCTTGATGGCTCCGAACGTCATCCCGCGCGCAAGATGCGACTGGATCGCGAAGCCCGCGAGCACGAGGGGAATCATGGCGAGCACCGCGAGGGCCGCCTGCACGCCATAGAGCGTCCCCGCCGTCGCCGTGACATATTTCGCGAGCTGGACCGGGATCGTCGCAATGCGCCCATAGGACAGGACTAGTGCGAACATGAAGTCCGACCAGTTGAGGATAAAGATGAAGAGTGTGGTGGCGAACAGTCCGCCCCGGATCAATGGCATCGTCACCGTTAAGTGTGCCATCAGCCGCGATTGACCGTCGACCATGGCCGCCTCCTCGATTTCCCGCGGCAGGTCGTCGACGAAACTCTTCAGCATCCAGGTCGAGAAAGGCACCGTTGCCGCAACATAGATAGCGATGAGGCCGCTATAGGTATCGATAATATGGGCAGCTGAAAAGATGATCACGAAGGGCACGGCGATTGCCGCCGGTGGAAACATCCGGCCGGAGAGGATGATGAGGGGGGTCGCGGTGCTGCCCGAGCTGTAGCGTGACAGCCCGATCGCGGCGAGCAGACCGATGAGGATCGAGAGCGCCGTCGACACGGTCGATGCGAGCAGGGAGCCGAACACAGCGGCGCTGGCCGACTGGCTGACGCCTCCCACGCCATACTCGCGTATCGCCTCCGGATCGAACAGGGTGCGGAAGTTGACGAGGGTCGGCTTGGCCGGAATCCACACTGCCGGTACGGCGTTCCAGTCGGTCGGCGGCTTCAGTGCCGTCATCACGATCCAGAACACAGGAAACAATGTAACCACGAGGGCGAGAATCAGGAGCAAACCAAGTAATGGCGAGAGACGGCGCGACGGCATCAGCGGCGCTCCTTCAGAAGCTGCTCGCGGATCGGCAGAAGCATCGAATTGATCAAAAACAGAGTACCGATCAGAACCAGGAATGCTGCCGCTGCGCCATAGGCGAGCTGGAAATCGTTGAAGGCGAGTTTGTAGATATAGAGACTGATAGTCTCAGTCGAGGAACCCGGGCCGCCTCGCGTGAGCATGAAGACCTCATCGAACAGCTTGATGATCTCCATGGACCGGATGACAAAGGCCACGACAATTACCGGCTTGAGCATCGGCAGGATCACACGCCAGAATACCTCCCTCGGGCTCGCGCCGAGAATGACGGCCGCTCGAACCGGATTTTGCGGGACAGCGTTGAGGCCGGAAAGCAGGATCAGGAAGAATAGCGGCGTCCAGTGCCAGACTTCCGTGACGATCACGGTTGCCACCGCAAATGGCGCGCTTCGGAACCATTCCGGGGCGAAGGATTGACCGGCGAAGAGCGTAATCATTTGATTAATCGGCCCGTTCGACTGGAACAGCATCCAGAATGTGTACCCGACGACGACCGGAAGGATCATCATGGGCGTCAGAAACGCCGAGAACAGCACAGCCTTGCCGCGAAACTCCCTGAGAAAGATCACGGCTAGGCCGAGGCCGAGGACGAATTCGAGCGATAAGCAGACGGCGCCTATCAAAAAGGTTCGCACCACAGCTTCGAGGAATCGCGTATCGTAGATCAGCAGCTCCGCATAGTTATCGAACCCAACGAAGGACGCGTTGAGGAGCGATCCCCGCGTCGGTGTCCAGTTCGTAAAGCTCATATAGAGGGCGACGAGCAGCGGCAGGACAAGCACAATGAGCGAGACGATCTGTCCCGGCGCTGCGAGAAACCTGACCGGGCTGGCCGTTCGCTTGGCAGATATGGAGAGCGATCGCGCGTCGGCGGGCCGTTCGGTGGTGGAAGATGCTATCACATCCATGTGCTGTGTTGCGATTGTATCCTGGTGAGGCCACATACTCATCGACGAGAAAATCCAGAATTGAGGAGGACGGCCGCGCAATCGAGTGACAGCTGTCCTGTTAGGCAGGGCTGGATGGGAATCAGCTCCAACGATCAGCGCCACTCGCTTTTTTGATCGGGTCGGCCAGATTCTTGGCGAGGGCCAGCCAAGACTTCCTAACCTTGTCCTTGCCGATCTTACGCGTGATCCGGTCGAACGTACGCGCCGCATCGTCCAGCGCCTGCTTCGGCTTCTTATCGCCGGTCATGCAGGCGTGCACTTCTTTGTCGAGCGCATCTTGATATTCGAAGCCACCCGGCAGACAAAAGTCGGGTACCGTGTTGACCATGTTGTCATAGAGCGTCCTCAGGTACTCGGGCGAATAGGTCTCCATCATCCGCTGGGTCGGTGCCAGCATGTGATTGGCGCGGTAGGGATCCGAGTAGCCGCCGAGGTAGGGAATGGCGTCCATCGAGATCGTTGGCGACGTCATCCATTGCGCATAGGCGTAAGCAAGCTCCGGGTTCGCCGAGTATTTCGAAACGGCGTAGCCATAGCCCCAGCAGAACATACCGGCGTAGAGCAGACTGCCATCCTTGAGCGTGTCCGCAGGCATGACTGTCGCGACGATCTTGCCGGTCGTAGCCGGCCCCGTTGTCGGCGCCTTAGAATATTTGAAGCCCGACGGCCAGACGATATTCATAAAGCCTTCGCCGCGACCGAACGCGTTGTAATTCGACGACCAAGTGAAGCTGAACGCATCGGGGTGCAGATAAGGGTTCAGTGCGAGCATGTCTTCAAGTGCTGCGATTCCCTCGTCGGAGTTGAACGTCGGGTTGACTTCCTGATCGAAGTACAATCGCCCCTTCGAAATTAGCCGTTGCATGAACATCCACTTCACGTAGTACCGGGAGCGATATTCGAGGCTGCCGAAGAACTTGTTGGAGGGATCGTGCATGAATTGCGCGAGATTGTGGTACTCCTTCCAAGTCTTCGGCACACCGAGCGCATAGCCGTACTTGTCGGCAAACGCTTTCATCTTGTCTGGATTTTTCAGATAGTCGTCGCGGCAGAGAACCGTAATCTGGTCGCCGTCGCACAGAAGGCCGGCAACCCGTCCATTGTAAAGCTGGGCATGATGGCTGGCTGGAAAGACAACGCCCCACTCCGGATTGAACAACTCGGGATCGTATTCCTTGACCCAGTCAGTGAGGTCATGGATCACACCGGACTCGATCCAGTCCGGATATGACATCGCTGTAGGCATCATCACGTCGTAGGTGCCGGTCTTCGCGACAGCCTCTTGCATACCCTTCGTGTGAACTACCTCGTCCGGCTCTTCGATGAACTTCAGCTCGATGCCGAGCTCTTCTTTCCACCTCTTTGTATACGGTGTCATATTACCGATTGAGCCGGTCGGGATGAGAACGGTGAGGGTTTTCTTGGTCGCTTTGGCGGCCGCCTCCTTGGCAAGCGCCCACGCGCGTTCTTCCGGACCGCCGATCGCGGCAAGTGCCTTGGTGGCTCCGAGCGGCGACTGCACGACGGCGTTCGCAACGAATGTGGAGACGCCGAGCAAGCCGAGTGATTGAACGAAGCTGCGGCGGTCCATTTGACCTGCTTCATACCGGCCGAGCACATTCTGAATTTCGTTCTGGTTCTTTCGCATGGCTTCCCTCTGTCTTCGTCGTGATGAACGGTGACGATGACACGCGCCATCCGGCAACGGCGCGCACCTTTCCACTCCCCGAAGCCCCCTTCGGTGATCTCTTGAGCGGACACACTCTCGAACAATTCCGCTCGCGTTCTCGATGTAATATGAAGCTAGGGAAGTGGTGGCCGTCGAGGCAGAGCCATTTTTGTTTTTGCCACGGTACCATTCTTGCAAGAGCGTACGCATCGTTTGCATTGCTCAGGGCGAACCATGCCAAAGACAGCGGTTACCGGTACGATCATTAGCCTTGGCATCGACAAGGCGTCACACGTCCCGATCTATCGACAGATCTCTGATCGCCTGCGCGAAGCTGTATCTCAGGGTCGCATCATCGCAGGCACCAAGCTGCCGTCGACCCGCATTATGGCCGATGAGCTCGGTGTTTCTCGCAACACGGTCCTTCAGGTATTCGATACTCTGATCAACGAAGGCCTGCTCGCCAGCCGCGTCGGTGACGGGACATATGTAACGGACGATGTCCAGAAACAAGACGGGATGGGCCCACATTCGTCCATTCAGGAAACTGCCGCCTCCAACTACCCATTCAGATCTATCTCACGCCGCGGACGCAACCTTGTTGCATCGGCATCGGATGCGTTCTCGGAAAGTCCAACACCCTTCATGCCGGACCTACCCGACCTCCGCGAATTTCCCATCCGAACCTGGCTGCGGCTCCTCAACGAAACCTCCGGACGTCTACGCGGCGAAATTCTCGCAGAAACTTCAAACGCGGGCTATGAACCACTGCGCCGCGCGATTGCACAATACTTGAATGCCTCACGCGGCATGGCTTGTGAGTTTAACCAAGTCATAATCACGACGGGCACGCAGCAAAGCCTGGACCTCGTGAGCCGCATTTTGCTCGATCCGGGCGATCCGGTCTGGCTCGAGGAGCCAGGCTTCGTCGGGGCCCGGGCAGCGTTCAGCGCGAACGGTGCGTCGCTATATCCGGCGACCGTAGACGAGCAGGGCATCTGTATCGCCGCAGCCATCCGTACCCTTCCTTCACCTCGCGTCGTTTTCGCGTCGACGTCGCGACAGTATCCACTCGGTGCGACGCTTTCGCTCGAACGGCGCAAAGCATTGGTCGAATTCGCAGCGCATAGTGGCTCGTGGATCGTAGAAGACGACTACGATCACGAATTTCGGTACAGCGGGAATGCGCTGCCGGCCATTCATGGGCTCGATCAAGCTAATCGAACGATCCACCTTGGAACTTTCTCGAAGATACTGCTACCGACCCTTCGCCTCGGCTACATTGTGGTGCCACCAGATCTCGCTGATGCATTCGCCAAAGCAAGAACAATCGTCGATCGTCACGCGTCGCTGATCGAACAAATGGTTTTGTCCGAATTTCTGAGCCGCGGTTTGCTCGTCTCGCACGTTAGGAGAATGAGGACGCTTTACCGAGCCCGTCAAAAGCAGCTTGTAGAAGGCCTCAATGAGCTACTTGGACAATCAGTACCGTTTGAGGCACTTGAGACCGGAATGCATCTTGTTCTTCCGCTTTCAAGTACGGCCGACGATCAAGCGCTGTCTGATATGGCCGCTCAGAAAACGATCGTCCTACGACCGCTGTCGCCTTACTACTTGGGCCGAAAGCGACGCAAAGGCCTGTTATTCGGGTTCTCAGCTTTTAACTCAGACGAAATCCGACAGGGTTTGCAGCGCC
Organism: Bradyrhizobium uaiense; assembly: GCF_010811875.1. GTDB lineage: Bacteria > Pseudomonadota > Alphaproteobacteria > Rhizobiales > Xanthobacteraceae > Bradyrhizobium > Bradyrhizobium uaiense. The sequence goes on from NZ_VKHP01000137.1 coordinate 13,527, forward strand.
TACTGTCCCTTCGAAGGGAGATCACTCCGCTAGTTCCACGAGCAAACCACGGAACAAGTTACGAACTATGACCATCGTTCGTGCTGAGCCGGAAGAACGACCACTCCCCACGATCTACCCCTTTTTTACGACTCGGCTCGCAGCACAGGTCGAACGTTCACCGGGCTTCAAATTGAGTCCGTTAAATCAGAGTCTATCTGACCTCGATACGGATACCGTTCGCGCCGTTGAGTAATCGTCTCAGGTGATAGCTGGCGAGGGGATCGTCCGCATGCACACCGACCAAGGCGGCAAATGCCGGCATGGCGCTAGCACAATGCGTCTTTAGTTTACTAAAGGCCTCCACATACTGAGCGGTCGCAGGCGTGTTAAACACCGCCCCAGACAGAGGCTCATGGGCGCGCAGGGGCTCGCTACGCCCGCGTAGCACGAGATCGCCGACTGGCCGGCCCACGAAGTCCCCTCCCCCACTCGCGACCGCGTCGCTCACGCAGATGCGCGTACCGAATGTCTTGTTCGCGGCCTCCAGCCGAGCGGCGGTATTGACCGTGTCGCCGTAGGCCGTAAAATCAAAGAAGCGGTCACCACCGAAATTGCCTACCAGCGCAGGACCTGCGTGGACGCCAATTCGCGTCGCACCGAAATCGACACCTTTCCGCTTCCAGCGCATGCGAAATCCCTCTGCCCATTTGTCGAGTTCCTGAGCGCAAACGACCGCCCGCATGGCGTAATCGGCTTGATCGCCCGGCGCATTGAACAACACTTGAATAGCATCACCGATCACCTTCGCCACCGTGCCGTCATGAGCGAACACCACATCAGTCAGGCCACCGACATATTCATTCAACAACTCCGCCAGAACCTCGGGAGCAACCGTCTCCACGAGCGATGTAAATCCCGTGATGTCGGTGAAGATCACCGCAATGTCACGCCAGCGCACTTGCATGTCGTCATCATCACCAGCCGCAGCAAGTCGCTTGGCGAGTTCGGGCGAAAAGTAGCGCGACAGCGACGCATGAGCACGCTCGGCTTCCGCCTGGCGTTGACGCGCCTCGCGCAGTACCTCGATGTGATCCAGCGTCTTTCGGATCGTGGCCTCCAGGTCCGCGAAATCGATTGGCTTGGTTAGAAAGTCGAAGGCCCCGCGGTTCATCGCAGTTCGGATATTGCTCATATCACTGTAGGCCGACACTATGATGACCGACTTCTTGTCCTCCCGCTCCTGCAATCTCGCGAGTAGCGAAAGGCCATCCATGCGCGGCATGTTGATGTCCATGATTACAAGATCGACGTGGGGGTGCTGCTCGATCGAGTGCAACGCTTCTAGTCCGTCTCTCGCGAACACGAAGTTAATGCTCTCCTCTCGGATCTGCTTGCGAAATCGTTGAAGAACGAGAACCTCTATATCCGGCTCGTCATCGACCACGAGTATCGTTGCTGTCATGCGGTCTGTCCCAGCCGTGACTCAATCACCTGGCGGAGTTGCCCGAAATCGATCGGCTTGGTCAGCAGGCCCTTTGCTCCCCTGTCCAGCGCCGTCCTGCGCGTCTCTGCATCCCCATAGGCAGTAATCATGATGACAGGCACATCGGGTCGCCGAGCTCGCACCTCTGGAAGCATGTCGAGACCGTTCATCCCCGGCATATTGATATCGGAGAGAATCAGGATCAACGTCTGCTCGCCGGTGTCCGTGATGCGCGTTAACGCCTGCGCCGCTGAACCGGCGAACTCCATCGCGAACCGTTGCGCGCGAAGATCGCGACGGAATTGCTGACGGAACAGCACCTCAACGTCTTCTTCGTCATCCACCACCAGAACTCGGACGGTCATCGCTCACTTCCCCTATTGCTCGAAACATTGCTCCCACGCGGCAACAGGATGGTGAACTCGGTAAATTCGCCAAGCTCAGTCTCTACATCGATCCTGCCGCCGTGTTGCTTCACGATGATGTCGTGACTCATGGACAACCCCAGCCCCGTACCTTCTCCGGGCGGCTTGGTCGTGAAGAACGGATTGAACATCTTCTCCTTGACCTCGGGTACAATTCCCACGCCGTTATCGCGGATACGAATCTCGACGTGATCGCCGCAATTGCGCGTGCTGGCGCTGAGCGTGGGTTCAAATCCAACTTGACTCTCGCCGCTGCGCTTGGCGACCGCATAGAAACCGTTGGACATCAGGTTCAGCAACACGCGTGTGATCTCCTGAGGGAACACGGTGGCAACGCCTGCATCGGGATCGAAATCGCGCGAGAGCGTGGCGTTAAACTGCGGTGTCTCGGCACGCGCGCCGTGATAAGCAAGATTGAGACTCTCCTCGACCAATCCATTGATATCTGTTGGCCGATGCTCGCCGCCGACACCACGCGAGTGCAGGAGCATATTTTTGACGATGGAATCCGCTCGTTTGCCGTGCTGCACAATCTTATTGAGATTGTCCTTCAAGAAGCCCCGCAGTTCGTTGAATTCATCACGAACATCATCCGGCAATACGACCGTCGTGAACGTGTCGTTGACCTCGTCCATCAGTTCTACCGAGAGAGCCGCAAAATTGTTGACAAAGTTGAGTGGATTCTTGATCTCGTGCGCGATGCCGGCGGTGAGCTGTCCGAGCGAAGTAAGCTTTTCGGTCTGTACCAAGCGATCCTGCGCAGCGCGTAACTCATCGAGCGATCTAGCGAGCTGCGTAGTGCGCGCTTGAACCTCCTCGAACAACCGCGCGTTCTCAATTGCGATGACGGCCTGATCAGCGAAGGTGTTGAGGAGATTGATCTGGCTATCGCTGAACACGCCGGGCTCTGCGCGCGATACACCGATCGTACCAATGGCCAGGCCGCCGCGCAGCATGGGTACCACGATGATGCTGCGGTACCCCCGCGCGCGCGCCATGTGCTTGACAGGCTCCGGTACGTCGGATTCGGTTTCGACATCGGAGCGAAACGCCATCTTCGAAGTAGACGCAACTCGGCTGTGAATCCCCGAACACGTCAGCGGCGCTGGAAATGTAGCCCGGATCTCCGCGTGGCCGGCTTCGCTTCCGACCGTGCAAGCAGCAAGATGAAGCTCATCATCAACAACTCGCGTCACCAGCGCCGTCTGGCCGCCGAGCAGCCGCCGGGAGCTCTCTGAGATGACATCGAAGACCGGCTGCACGTCGGTTCGCGACAGGGCGATGACATTGAGAATTTTCGCCGTGACGGTCTGCCGCTCCAGTGCGATCGCAAGCTCATTCTGCAGATTCGCATTGTCGGTGACCGCAAGCTGCAGCTCCCGCTCAAGTTCCTCGATCTTGCGCTTTCCCGCGGTGCCCATGTGTCGGTCGCCTGACTCCTCAATTGACGACATCGTGCAAGCAAACACATCGGAGAGTATGGGTGCCGCCTACAGCGGATTGCCAAGGCATATGCTCATCTCCGTTCTTTGATGTAGCCACATTGGTTAGTTAGTGAATCGGACGCCAATCTGCACCAGAGCGATTGATACGATTGAAGAGCGATTGCTAACAAAGCACTTGCTGTCGCTGGTTAGTCGGCTTCGTTCGGATCGACCACTACCCTTGTACGCAAAGGAGCGTTCCACCGAACACACGAAAACACTCCGAACCATCGACTGGCTTCGATGCACACCTAGACCTCCGGACGACTCCTCAACAGGCGTCCTCTTCCGTGCGGCAGTTGCATCGCTCGGAGAATGTGTCGCGCCAGAAATGACCTAATCCCATTGGTGGGAAAACCTAGTCCTCCGCACGATGGTACCTATCGCCTTCGCGGCGGATCGTACCTGGAGCGTCGACATAGAGCGACCACTGAGCGGCCCGTGGCGAGCGCGGGTTGGCGGATCGATCCGGAGCGACGCAGGTGATCGAGAATCGAGCGGGTTCACGTGCCTCATTCAAGCATCTAAGCAGCGCATGCCGCGCGAATTGGGCCAGGGAGCGCCTCCCAGATCCGAACCAGTTCTCCGATCGACGAGGCCTGCATCTTGCGCATGGCATTGCCGCGATGAAGCTTCACTGTCACCTCGCTGATACCAAGATCAAAAGCGATCTGTTTGTTGACCCGGCCTCGCGCAACTTCGTGTAGCACTTGACGCTCGCGCGGCGTCAACGTCTCAAGCCGTTTGATGTTCGACCTGATGGCTTGAGCGTCGGCCCGCTGCGCAAGGTCTCGCTTGATGCCGGCGGCCACGGCATCAAGAAGCGTCTGATCCCTAACCGGCTTTGTGAGGAAATCAATCGCGCCCGCCTTCATGGCCTGCACGCTCATGGGGATGTCGCCGTGGCCAGTCAGAAACACGATCGGCTTTGGATTCCCACTTGCGGTGAGATGCATCTGCAGGTCGAGCCCGCTCGATCCGGGCATGCGCACGTCGAGCACCAGACAGCCAGGTCCTTCCAGCACGTCCGTCTCGAGCAGTTCTCGCGTCGACGCAAAGCCGACGCATTCCATTCCGGCCGACTGCATCAACTCCTGCACGGCCTCACGTACTGCTGCATCGTCATCCACAACAATCACAAGCGGTTGACCGGATTCGTCTCGCGGCTGACCTGTTCCTTTTTGCAACGCGATCGGATCACTGATCATGGCCGCCCTCCATTTTGTCACTCAACGTAAGATCGATAGCGGCGAGCAGATCCTGGCCGCCGCACGGCTTCATGAAGAAGCCGCTGATGTCCTTGCCAGTCGCCCGCAGCTGATCGGCGATCTCGTGGCGGCCCGTCAAAAGGAATACCGGCAGCTCCGGCCGCGCCTTCTTCACGATGTCGAGAAGCTCGAAGCCGTCCATGCCCGGCATACCAATATCGGTAATGAGGCAGTTGATGCTCAACAGACCACTTGTCAACAGTGACTGGCCTGATGAAAATGTAGCCACACTATAGCCAACCGACTCGAACAGGTTCTCCAGAGATTCAAGAACTCTCGGATCGTCGTCGACAACTGCGATGAGAGACTTTTGGCTCACTTTTCTTACTCTCCTGTCCGACGCGAATGAGTCACCGGGATTTGGAGCTTTTCGGCGATCCGCACCAAGTCGGCCAGCGAGGCCGCCGCCATTTTGTGCATGACCTTCCTCCGGTGCATTTGAAGCGTAACTTCACTGATACCGAGTTCGGCCGCCGCCTGCTTGTTGAGGAGTCCACTGATCACAAGGGGTAGAACTTCACGCTCTCGCGGTGTCAGACCAAGATACCGTTGCCTGAGAACGTCAAGGCCCGTGCGTTCCGCTTGGGCCTTTCTGTCTTGCGCCACCGCGGCGTGGACAGCTTGCATAAGAGCTGCCTCACTGAATGGTTTGGTGAGGAAATCCACCGCGCCGCGCTTAATGGCGCGTACTGTCGAGGGAATATCACCGTGCCCTGTGATGAACACGATTGGCGGATGATCACCGTCCGCGATCTGCTTTTGTAGGTCGAGACCATTGATGTCTGGCAGTTCGATATCCAAGATCAAACAGGCTGGTCGCTTCGGCTTAGCCGCATCGACGTACGCACCGGCAGACGCGAAGGCGCACACCGCGATCCCATGCGAAGCGAGCAATTCACCAAGCGCTTCGCGGATGCGGATATCGTCGTCAACAATGAAGACGATGGAATCGTCGTTTGTCATGCAGCATCACTCGGTTCGATCGGCAAAGTAAAGATGAACGTCGCACCCGGCGGCTCGCTCGTCTCTGCCCATAATTTCCCGCCATGCGATTCGACGATCGAGCGGCAGATCGCAAGCCCCATGCCCATTCCATGCTCCTTCGTTGTAAAGAATGGTTCAAACATCCTGTCCGGATGCTCGACGCCGCGGCCACGGTCGTTAATCTCGGTCTGGATCGTATCCGCAACGTGGCGCACGCGCAGACGAAGACGCTTACCACTCGTAAGTGCGTCCATCGCATCCATGCCATTCCGAATGAGATTGATCAGAACCTGCTGAAGCTGAACGCGATCGACTGCGACTGGCGGCAAGCCCCCCTCGACCTCGAACTCCATCCGGACAGAGCGCCGCAGCGCTTCCTCGGCCATGAGTTCTCGTACCTCGGTGATCATATCGCCAAGCGTCATTGAAATGCGCCGGTCGACCGATTGCTTAAACAGAGCCCGTATGCGGCTAACGACATCCGCCGCTGAATTTGCGTCACGAATGATCCGTTCCACGGTCCTATGCGCGCGGTCAATGTTTGGTGGATCGGCGGTCAGCCAACGCTGGCAGGCATGTGAGTTTGCAATCACGGCTGCCAACGGCTGATTCACTTCATGCGCAATCGAGGCCGATAGCTCCGCAAGGCTCGCCGCTTGACTTGCGCGCGCCAACCGCTCTTGCGCGAACCGCAACGCCTCCTGCGCCCGGACCTCACCGTCGATGTCGAGGCATATCACATTCCATTGCACAATGGTGCCGTCAGCACTTCGCATCGCTTCGGCGCGCGTCTCGACCCAGCGATATTCGCCGTCGAAGCGTCGTAGCCGATGTCGTCGCGCATACGGTTCACCCGTCGCGAGACAATGCGCATACCGCTCCTTGACCCCGGCAACATCGTCCGGATGAACGCCGGCATCGAGTGTCCCGTCCAAGCGGGTCTTCCCCGTGCCATCCAAGGACTCAAGATCATAGCCAAGGAACTGACGCAGCCGTTGGCTGCGGTAGATCGGCTCACCGTTTGGTGAAGCGCAGTCAATCATAGCGGGAAGTGTTTCAACGAGTTGCCAGAGAAAACGTTCTCTCTCACGCAATTCTTCCTGCGTTCGAACTTCGCTTTCGATATCGATGGAAACCATGTACCATTGTACAATCTCACCGGACCGGTCGCGCAACGGCTGAGCGCGGGCTTCGATCCAGGGATAATCGCCATGCCTGTCGCGCCGACGAAAGCGGTTGACGAAAGGCGTCCCGGTCGCAAACCCGTCCAATGCCCTCCGCAGAACGGCCGCAAGATCGTCAGGGTGTGCTAGGTATCTGGCGAGCGCTTCGAAGTCCTGGATATGATCCGGTGGCGTTCCAACATTCTCAAGATATCGTTTGCTGGCAGAAGTAAGTCTGCCCGCGGGATCGTAACTCAGAATATTGATGGGCACGGCGTCAATCATCTGCTGCAGTTGCTGAGTGCTATTACGCAGCGCAGCTTCCGTCGCCAACAGGTTATCGATATCGATGTTGGCGCCGTACCATCGGGTGATTTGACCGCTCTCGTTGCGGAGCGGCTCCGCGCGCCCTTCCTGCCAGCGATACACCCCATCTCTCCGTCGATTGCGAAATCTCAAGGCGAATGTTTCGCCGGTGCGGAGGGAATGGCCCAATGCGCGATGTAGAGCATCTCTGTCATCGGGATGAACGAGATTTTCAATAGCGCCGCGCAAACCACCTTCGGCATCGAAGTCTTCCAACTTCATGCCGATGTAGTCCATCATGGTTTTGTTTATGTAAGACGGTTCGCCTTCTGGCGTCACGCACCAGATTTGTGTCGGCACCGTATCGACGAGTAGCTGCAGCTGTCGTTCGTTCTGCCGCACCGCTTCCTGCGCCATCATCATGTCGTGAATGTCGACACTGACGCCATACCATTGGATGACGTTGCCCTTCTCATCGCGCAAGGCCTCTGCACGCGTCTCAGTCCAGCGATAGATACCGCCCCGCCGAAGCTGACGATATCGTTGAATGTAGGGAATTCCCTCCTTTGTTGACCGCATGAATGCTTGGATGGCTTGCGGTCTGTCGTCATCATGAACGACGCTTAGGGAAGGCTTACCATCCGCCGCCGTAATGTCTTCGAGCGTAGCACCCGTGACTTCGGTAAAGCGTTTACTGACATAGGTCGGTGTGCCGTCCGGCTCGGTACTCCAAATTAGAGCGGGAACGGCATCGATGAGTTGCTGCAGTTTCCGCTCACTCCGCCGTACCCCCTCCTCTGCAAGCACCTGTCCGTGAATGTCGAAACAGACACCGTACCATTGTACGATTTCACCTTGAGTATTGCGCATCGGCTCTGCTCGGGCATCGACCCAGCGGTACACACCATCGGCGCGACGAAGGCGGTGCTTCAACGAATAACCCTCGCCTGTCGCGATTCCGCGTTGAACCGCCTCGGCAACTATCGCCGCATCGTCCGGGTGTATGATTGCCTCAATCACGACGTCGATAGACTTCATCTGCTCAGCAGACGCGCCGGTGTACTCTATCAATTGCCGATTATAGTAGGTTGGGTCTCCCTGCGGCGACAGGCTCCAGATCAACACGGGAACAGCATCGATCAACTGCTGCAGCGTACGTTCATTCTCGCGTAAGGCAGCTTCAGCCACCTTGAGTTCGTTGATATCGATGGTTGTGCCATACCAACCGACCACCCGGCCATCGGGATCACGCGTCGGCAATCCGAAACTGCGGTACCAACGGTACCCCCTGCTCGTATGCCACATGCGGTGCTCGCAGTTGTACTCATGGCCTGTTCGCAGGCTGTGGCGCCAGGCTTTAAGAACCTGGTCGAGGTCGTCAGGGTGCACAACCTTCCGAAAGCCGAATTCGTCGTCTTTGGTGGGGACGAGATCCTCCTTTGGTAGGCCCGTGACGACCCTCGGACTTCGATTCATATATAGAAACCTACCGCCTACATCGGCAAACCACGCCAGTGCCGGCATGCTCTCGACAATTCGCAAAGCCTGTTCGGCTTTGGTTTGCGCTCTTCCCGGGCTCTTCCCCTTTGCCAACGGACCTAAGAAGACCATCGCGAAGCCGACGGTTTCCATTGCGACTACGATCAGAGCGAGACGGGCAATCGGCCCATCGACCAGCCGCGCCAAGGCCAGCCCGGCGCCACAGCCGGCGAGCGCAAGGCCAAAGCGGTCAACATACGGCAATGCGAAATTCATCAACGGCTCCCTGGCGCGAGATAACCGGATGCCCGCATCGGCTCCCGGCCGGGCATCGCGTCCCAACTCAGGGATTTCACGAAAAAACTACCATAGCTGGGTCCCGTGGCATCCCATGGAGATCCATGATAGGCAACCGGACTAGATCATGAAAGCAGATCAACAACGCAAGAGCGGCGGCGCATCCATTAGCCGCAATCGCTCTTCAAACGCAGCAATCTCGCCGGTGCAGCGCTGGCGCCCAAGGTGATATTCTCCAAAGGCGCCCGCCACCGATAGTTGCCCAGGACAATGAATTCAACGTGCGTCCTGCTCGACCAACATTGAGGTCGACCTCGCCAACAGCAAGCGCAACCTATCCCGAAAGACAGTAGCGGGCTTGTAACAAATTCCCCAGATTTTCCGCGTCGCGCACAACGTCGGTCGGTATCAAGAAGCCCGCAGACGGTGCCCGCGACACGCGGGGAGACTGTCATGAATTATCTCGTTTGCGGCCACGTCACAGGGCTGCGAAGCGGCTCGCGCTTCGTCAACGCGTTGAGCCCGCAATCGATCAAAGCACTCGAAGTCGTAGAGTACCAACGCCGTGATCCGCGCCGGAGGCAAGATCGGACAAGCGCGCCCCTCCCAGAGCCCATGTGAGGAGGAGATCATGAAAAAGACACGCCTCCGCGAGGCTGGGCATGACTCTCAAATTGCAGTATCCGACTTTCCCCGCCAGGGCGATAATTCGCCAGTCACAGGTCTTCGTCGCCCAATCAACGAGATGTCACGAGTTCTGAAGACGACACCGGTGCATATCGCGTCAGACTTAACTGGCGGCGCCATTGCACAGTGGAGTCATGACGCGTTTCACGAGGTCGTCGAACCAATGACCGATCACGTCATTATGACGTACGTAGGTACCGTTCAACGACTGGAGCGACGCAACGGAAGTTCGATTGTCGCCGGAACGGCACGCGACGGCACCGTTAGCATCATTCCGGCCGGTTCGATGTCCCGATGGGACATCTACCATCCAATGGATATCATTCAGCTCTACCTTCCAGACGCAACACTCAAGCGTGTTGCCCTAGAGGCAAACATCATCACGCCTCACGATCTTGTCGAGCGGACGGCGCATCCCGACCTTGTCACGTCGCGCCTTCTCGTGAGCGCGGCCGATACAGTGCAGGATAATGAGGCGCTCGATAACTTGTTCAGGCAACAATTGAGCGATCTGCTTGCGACGCGCATGCTCTCAGCGCACACAGGCCAGTCTGCACTTCATCATCCTGCGCTCGGTGGCCTCTCTCCGGCAGTATTGCGTCGAGCCATCGAGCGGTTACAATCGGACAGCGACGAGGACGTTTCCCTCGCCGCCCTTGCCTCCGATTCCGGGCTGTCGCGATTTCATTTTTGCCGTGCGTTTAAAGAGAGTACGGGGCTCACACCGCATAACTGGCTGCGTCGTTACCGGCTTGAACAAGCAATGATCATGCTGCGCGACTCAAACAATTCAGTGGCGCAAGTCGCCACAACCCTTGGCTATGCCTCGCAAACAGCGTTTGCAGCCGCGTTCCGCAAGCTAACTGGAGAGACACCAAGCGATTGGCGACGACGTGCACATTAGCCACAATTGCTCTTCAATGAAGGCAATAGCTCTGGCGCAGCCGCCGGCCATTTTCGCTATGTCACCATGGTCCTTGTGCTCATGACACTGGAGCCAGAGAGAATGCCATCAACGAATCTATCAGGCTGTTCGTCGCCACACCAATGCCCGCGCCGACGTTCGTTCATCCGGAATACGTGTCCTAAGCGCAGGCGCCTGGCCTAACAAGCGCCGTGTCCGGGAAACGCGCCAGGATCGAAGTTGCCGTGAGATCGATGAATTCAGGCCCGACCGCGACAGCGTCCAGATTCCCATCAAGCACGCGCGCGATACAGCACCGGCCAACTAATCCTCGCGGCAGTGTACTGACGCAACCAAATACGACCGGCGTCCGCCCCCCGGCGCTCGGCTCGTCGCGACGGCCGGCCGTTCCCCCACCGAGCCGGCCGTCGTTTTTCATCTGCAGGGCATTTAAGAATGACTGACGATCGATTTTGGCTTTCACATCAGAGAAATGCCACCGTCGACTCGAAGGATGGCGCCCGTGACGAAGCTGCTGGCATCAGATGCCAAGAACAGCGCGGCACGCGCGAGTTCTTCAGGCTGGCCGAGACGGCCGAGCGGAATTGCTTTCGCCAGCCCGGCATCGAAAGCCGGCCTCTCGTTTTCAGGAACGCCCATCTTGCTAATTATCGGCGTGATATCGGGACGAGGGCTCAGAACGTTGACACGAATGCCTAGGCTGCGGAATGCCAAAGACCAGCTTCGTGCAAACGATCCACGCGCCGGTTTGCTGCCAGCATCAGGCGATTAAACGTGAGGCGCCTTCTTGCTGGCGCTGAAACTGATAAGGAAGATCGATCCACCGTCGGTGGGCAGCGGCGCCGCACTCTACTCACCCCCACAAGAACACCGGAACACAACACCG
>NZ_VKHP01000138.1 GCF_010811875.1 Bradyrhizobium uaiense
CGCTGTCGATTGCGGGCGACTACGAGTTCTTCTCGCGCCCCGAATGGACCGCCCTGCAAAAGGCTTACGGCCTCTCATTCCGCACGCAACGACAGATGCAGCCGGATTTCATGTATGCGGCAGTGGCTAGCGGCGACGTCGACGTCATCGCTGGCTATACCAGCGAGGGACGGATCAAGGAATACGACCTGGAGACGCTGGCCGATCCCAAGCACGCGATCCCGCCCTACGATGCGGTCCTGCTGCTGGCACCGCGGCGCGCGCATCCGGATCGGCTGTGACGCTCTCTGAGGGCGGCTACGTGCGCGAATTCCGTATGAACCAAGGGAGTGCCGACCTATCGACAGAGCCACTCTACAAGACCATCAACCTCTTCCGTTTCGACAAGGATACGGTGAAAGAGCACCTTGTCCCGCGGCTAGTTGCCCTTTTCGCTTCCGGCGACAACACCACGTATGTCGAAGAGGTTCTCGCTTGGCTAATCACGGATGGCGAGCTGAGGATAAAGGGCGCGCTCTGCGATGGCCTTAGATGGTTCGAGATGGACAGCGCTATAGACCTCGGCATAGCCGAACGGATTTTCAGCGGCCCAGCAGCCGCACCTCACTGACACGGAGAACCGCGCAACTATAACGTCAAACAGGGTGTGATCATGATCGAGCATCTCCGAGATACCACGCCGCGCCGCGACGAACTCCGGCTGGGAGATCGACGACACGGAGGATTTGCGACGCACTGAATCCGCTCATCGCAAGACTCGCAGCTCCAACCTGCCGCAAACGATCCGCAACTGTGTTGCATGGACTCTGCTTGCGACTGGCCTGCCAGAGAATGGGAGGAATGGCCAGTAAACAAATTCCGATTATCGCCCCCTATTTTTCATTTTTCGCCTCCGTCAGCTCTTCAGGAGACTTGCTTTGCGGAGCCGAACAAAACTCTCCGTAACAAGCCTTCTCACCCTTGTAGCTGGCTAGGGCCTGGAGCAACCGCGGTACGTAGAGCTGTTTCATTTTGTCCTGCATAGGCTTCGGATGGTCCAACGATTTCAGTGCCAGCTCCACCAACTCGATCGCGCGTTCCTTGTTGCCGCTCTCGTAATAATATTGAGCGACCGCCCCATATGCCAGGAACTTGTAGCCGTCGCCTTGCGGGGGATTTAGGGCCAGGATGTGTTCGGACAGATCCCTACCCATCGCAAAGCGATCGGCACGCGGGAGATGGGACGTGTCAATCGCCGGACCGAAGAGTTCGCTTATAGCTATAGTCATCCACTGCTCGGACCTTTGGTCGATCGCGTCGCGAACCAATTGGCGCATGGCCGGCAGGCCCGTCCGCATGTCGCGCATTTTGTGAAGCAACAGATGGGCATGAAGCCGGCGGAATTCGATTTGATTAGGCACCAAGGCAAGGCCCTCTTCAACGGCCGAGAACGCGGCTTTCCAATCCTCCGCCTCCATCGCCGGCTGAAGTTTGGCGTAGATTGGCTTGAGCACCGCTATTTCGCGGGTTATGCGTTGGTTTTCGTCGGTCCGGTTCGTATCGGCGGCTTTGGCTTCATCGCTAGTTCGCCAGATGCCGTCGAGAACTTTCGGCAAAACGTCATCGAGTTGCGTCGGATGTCCGATAAAGGCGATCTGGCCGTCACGGTCGACGACGAACGACGTGGGAATTCCGAAAGAAAAACTGGGCTCCATCCAGAGCTTGTCCATTTCGCCTGAGTAGTCGAACGCGATCCGATAGTTCAGCTTCGGAAACTTTTCGGTCAACCACGCGTCCAACTTGGTTCGGGCCTCGTTCGTCGTTGAGGCTCTTTCGTTGGCTGCGACTCCGACGACCTCGAGCCCCCTGTCTCTGTATTGCTCTTGCAGCTGCACCAGATGGGGCATCGCCTCCACACATGGCCCGCACCAAGTCGCCCAAAATTCGACGATGTACACTTTCCCGGGCTGAAAGTTCGTCAGGGGCTGGCCCCGCAGCCAGCTCTGCACTTTAATAGGAGGAGCCGAGGATTCCATGCGCAGCACCATGTTGCTCTCCAAAGCTATTGCCAAAGGTTGCTCGACTCTCTCAGACTAATTCTGCTCTCGACGAAGGCGGCAAGAATGCTTCGGGATCAGTTGCCCAGGTGCCTGCGCGACCAGCGCCTTGATCATGCGGTAATAGTAGGTGCGAGTAGATCCTGGGGTCTGCGCCATGAAAACGACTGCCAGCTCCTCCTTTGGATCGATCCAGAAGAACGTTCCATCGTAGCCTGCCTGGATGCAAAGTTAAACACGGTCTTACCGAAAGCGTCGACGCCAACAGCTTTACCCGCTGCAATCTTCGCCGGCTCGGTGGGGGGGGGCGCGGTCACCGCCACATTTATGTTCGCCGCTCCCGCATTTCCGAGCATAAGCGGCATAACAGTTGCGTTGATCAGGATAAATCGGGCAAGTCTCATCGTGCATCTCCTGGGACGGAGCCGCTGCGACGGTTTTGGCCGCGCGGCTCTTTGCTGCTCATACCAGCAATCCGCGTGCCGCTCTCGGAATCTGATGCCGGTCTTGCTTCAGGAGAGTGAAATCCGCGTAGACGTCAGCGTACCTTCTGAAATGGCGGGCGGCCTTGTCACGTTTCCGACATTGGCCACCTTCAACTGACATGGATGACACGACAAGATCGAGCCTTAGCATGACCTCGGCCCGCTTCCTCTAACCGGTCTGCCTCATTTCCGACAGAGAAGCAGCTCGCGGGTAAAGAGATTCCAATGATGGCAACTCGACCACTCGTCCTAGCTATGGGAAGCACTCACGCAACAAGCCCTCGAAGGGACTTGAATCGCACGTAGCGTCAAGTTGTACATACCAGGCGAAGAAGCTATCCGCGAAAGCATCGCCAAAGTGACAAAGCCCTTTCTCGCGACTGTATTATGTTCCGCTTTCGGTTTGATTGGGATGAGCGGGGTTACCCTTGCTAACACAATCTGACGCCTACAGTTGCGCCGCCATAGTCGCTGCTCGAGAGCCAATAGGTGATCTCAAGCTGGACAAAACTATTCAATCGGTGGCGCCGCAGTTGGATGCCTTGCTGGGGCGGCGTCGGCGAGATTGGCTAACTGATAACACCATCGTGGATTGCGACACCCTCCTAAGACTACTCGAAGAGACACGCCGTCAAGGTTGGGCCAAGACCAATGAGGAATATGTGAAGGGCGTCGTCGGCTGCGGAGTTCCGATCGTTTCCCCGGACCGACAGCTGATAGCCTGCCTTGGCGTATCGGTGCCCGCGGCACGAGTCAGCTTTGTAGAGCTTGATCGCTTCATTCCCCCACTTCAAAGAGCCGCCGTGCTGCTGTCGCAAACCATTCTTCAGACGGACAGCGAGGACGCAACACTCGAGGAGATTTGAGGATTAATATCCTCGCCACCAGCACGTTTTTTTTTCAGATCGCGCTCTCGTAGTCTATTGGGCGGTTGATCGACGCAGACGCGTCTCCGGCAAAAATACTGATATGTAGTGTATTGTCGCGTCGGTCGATCTTTCGCCCGACGCATAACGATCAAACGTGTTTGGGGGGCAAATGCCAGCTACTGCTTTTTCAGTCAGATTCGCCCGCGAACTCGATGTCGACCAGCTTGCGATGCTGATGACAGGCGTGCAGCCGACATCGGAACGCGATGGGGCCGAGCTTCTTAGCGCATTTGGCGACGCGATCCGCGCCGAAATTCAATGCTCATCGTGCGGCAAGTTCGGTGCTCGCGTCGTTCGCTCCGCAAAGTCGCGCACATCAAGGGTCGTTCTCCGGCAAGCCCACTTCAGGTTCGTCGATCCCAATGGCGGCGACGCTCACCATCCGTTCTGCGAGTTCTATGGGGATGATGAGAATCGTTCTGCCCAGGTAAGCCTCCTCGACTTTGGATTGGAGAAAAGTGCAGAAACCAGAGCCGTGAGGCTCCTCGTGTGCAAAGGTATCGAGCAAGGCGTAGGACATGCGTCAGTGGTTTTTCGATCTTAAGTCTGCCAGCCGCTTCACGCTAACGATGCCGCCAGAGGCGCTTTCCTGGACGCGGGCGCTCCAGCGCCATCCCCACTACTAGCGTTGGAAATTCCATCCATCTCAAGGGGAAATGCCCGCTTTCAATTGGAAAGCGGCAGCCAAGCATCAATTCACCGAAGATCACCTGCATCTGTCCGATCTGATAAAGGGCACCCGATGACGGGGCAGTGATAGCGACGCCGGAATGCAATGACGGCGGGCCCGTTCAGCGAGTGCTCCCGGCGAAGTGTTCCTTTGGCCTTACGCAAGGGATCGAAGCCGGATGGCGTGCGCCGTTGTGGCGTGGAGAAGAAGGGAGTGTTCGAAAGAATGGAGCCTACTGGTTTGGCTCTTACCTACCCGACTTACCGGTATCGGAAACGACTGAGACCTCGAAAGAAGAACGGGACCAGAGCAAGTCGGGAAACGTCTCAAAATCGGGCGCCGCAGCCCGGTGGGAAGCATGCATCGGTCTGCGCTTCGTTGAGCAGGGCTTGCTGATTGGTTCCGAGCAGGCGCAAGTGATTCGTTCTGCCGCGTTCCATGAAGCGCAAAAAATTCGCGTGATAGACGATTTGACCGGCGTCCGTATCTTCGAAGTAAACGCGGACCTGCATGTGATGGCGGCCGTCGCGAATTTCGCCATCAAGAGAGGCTATCACAGTGCGGTTCCCCTTATTGCGCTTCCGGACCAATCGTCTTCTAACTTTGGGAGCCGATTTACAACATGCGGTATTAGCTCTTATTCATGAACTCAGACCGAATTAGCCGAAAGATCTCGGCCTGATATAGCGCGTCGCGCAGCGCATCATGCGTCCCGGCCAAGGCTGGTTTAAGCCTTTCAGCAATCTTACTCGAGCGCGTGTCGCCCCAGTTACAGCCCGCCGCCCCCATATACAGCGCCTTGATGTCGAGCGCCGTGAAGCCGAACGGGTTGCCACCGCTAAATCGATGGAAATAATAGTTTACGAAGGACCAATCGAACGGCGCATTAAGCCCGACGAACACTGGCGTTGCATTCCGACCCGTTACGGTCGAGAGCCAACCCGTAAAAGCTTGCATGGCATCCGAAGGAGCAAGCCCTCTTAGCGCAAGTTCATCTAGAGAGAACCCGCTCACCTCTAAAGCTTTGGGATCGAAGTTCCGACTGATCGGCTTCAGCTCGCACGCGAATGTCTTTTCCGGCTCGTAAATGGAACAGGCCCCGATAGACAACAGGCTGAACTCGCCGGGAATCGGACCGGCGGCTTCCACGTCAACCGAGACGAAGACCTCGCGCTTGTTGCTCATGAGATCAATGGCTCCGTTTGAACGAGTGAAGGTCGGTTACGGATCGCTTGCCAGTGCTCCCGGAACGCCCGCCGCCTGTCTTCGGCAGTACCGATCGTCTTCCAATGCAGCCCCGAGAAGGTCGTAATATCAAAAGGCAGGCTCGCGCCTTCACGCACCATCACCATCGTCGGTAGCCCGCAACCGAGAGCGAATCCAAGCTCAAGAAAGCAGTTTGGCCGCGCGCCCGTGATGTCCGCGAGGACAACACTGCTGCGATAGAGCTTTGCGAATATCTCCTGGTCTATCCGGGAATGCTCATAAGCTTGGCGGCCGTCAATCACGACAAGGCGATAGCCCAGCTCGCCCTCGATCACCGGCTGAACCACAGTGTCGAAGTAGTTCTGGACGTCAGCATAGTCGGGCAGATCAGGGTTCAATAGCCGGACGGCAAACGCTTTGGGCTTTTCAAGGGACTCAAGGAGTTCTACCAGCACGGAAACACGATCGGAAACGGATTGGCGTGGCGGAAAGCGGATCTTGTTGATCCAGTCATGCGCGTCACCGTCCTCGGCAACCTGAAATAGCCGCCGGCTCTGGCTGCTGGTCAATCCGAAATTGTACAGGCGTCGCGCGCCCGTCGTTTCGGGGCAAAGAGCCAAGTTAAGCGGAACAACCGGCTTGCCCGCATCATGATAAAGATTGGCCAGGAAGAGGACGCCCTCGGAGCCGCCCAAGGCGACCAAGATGTCACCGAACTGCGCCTGCGCTTCCATTCGCTTGCTGGCCATGTTCCAGTGGGCAGCGTTCTCGATTTTGACTAGTGGCGAGGCGCGCAACTCGTCCCAGAGATCTGCATAGGCGTCGGGAATTTGATCTTCTGTCTTATGATGCTGCACCGCGATCGCAAACGGGCCCGGCACATTTGCGGGCCGCAGCGCCAGACTGCTCTTGATCGCCTTCCAGATCAGCCAGTCGAAGCAGATCGGCAGGCCGTCGCACTTCCGCACCGGTTCAGCATCGACCGGGATCACAAAGTTTGCGCCTCGCTTGACGAGCTCTTTCACCAAACCGGCGACCAAGTCGCGCGCGGAGTTGACATCGCTCGCCGTAGCCACGGCCACATCTTCAACAATGCTGCCGGAGATGTGGATGCGCCGACCAAGCAACGGAGACCGAGCCATCACTTGTCCTCCATGACAGGCGAGGCATGAAGCGCCGTTGCCGCTGACTTCAGATGCTCGTACCGTAACGGCTCCTTTGGGAAGGCTTTGGCCAACGCCGCTGGGTAGAGGCGCGTGCGGATGTCAGAATAGGTCCATGCTGGATGGCTGCCACGCGCGCCGGTAGCTGCCACCAGTTCGGATATCTGCGGCGGGGGCAGACTTAGCCCGGAAAGATCCATTTGAAAGAGTTGTCGACGCTCTTCATCCGTTGGGCGCTTGAATTCTTCGATGATTGCGGCGCGCCGGCGGAGTGCGGCATCGAGCACCGAGAGCCGGTTCGTGCAAAGTATGACGACGATGCGGCCGCCATATTGCCGCAGATCGTCGACGCCTTGGATCAAGGTGTTCACGGCCACCTTGTCCTCGTGATGACTGTGATCCTGGGCGCGAGAGGCGCCGAGACTATCGCCCTCATCGATGATCAGGATGGCCCGGCGGGTCTTGCCGGCTGACTGGATCACCTTGCGAAATGCCTCAGCGATGAGCGTTCCCATCTCGCCGACCATCCCGCTCCCGCGAACGCGATTCGAGAGCTTGAAAAGGATGGAATCCTCGCTCCTGGCTTCGGCCACGAGCTTGTTCGCGATGCACTCGGCCATCGCGGTTTTGCCGGTCCCGACATCGCCGTGAAAAATCACCAGCGGATACTGCTCGGCGACGAGATCGCAGATCGCCAGCTTTCCGCCATGATGCTTGCGATTCCAATCGGTCAAGCCGCCGACGTTCAGCAAGAGACGGAGCTGATCGTGGATACGGGCATAGCGCGCGGAAAACCCCAGCAACGTCTTTTCCCGCTTGGCGAGCGGCTCGCTTGGAAGTGGGGTTTCGCTATCAAAAATGCTCGGCTGACTCACTCTGCCCAATCCTTTCTCTGCATGCCATAGGCGTTGCTGACGTAGTTGCGGCCGCCTGAAGACGTCAGGGACGAATGACTGCTATCGTCGTAGGACGGCACCCATCCCATCTTGAGCTTGTCCTTCATGGCCTCGCGCGCTGCGCTTGTGTACGCATTGGTGTAGTTAAGGAGGATGCGAAGATGCGCCCCGGCCACCTTCGGCCAAAGGACGCCGCCCGGCCGGCTCGTGGTCAAGGACCCGGCATCGGTATCGACCTCGAACCTGACAGCTTTGACTTCGACGCCATGGCTGAGCAACGTGACATCGACCCATTCGAGATAGCCGGCTTTGGCCAGGACCTCGACGTCATGGGCATAATTCGTTGCCTCAGCGGCGGTCCAGGCACCGGTACTGTCGGCGATCATAGCGAGGTCCGCCTTTACGCGGCGAACGACATTTTCGATGTCAACATATGTATAGGTAGCGCTGGCAGTGGCAGTGCTGGTTTGGCTCATCTCAGTCCTCCGTCTTGAAGCGAGGACCGAAGATCTCCTTCCAGACCTCATTATCATTTTCAGCGGATGCGAAATTGGCGGTTTCCCACGCCGCCTCTGCGGCCGCGACGATCTCCCTACGCTCGGCCTCTGAAATCCGGCTGGTCACGTTGTTCAGGCTGTAAACCGGATCGAGGATTACCACCGGATCGGAGAAAGTCCCGAACGGCGGGTTGTTCTCGGGAAAGCTAATCTGCTCCTTCAGTCCCGACTGGGCGATATAGAGCAGGAAGTTGCGGAAGCGCTGCTCGATGCTTCGCGAATTGCCCTGCGCCGCTAACACATGGGCCAGGATCAGCTCGATGGCGAAGGATTTGAGCGGCTTGATCTCCGCATGATTGCGCCACTTCTTTGCCAGACGCACCAGCGCGCGGAAATCGCTGTCCTGGTTCTTGCGGTCACGGACGAACTTGATCTGGCAGGGCGCGCAGGTCTGGATTTTCGATCCGTCATGGATGTCGAACTGCCAGCCGAAACCAGGCCGCTTCTCGTCCTCAATCACCGGGACGATATCCACGCTCAACCCCGTGCCGACGAAGGTCACAGTGGCGGCCTTGCGCTGGATTTCGAAATCTTCAACTGACTTGTTGGGGTACTGCTTGATCAGCAGTTCGTAGATGGTGTTGTTTAGATTATCGAGCGTCTCCTTGTCGGCGTCGCGCCCCGAAATATAGAATACGACGTCCACATCAACGGGATCGACACTGGTCTTCCGCAGAATCGTGTATTTGGCGAAGGAGCCCGCCTTCACCACCTTGGTGATCTTGATCTCGGTCTTGTCGCGCACGCCCTTGCACAGCTCGGCGATCAGGCGGTCCACCTGCTCGTGGTATTCCTTCCGCTTGTCGTCCGGTAGGCGAAGGACATTGCTGTCGTAATAGCGCAATTCCGTGTTGTTTAACGCCATCGCCCCTTCCTTGCTCGTTCCGCTCGCACCATTAATGTTGCGGCGGTCGCCGTGCCTGTCGGTTTACAAAACCGGAGAATGAGGAACAGCACTGCCCCGAGATGGGAAAGGATCTAACCGGTTTCAAGGGGTAGCAGTTTACATTTATGCGTCCATATCGTACTATTGGAAACCGTTAGAATCAGGAGGCCGCCATGATCGGAAACAAGTTCAAAGTAGCCCGATCGGCGTCGGGCCTGTCGCTGCGCGCCCTCTCGGACGCCATAGACGGGATTGTCTCAGCCCAAGCCATTGGAAAGTATGAAAGAAATGAGGACATGCCGAGTTCGCGCGTCCTCATAGCCCTGGCAAAGGCGCTCGACGTCACGGAAGAATATCTCCTCAACGAGGATGAAATCGCCCTGGAGGGGGTGGATTTCAGGAAGAAGGTGGGAGCCTCCTCCAAGGAGGAGGCCGTCCTTGAGGCGCGCGCCATTCACATGCTCGAGCGCTACCTCGCGGTCGAGGATCTGCTTCAGATGCGCAGCGTCGACTGGGAACAGCCGCGAAGCGCACCACATCCCGTTGCTGACTTGCGTGACGCTGAAGATGCGGCCCGCTCGGTGCGCGATGATTGGGGGCTCGGCAATGACCCGATCCCTCAGCTCGCCGAACTGCTCGAGGAGCGTGGAATCAAGATCCTGTCGTTCGATCTCGACGATATCGACGGCCTTGCTGCAAAGGTCAGGCGTAAGGACCGCGCGGCCGCACGCGTCATCGTCATTAAGCGCAGCACGTGGTCGGAGCGAAAGCGCTTCAACCTCGCGCACGAACTCGGCCATATGGTCATCGCGCCGTCCGGTGGGGTTGACGAGGAAAAGGCGGCACATCGCTTCGCCGGCGCGTTCTTAATGCCGGCCGACGTGCTGCGCGCCGAAGTCGGCGTCCATCGTTCCTCGATCAGCATCGGTGAGCTTGTCGCTCTTAAAAAGCGGTTCGGGGTGAGCATTCAGGCGCTCGTTTATCGCTGCAAGGACCTCGGCATCATCAGCCAGGCGGCCTTCGCCCGACTGTTCAAGATATTCGCGGAGCGAGGATGGAGGACGGCGCCCTTCGAGGAGCCGGAGACGATGGAGCCTGAGTTGGAACAGCCCAAGCGCTTCGAGCGGCTCTGCTACCGAGCCTTGGCCGAAGGCGTGATCGGGGAGTCGCGCGCCGCTGAACTGCTGGGCATATCGGTTCGCGAACTCGACGCCAGATTGGATCAGGTAGCGGCTTGATACGTGCCTGTCCTCGTCTCCGACACGTCGGTCCTGATTGACCTCGAGCGGGCGCGGCTCCTTGCGGACATGTTCCGTTTGCCCTTCGAGTTCGCCGTGCCTGACCTTCTCTATGACCGGGAACTGGCGGGCGAACTTGGCGATAAGCTGGTGGGGTTGGGACTTCGCGTTGAAGTCCTGACGCCTGTCGAGTTGAGCAGTGCCACGACAGTTCGGCGGCAGAATGCACGTCTCTCCGTTCCGGACACCTTCGCCTTTGCGATCGCTCAGTCTCGCCAATGGACCTTGCTTACGGGCGATGGGACATTACGCGAGCTCGCCACCGCCGAACGGATCGATATGCATGGCGTCCTTTGGTTGTTCGACCAGTTCGCCGATGGCAATCATGTCGCCATCAATCGACTGCACGACGGACTGAACACTCTCTTCGCTCATCCTAGATGCCGGCTTCCAGTGCAGGAAGTGGGCCGCCGATTGGCTCGCTTCGCTGAGCAAATTCGCGAAGGATAGGTCACATCCCCCCCACGAAAAACCTATCCGTTAGGACGCCGCAGCCAATTCTGAATGCAGCGCTACAAACGGATAAACATCGGCCGTCGATCAGGGGCAGCGACCGCCATTCTTAAGGCTCACCTACTGGGCCGGACATCCTCGTCAGTGACGATCCATGACCAGCCATGGCAAAGTTCGTCATGATCGATGGGAACAAGCGTTAGGGTCATCAGTCCGCTGCTACGCTTCGACAGGCTTATTGACTGAAAGGAGCTGAATGTGGCCCCGCGCGAAGCCTTTGACCACCAGCATCGTGAAGTTGGCTTAAGAAGGTCGCACGACGAACGATGGCAGCCCGAACATGCGGCCAAGCGATTTGTCGTAAGGTTTTGCCTTGATCTCCATGAGCAGTCGCGGGGCAGGCGTACAAGATCGCGCGCTCGACGCGCGGGCGTGAGGTGCTCAATCGGTTTCTAGAACAGGTGGTGGAGTGGCTGACCGAAAACTACGCGCCGCCAGTAGAGGCGTTGGAGCCGGCGAATTTCAAGCACTGGCGCGATACCGTGATGGAGGGACCGACGAACTATATCGACTACCTCATTGGCGCGGGCGTGCTAGAATAGGGTGCGTAGGCAAGTAATCTGCCTTCGCAGTGCTGGACGAAAAGCAGAAGCTGCTCCTAACATGGGAGCGGTTTTTGTTGCGCATGGGAAGGCGACTTCAACGGAGATCAGAGTGCCAGGAATTTCATTGACCGATATCGACCAGTTGCCGGACCCGCAAATGGAGCAAGATTCCATCGTATTTCTAATTTGGCTGGAGAAGCCGGGACAGAGCGATCTGCGCGATTTGTTTATGCTGACGCAGTCACAGAAGTGGAAGCGAAGCTAAAGAAGATCGCCGCGCATGTCGCTGCTCAAGGTTGGGCAGCGGAGCACAATGGGACTTTGCAAATTACCGACGCCGGTCGTGCAAAGATCGGAAAATAAGCCGGTCTCATTGTATACTACGAGTATGGGCATTGCGCCCTGGGGTCTGCGTTTGTGGACCGGCACTGGGCTCACTCGAAAGGGTGGGCTTGTTGCTTAATGTACGGATCGTACGTTCCCGGACCCCGAGACTCTAACTGCTGTTGAATGAATGTTCGGTGGCAGGTCAGACGGCGGTCGCGCGCAAGCCGTCAATGCCGGTCCAATACTTGTGAGATTCCATTTATTCCCAGCTTCAGGCTGGTGATCCCCTACGCCGTGCCAAATGTCTTCGTATTTCGGGGGATCCGGTCTTTCAAGGTTAGTGTGCACTGACGAAGATCACCACCATTTCGGATGGAACGGCAAGAACATCAGCCTACACATGTTCTTGGCTTTCCTCTGATATTGGATATCTGGCTCGTGCGCTGTGTTGTCTTTGGAGCAATTAGCTGGATGTTCATGCCGTTCTCATCGACACCGAAAGGGGCAGCGCGGCGCCGCGAGCACATCAATTCAATTAGCTCCGCGATCGCTTGGCCAGGTCCAGGACGGGTGCCTTCGACATCAAGGCGCCCGCTGGCATCGTTCAAGCGCTTATACCCGCACCTTGCCGAGGTCGCCGCTCTGACCAGCTCGAACGCCGCGTGGTAAGGAACGAGTATAACAACCAAAGATCGATCAATATCGTCGCGGCCATCACGCTATAAGCCCATGCGCTCTGCACTAGATTGAGCTCGATCAGAACCCGTGACAAACCGAAGCCCACGATCCAAGCATCGAAGCTCATGCAGATGCGTCGAAATATCTCCGGATCAAGTCGGCGAATGACGTAGGATCCCAGCGGGATGCCGAGCACAACGCTGGGTATTAAGACATGGAGAAGACTGCCGCTTTCGGAAATGAACAGACCGAGCCTGCAATAGACCAAAGCGGTCACGCTCGATTCCGCCACGCGCACCAGGGCAAGGCCGGCGCGAAATTCGTTTTTGACCAGGCCCTGATTGTTAAACAGCATCGCCAAGGGCGGGCCGGAGATAGTCGTCACCGAATAGAGGATGCCCAGCATCGATCCGAATGGCAGACTGATCAGCCAGCTTGCTTCGATAGGGCGGCGCCAACCGGCGGCTTGCAGCAGGATCAAAGGAAGAATGATCGTGTAGGTGGCGAATTTGATCCAGCCTGGCTGCAGTGAAGCCAATGCATAGCCGCCAAGCGCAATGCCTGGCAAGAGTCCAACCAAGATGGGAAACACGCGTCTCCAAACCGCCGGTACGCCCTTCAAATTGATGAGGAGCACGTAGACGTTGACGAAGACTTCGACGATGACGATGGCAGGATTGAGAATGCGATTGGTGTAGAAAACCAGCGCAAGCGGCACAGTGAGCGACGAAAAACCGTAGCCAATAGCTCCGTTTACGAAAGCCGCAAAACACGTCGTTGCGGCCAGGAACCAGATAGAAGCATCAAACCCAGGCATTTCCTTAACTTTCTCACGCCAGAGGGCGTCCAATCCCGCCAGGGAATCAGGCGTAAACATTGGTCTTCAAGATTGCGAAAGATTCTGACCACTCGCTTACGGGCTCCGGCCGCCTTGATAATGGCGATGGCCGCGGTCGAGTGCAGAGCTTCTACATTCGCTCCCTGTTATGGGCTGCAGTTGTGCAACAATAAGCGGCGCTGTACTCCCCGCTACCTAACTAAATCACCCAGCCATGCGCCTCAGCTTGCTCGACCAATGGCCTTCGAAATCGCAACAGCGCCAGCATCCGTGTAAGTGCGGACAACCAGTTCTCCAATCCCACAGAATTGCACTTGCGGTAGCCACCCTAAGGCGGATCAGACCGGAGTTCATCTCTTTCAGCTAGCAATTCAACGCGGCCAGACGAAAGAAAGTAATTTCTCTTTCAAGAGAAATTTGGATGATGGAAGAGCCGTCTTCTGCTCGAGAACGCATTAATTCTCTCCGCGCGCGGCGCGGTGGCCAACGTTCGGCTGCGGTGAACGTGCGGCAATTCATCGTGGCGAAGCAACAGCGGATTGTTGACGTGTTCTTCGAGCGCCCGATGCGCAGCAACCTCGGCAGCAATGGCGCGAAGATCTCGATGCAACGGAGCGTTACGCCCCTCCTGAGGCTCCGCCGTTCACGACGCCGACACCTTGAAATGATCTTCTTTCCCCTCTATGAGGCAGTCCTTTGCCGCGGGCGAACGATGGGTCGAGAGGAGCGCCGCCGCGAGAGACCGTCCTTTGGTCCCCCCACGAATTTCGGGGCATTACCACGTTTGGCAAGAAACGTCCCTACCGTAGAGCAGTAATCAGTCAATCCGGCCTGATCTTAACGTCATTGCTCGGCCGGCTGGGCCTCGGCAGCGCTGGTGAAGTCGAACTTGGGGCCCTTCTTCGCGTGACCGTGACTCGCATCGACACGGTGATCGGAGGCGATCGCGACATAGACCGCCGGCAGGACGAAGAGCGTGAACAGCGTGCCGATAGACATGCCCGCGACGAGCACCAGCCCAATCGAGAAGCGGCTCGCGGCGCCAGCTCCTGTTGCCGCCAACAAAGGTACCACGCCTGTGACCATCGCCGCCGTCGTCATCAATATTGGACGAAGTCGGACGCGAGCCGCCATCTCTATCGCCGAGCGACGGTCAAGTCTCTCCTTGAGCTGCAGCTCGTTGGCGAACTCAACCATCAGGATCCCGTGCTTGGCAATTAAACCGACCAGCGTCAGAAGCCCGACCTGAGTGTAGATGTTCATCGTCGCCCAGCCAAAGAATAGTGGTATCAAGGCGCCGGCAATTGCCATGGGTACACTGATCATAATAATGAGGGGATCGCGCAGACTTTCGAACTGCGCCGCAAGCACCAAGAATATGACGATCAGTGCAAATGCGAAGGTGATGGCAAGTTGGTCACCCTCGTGCACATATTGTCGCGCGTCGGCAAGGAAGTCGTGGCTGAAACCCGCCGGCAGCTTCTTTGCCTCTGCTTCCAAAAAGTCCACGGCTTGACCGATCGTGACCCCAGGCATCGGCACGGCCTGAAAGGTCGCGCAGTTGAGCTGGTTGTAGTGGGTGAGCGCGTTCGGATCAGTCGCAGTCTCGACCGAGACGACGGTAGATAGCGGAAGCATCGAGCCCGTCGCAGTCTTTACATAATAGTTCCCAATCGCTTCCGGGGCCATGCGTTTCTCGCGCGGCACCTGCGGGATCACCTGGTAGGAGCGGCCCTGCAGATTGAAACGATTGATGTAGTTTCCGCCAAGTAGGGTGGCCAGCGCGTCGCCGATATTCTGCATGGTGATGCCAAGATCGTTGGCCTTGGACCGATCGACCTTGATTCGCACCACCGGCTGGTTGAATTCGAGGTCAGAGTCGCTAACCATGAACAGACCGCTCTTGCGCGCGGCGTCCTTCAGTTTCAACATCTGCTCATAGACGGATTGGAAGCCAAGCGTCGAATTGATCACCATCTGAACGGGCAGGCCGTCCGATCCGCCCGGAAGCGCCGGTAAGCTAAAAGCAAATGCGTTAATGCCTTCGATTTTCGACAGCTCGGCTTGAACAAGGGACCTAAGCACGATCGATGATCGCTTGCGCTCGTCCCATGGCTTCAGCAACATTCCGGCCATGCCTGATTGCGAGCCGCCACTACCGTTGAGCACGAAGCTCAAATCGGTCTCGGAAAACTTTCGGAATGCCTTTTCGAGCTTGGCACCGTAATAGTCGAGATAGTCGATATTGGCATATTTCGGCGCTTTCGTGAGTGCGAATACGATACCTTGATCCTCCTCGGGTGCAAGTTCCTTAGAGGTATGCACATAGAAAAAGCCGACAAGGCCCAGCATGGTCAGTGCAAACAGCCAGGTAATTGGGCGATAGTCGAGCGAGCGATCAAGCTTGCGGCTGTACCAGCATGTCATGGCAGCGAACACGCGGTTCGAGAATCTTGCAAACCGCCCCTCCTCGGCGCTCTTTAGAAAGACCGAGCACATCATCGGCGACAGCGTCAAAGCGATCACGCCAGACACGATCACCGCCCCGGCCAGCGTGAACGCGAACTCGCGGAACAGCGCACCGGTGAGGCCACCGAGAAAGCCGATGGGGGCGTATACGGCCGCCAACGTAATCGTCATGGAGACAACGGGGACCACGATCTCGCGCGCTCCCCTCGTGGCGGCCTGCAGGGGCGGCGCCCCTTCCTCTAGATGACGATGGACGTTCTCCACCACGACGATCGCGTCGTCGACCACAAGACCTATCGCGAGCACCATCGCAAGCAGGGTCAGGAGGTTGAATGAGAACCCCAGCGCCAGCATCAAGCTGCAGACGCCAACGAGCGACAGCGGAATGGTGACGACGGGAATGACGACCGATCGCAGCGAGGCCAGGAACAGGAAGATCACCACCACCACGATCACGATGGCCTCGATGAGCGTCTTCTCCACTTCATCGATCGACGATTGGATGAATTTCGTTGAATCGTAGGCCACTTTCATCTTGAGCGATGGCGGCAGGTTGCGCTCCATTTCTGGAAACAGCGCGCGAACACCTCGCACTATGTTCAGCGGATTGCCTTGTGGACCCGCCTGCACGCCGATGACGACCGCGCGCTCGCCGTTCATGACGGCACTGACGTCTGTCGTCTGCGCGGCAAGCTCGACTGTCGCAATGTCCTCAATGCGCACAAAGCCACCATCATTGGCTTTAACGATCATGCGCTTGAAGTCATCTACACTCCGTAGGTCGGTATTTGCCGTGACGTCGGAGATAGTGAAATATCCCTTGGTCTGGCCGGCCGCCGCCTGGAAGTTATTGGCGGCGATTGCAGCCGAAACATCAGCCGGCGATACACCGCGCCCTGCCATTTTCGCCGTATCGAGCCATAGCCGCATCGCAAAACTTTGGCCGCCCAGGATGTCTGCCGCGGCGACGCCATCAACGGTTGACATAACCGGTTGCACGACGCGCGAGAGATAGTCAGAAATCGCGCTGGCCGTCAGTTCCTCGCTGGAGAAAGCGATATACATGACAGCGGTCGCCTGACCCGTTGCCTTAGTGACGACTGGATCGTTTGATTCCTTCGGGATTAAATATTTGATTGAGTTGACCTTAGAAAGCACCTCGGTGAGCGCCTCGTTGGGATCGAAATTCAGCTTTATGTAGACTTGGATCGTCGACGTACCGAGTACCGATGAGGAAGTGATGTAGTCGACGCCCTCGGCGGAAGCGACGGCCTGCTCTAGTGGAGCGGTGATGAACCCCTGGATCATGTCGGCGGACGCGCCAGGATAGGAAGTCGTGATATTGACGACCGTATTGGACAGCTTGGGATACTGCCGGATCGGCAGAACGGTGGCCGCGCGAAGTCCGATCAGCAGGATCAGGAGACTGAGGACGACAGACAACACCGGGCGTTTGATGAAAAGTTCGGTAAATGCCATCTCGACTCGCATTCAAGGTAACGCAAATTCGCGAGCAGGTCGCGCTGCCCGCGGCTAATGCACGTAAAATTTGGGAACTGGAAACGCCTGATCCAAAGGCACACGCTCCCAAGTAGGGAGCTCAGTCCTGCGCTTCTTACATCGTGGTTGCTTGGCCCTGCCCTTCTCATCACCGACCGCGACCTCGAATTACGGGCGCACTTCCCAAGTTAAACATCCATGTCTTTTTGCGCTTAAGCAGCCTGCGGGCCGCCTCGAGACGTGGAATTGGGCTCACCTGTTTCCATGTAGTTTCGTCCTCAGACCTTGATGGAACGCAACGACTTCCAGCAAGGAATCAAGCCAGCTCAAGGCTTCGCTTCGATCGCTCGTTCGAATGATCCGGCCTCGATGTCCAAAGTAGAAACGATCTGATGGATGCTCAACTCTACAAAGGTGGGTGGGTAATATAGGATGGGCTGTCAAACCTATACCAAGGTTTTGTCAAAACGGAACGCTGAAGCCGCATCGCCCGCCTCAACACCAGTGAAGAGCTCGCTAGGTTGGAAAAACCGTATCTTATGACTCCGCGCCGGCGCGGCCTGCTGATTCTACGCACGTCGCGCGCCTTCATAACGACACATGATAACTGCGCCAAAGCAGGCCTTCGCACCGAATTCACGCTTCGAGCTACAGAACGGGAAAGGAACGTATGCGGAGAAGTCCGAAGCGCGGGCGCGGAAGTGTGACTGAACCTTGCGGGAGCGGCAGACAACCTGTAACGATGCCAGCATGCCGCGCCGCCGCCTTCTAGTGGCGGGGCCTGTAGCTCAATGGTTAGAGCCAACCGCTCATAACGGTTTGGTTGCAGGTTCGAGTCCTGCCGGGCCCACCAATTTCGTTAATAATAATAATAATAATATGTGAGGACACTTTTTGAACGACTCGATTTGCTCTTTTAGAGCGACTCGATTTCGTTTTACGAACGAATCGTCACTGAGACGACGGCCGAATTTCCCCTCGTTTTTTTGCCGATTTTTGAGCTTGAGAAAACCGAGGGTGGTGCCTTCAGGAAATCTGCCTCATGAAACCTGCTGGTCGACGTGGCACCACAGCCGGCGATCCGGGCCAGGCGCCGGCTCGCCCGGAGGGTAGAGGTTACTCCCAAATTGGGAGCGTGCAGCAAACGCTCCTCCGTCCAGGACTTACGCCACCCCATCTAGTTGTTCCACCAGCTCCCCGGCTTCTCCTCCGCATGGGCGAGCCAGGTCTCCGGCTCATCGCTTCGATTGGCCGACAGCCAATCGCTTCTCCTGTTCTCAGATGCAGCATTGATCGCGCCGGCAATATGTCCGCTCGCGCCGAGAACGAAATGAACGTCTCCACGGAATAGCCAGTAATCTGGTAAGCAGAGCGTTCCAACACGCCTCTACTTGAGGGCTTTCCCACAGACGATACAATGGCCATAGAAGAGTGTAAAAGCATGCCGCTGCTGCTCCCCGCACCAGCCTTATGGCGACCAGCAATATCAATGAGTGAAATTGTCGATTGCCAAATTCAATCGATCAAGATTGAAGGCTAATGTAACTATTGCCGCACCGACCACGCATTTCTGCGGCCCGACTGTAGGCACTACGCACCCGTCGTCAGTACACAAGCGGCCTGTTGCCCCGAATACGATATCCAATTAACACCATAGTTGGTCTCACGGATGAATTCGTCGAAAGCTAGTCTTTCATGCTTCTCGAACCCTACGTAGTTGAAGTATTCGTCAAACACGATAACGCATCCTGGACGAATCTGAGACTTGAGCCCCGTAAAGATACTTCTTGTGCTTGAATATATGTCGCAATCGACGTGGATGAACGCAACGGGCAGCTTGCGCTGAGCAAACAACGGAATCGTCTCATCAAACAGACCAACAATAAGCTCTACGTTCTCCGGAACGTCAGGCGCCTTGCCTCCACGATCGAAGTCCACTGGAAGGTATCCATTCCAGCGCTCCGGCAGGCCATTAAAGCTATCGAAGCCATAAAACTTCCGCTCCGGAAATCGCTCGGCCATGGTGCTGATGGTGTAACCGGTATAGACGCCGAACTCGAGAGCAACACCCGCATCCGCTTTTGATAAGGCATCAAACCTGAACTCATCATGGTCGGCAAAAAAGACAGCATCAGGCATTTCTGTACGGATTATCTCAATCGCTCGTTCTTGTGCAATCACAGACAAAGTACGAAACAAGCTATGATTTGTTCTGGGTAGGCCGTACATTTCCGCAGCGGTTACAAGTTTGCGCAGGTGTTCATTTGCAATGTCCTGCTTGCTCAGCATTGTCGACAAAGCTTTGGCTACCTCGCTGGAAGATTTCGCTAACCGATCAATTGCTGCCAATAGGCGATTATCAACCGTTTCTTTCATCGCGTCATTCCCTTTGACTACACAAAATCAATTGCTCTCGCCGACCCCGACGAAATTATCTCATCGATCCTCTGAAAAGCGGTTGTTTCGAAGAAGCATTTCATGAGACAGGTAAGAGTGACTCGATTTCGGACCATAAGAACAGCTGATTTGCTGCTGCTGCGACTACCAAATTCAGCAAAGTCCAAGATTGACGCGGCAAAGATCCCGACGCAGGTGCAATTCGAAGAATGGGCGCCGAATTTCGCATGGCCAGCAGGCGGCTGGCGCCGGTATCAGGCGGGGATGAGCCAACTCTTCTGCTCGTGCTGCTGCTGGTCACGGCCGACACTCGACGATGCCGATGATCGGTATGTCGATGATCATTACCAACATGATGGGGATGCCGTCGAACAGCATGCTCATAGTGCAGATGATCAGTTGATCATCGGGTATCTGGCACTTTGGCCTCGGCCCGATTGGCGTTCAATTCAGTCAGGTCTCAGCCGCACTACGTCGCGATCCGGCTGGTCGGCCGATCCGAGAGAATCCTGTCGTCGAACGACGATCGAAAGCCTCGTTTTCGATCACCAGAAGCGCGATATCTGCTTCACCGTACCATTTTGCGCTTCGGTCACTGGTAACTAACGCTCGCGGTCTGACAACGGGACACGCCGACGTACTTTCTGAGAGTCAGATTTCTACTCAACAGACTTGTAATCCTCGTTCGCTTGAATTCGAGATTGCGCCTGACGGGCCCGTTCGTCGATCGCGCGTCTGGCCGCGGGACGCGCGTCCAATTCTGCGGCAGCGACGCTGTTGGCGAACGCCAAGCCGTTCCTTCTTGCGGTCCGTATCAGGAAACCTCGCTTTTCGAGGAAGCGGCCCTCGTAGTCCGCCCTGATCCTGCAAACCTGCCCTATGCCGCCGACGATGCGGAAGGCCAACCCGCAAGGAATCTGCGGCGGTCATTTCCTCCAGCTCAACTAGACCAAAACGAAATGCAACCCGGCATCATAGATGGCGGTCGACCAGTTCCGATAGATCCGAAGCACCTTCCGGTTGAACATCGCGCACAGTCTCGATGCTTCTCGGCCACCCTCTGCGATCCCACTCTTCAGCCCCGGGGAGGCATCAGCAGCCTCACCAACGCCATAAGCCCTCCATCCATAGTCTCACATCGGCGCCGTATCCATGCCGCTGGTAACTCGTTCTGCCCTCCAGAAGCTTAAGCTGGAACGCCGCCTGCGATCCTGATGGAATGCTCGTTCGAGTCTTCCTCAACGAATCCTTGGGAAATCGCCAGAGCCGAGGTCTCGAAGGCAACGGGTTCTTTCCCATTAAATGAACCGGCCCCGCCCTTCGCCGGAACGTTTCAAATTATAGCGATCGTTCGCGGCACTCGTTCACCGCCGCTGGCCAATCCTCGAAGCACACGCGAGAGCTTCTCCCGCGCACGAAGAAACTTTGCCGCAGGCGACGTGCCTGGCCGGCGCTAAAAATGGAAGTGCGACGTGTCCTCGGCCCCCTCAAGCATCTGCAGGCGGAAACTGCCTTATCGGGACTGCCACGTAATCGTCTCAGGACCGGAAGATCCGGCGGGCCCGGGCACCCTCACCTGTATCGACGTCGAGACCGGCACGTTCGTCGGTAACGCTCGGATCGCCGATCGGTACTGTCGTCCGATCGGGGACGAGGAAGTCACGCGGATGGTCGGGGGAGCGTACCGATTGGCCTCGATCGCGGTGGATTTGGAGACGGATCTCCTGTCTCGCCGCAGCAGGCGCATTTCGGATATCCTGCGGACCCGCCGACGTCTCTGGCGTCGCCGCTGCCACGCCCGACTGCACGCTCTCGGCTGATTTTTCGCGCCGCCCGCGTCTTGCAGGGCCGAACCATTGAAATCTTGAGCACGAATGTAGCGCGATCACGGCCACTTCGGACCGGCCGGGAAATCATCCGGATCAGGCTCGTCGGGATCGACCTCATCTTCCTGACGGCCGGTCAGCCGAGCGCAGGCATCGTCGAGGAGCCGCTGGCCGACCTGCTGCCAGACCGACTCGGGACCGTACGGTCGTAGCGCTAGCGCCGGCACCCGCCGGTCCTTTGTTCGAATCCTGGATGTCCCGATGGCGCCATTACATTATCTGCCCCTCTCCTCGTTCTCTCTCGGGATGCCCTCAATAGCGAGTTCGGGAAGGCGGGCGATGATGAATATCCTTATCGACCTCAATATCGAAGCAAAATGGCGGATCCAATTATCGCCAACAGGATCGCTCTTGATCTCGGACGCGCCCTAGCTGCCATTCGACAGATAAGGCTCCGTTTAAGGCGCCCTGAGAAGACGGTGGGAGTCTTGCTGTGGACATGGACGCCACTGGTCTGATCGAGACCGTTGACCTCCCGACAGCACACGTCCCGGTCGCTCTAGCATCCCCACCGGCAATGGAGAGCTATTCCACAAGAGAGACATCTCATGTGCGCCAAGGTTGGGGATGTCCCCCTATTCGACTTACTCTCCCCCCTCGTAGAAGAGCTCCAGCGGCAGACCGACCACTGCCTTACCGATCCAGTCGCGCGCGATGACATTGGACGGCCCCATCGCGATCGCTGCACGAGCGTCGCGATAGGCGCGCTCGATCGGGCCGCGGTGATAACCGTAGCCGCCCGTCACCGTCAGCGCCGTCGCGGCGACCTTGTTGGCAACCTCGGCGGCGTGCACCTTGAACTCGGTCAGCGGGATCAGGATTTCGCTTTGCGGCTTGCCGGCGCGCCAGAGCGCGTCGAGCTTGCCCGCGAGTTCGTTGCGCCACGGCCGCAGTGTCTCGACCAGCACCTTGGCTGCGCCGAGCTCCTGACGGATTGCCTGATAATCCGACAGGCTCTTGTTCCTGTCCTTGTGCACGAAGCTCGTGGTGTGGGCGATCGCCGCGTTCAACGCGCCGCGTGCGACGCCTTCCCAGACCGCGCCGAGCCCGATCAGATAGACCGGCGATACGCCGTCATAGATGATCTCCTTGCCCTGCCCTTCGGCGCCGAGCCGGTCGCGCTGCGGCACATGCACATTGCTGTAGCGGATCGCCCCGGAATGGTTGGCCCGCACGCCGAGCGCATCCCAGGGACGGGACTCGATGCCCTCGGCCTTGCCGTCGACGATGAAGAAGATGATGTCGGCCTGGTCCTTGGCGCCGGGCGTGCGCGTCTGCACCACATAATAATCGGCCTGGCCCGAACTCGTCGTGAACGATTTCTCGGCGTTGACGCGATAATCGTCGCCGTCGCGCGAGGCCTCGGACAGATTGTACCACCAGTGCCCGCCGGTGGCGCGTTCGCTGGTCGAATAGGTGCCGAGCAGGCCGCCATTGCTTGCCTTCAGCCAGCGCTCCTTCTGATCGGTGTTGCCGAACAGATTGATGGTCTGCGCCGCACCGACATGCATGACGTAGATGAGCCCGGTGGAGGCATCGGCCTGCCCGATCCGGTAGGCGGCTTCCGCGAAATCCAGATGGCCGAGGCCGAGCCCGCCGAACTGCGGCTCATTCAGCACGCCGGTCCAGCCGGCCTCCGCCAGGGCGCGAAGATTTTCGCGCGGAAAGCGGCTCTCGCGATCGTTGCGGTCGGCATTCACCTTCACCGTCGCGTCGATGGCGGCATCGAGCCTGGCATAAACGTCGTCGTCGATCTTGCGTGCGAGATTGTCGTTAGCCATGGTCAGTTTCTCCGGGTTGCAATCATGCGACAGCCTCGCGCGGCTGCCTCCGGCCCTGATCGCCCTGCGACGATCCGCCGAGATAGTGGGTTTTGATGTCGGCGCGCTGGCGCAGTTCGGCCGCGCGGCCGGCCAGCACGCTGCGCCCGTTCTCGAGCACGACCGCATGGTCGGCGAAGCGCAGCGCCACGGTCGAGTTCTGTTCGGCGACCAGGATCGACAGCCCCTGCTCGCTGTTGAGCTGCTTGAGCGCGCGAAAGATGGCCTCGACGACCAGCGGCGCGAGGCCCATCGACGGTTCGTCGAGCACCAGCAGCCGCGGACGCGACATCAGGGCCCGGCCGATCGCCGTCATCTGCTGCTCGCCGCCGGAGGTCAGTCCGGCGAGCGAGCGGCGATGCTGCTTCAGGCGCGGAAACAGCTGATAGACGCGGTCGAGGTCTGCGGCGATCTCCACCCTGCGCGCATCACGCCCCATCGCGCCGGTGATGAGGTTCTCCTCGACCGTCAGCGAGGCAAAGCAATGCCGCCCCTCAAGCACCGGCACGAGGCCCGCGCGTACCAGCGCCGCCGCCGAGGTGCCCGCGAGATCGCGGCCGTCAAAGACGATCCGTCCGGCGGTGATCTGCCCGCGACGCGCCGAGAGCAGCGCCGAGACCGCCTGCAGCGTGGTCGACTTGCCGGCGCCGTTGGCGCCGAGCACGGCGACGATCTCGCCGCCCCGCACGGCAAGCGACACGTCGCTGACGGCCGCGATCGCGTGGTTGTAAGTCGCGGCCAGGCCTTCGACCGAGAGCAGGGTTTCGCTCATCTGCTGTCCTATGACGTTAAGGGCGCGGAAGCCGGATAGCTCCCGCGCCTGTCGCGGCGTCAGTTGCTGACGGGATCGTCGCCGGAGGTCCGCACCTTGATGCCGTGCTCCTTGGCATAGGCGGCGGCCGACTTCTCGATGATCGGACGCAGGAAGGCCCAGTCCGGCGCGATCCAGCCGGAGACCACCTTCCACTTGCCGTCGTCCCACTGCTGGAAGGTGACGCAGCCGTCGCCTTCGTGATTGTCCCAGGTGACGTTGATCGAGTGGAACAGATCCTTGGCGCCGAGCGCTTCGACCCGCGCTGGATCGAGCTGCAGGTGTTCGAAGCCCCAGCGCACTTCGTCGCCGGTCAGCGTGCGCTTGCCGAACTTCGCCTGTGCGATGCGGATCGCCTCGACATTAAGGATGCCGTTCACGATGCCGAGATTGTGGTAGACGCTGCCGATCCGCTTCTTGTCGTCGAGATTGCCCTTGCCGGCGCCATAAACCGTCTTGATCACCTCCTGCAGCACCGGATACTGCTCGCCGGATGCTTGCGTCGTGATCGCGATGTAGCCCTTGGCGGCGTCGCCGGCCGGGATCACGTCTTCCTCGGAATTGGACCAGACGTTGCCGATGATGTGGTCGGCCGGGAAGCCGACCTTCTGCGCGGTCTTCAACGCCACCGGGTTCATCACGCCCCAGCCGCGCAACACCACGTAATCGGGCTTGGCGCGCCGGATCGACAGCCATTGCGACTGCTGCTCGTTGCCGGGATGCGGCACCTCGATCTG
>NZ_VKHP01000139.1 GCF_010811875.1 Bradyrhizobium uaiense
AATAGCCGATCGGATAAGCCTTGAACTTCTTCTTCGAGGGCTTACTGCCTTCGACCTCCGGCAATCGGCTGATGCCGTGGCGCTGAAGGCAACGATGCAGGGATGACCGCGTCAGATGCGGGATGGTCGGCTGCAGTGCATAGAGGCAATCATCGAGCGGCAACAGCGTATGCCGCCGAAAAGCAACGATGATCGCCTCCTCTTCGACGGAAAGGACAGTCGATTTGGCATCTTTGGGACCTGTCGGGAGATCAGCGACGGTCTTGCGCTGCTTCCACTTCGCGACGGTCTTCTGATTGACCCCGTAGCGCTTGGCGAGCGCTCTCAGGCTCTCCTGACTATTTTGTATTGCTCGACGGACTGCCTCCGTCGTGGTGGCGCAGCCGTGTAGAACCTGTCCCATAGCGCATCCTTCGAATCGTGCGATAAGAATGCACCATCAAAGTCCGGGACCAAACACCTAGCGCTTTCTTAGCCACCGCTTGACGGCGTCAGTCGGCACCGTCATCGCGGCGACACCGGCCATCACTAGCACGAGGCCGAGCGCAAGGTTTGACGGCAGGGTTTCCCCGAGCAGGATCACCGACAGCGCGACGCCGATCGGGATGCGCAGATAGCCCTGTGCATTCGTCGTGAGCGTGCCGAGCCGCGTCAGGCACATGTAGAACAGCATCAGGCCGAACGCGCTGGAGAAGATGCCCATCACGACGGTGGCGACCAGCGCCTGCGGCGTCGGATGCAGCGTCCAGGGGTGGTCGACGATCAGGGCGACCGGCAGCAGCACGCTGCCGCCGAACAGCAGCGAGCCGGCGGCCACCACCATGGGGTCATAGTCGGAGAGACGAAGCCCGAAGATCGTGGCGCAGGCGAACGACACGGTGGCGAGCAGGATCGCGATCTCGGCGACGATCTCCTTGCCGAAGCCCGACAGCGCGTCGAGGCCGATGATCGCGACCGTGCCGCCGAGGCCGAGGATCGCGCCGACCAGCTTGAGCAGCGAGGCCGGCTCGTGCCGCGTGATCGCCCAGGTGATCAGGAAGGCGAAGATCGGCGTCGTCGAGGCCAGTACCACGGTGTTGGACGCCGGCACGTAGAGCTGCGCCCAGGTGATTACCAGGAACGGGATCGTCGAGTTGATGGTCTGCTGGAAGGCGAACAGCTTCCAGGCCTTGATGTCGGTCGGGATGCGGATGCCGCGGATCCGCAACACCACGAGTAGGAAGGCGGCGGCGACCAGCGAGCGCGCCGAGATGAAGGTGACCGGCGGGATCGAGCCGAGTCCGATCTTGGTCAGCGGATAGGTCGAACTCCAGCAGCAGGCGAGCGCCAGCAGCAGCGCATAGTCGCGCCAGCCGCGCGCGCCCGGCGCTGACGTGGACGGAGTGGGCGTGATCGCGGGAGCCGTTACGCCGCCCGTGTTCGCTGTGCTCTTCGGCACCTTGATGTGGCTCCCCGCGCGTTGGCGCGCATCAAAACTGATACTTCGGGACCTCGGTGGAGGCCAGAGCCAAGTTTTGCGGCGTGTTGCGCGGTTCAATCCCGTAATACGGTATTTGACGCGACCGGTTCGGCATCTGCGGAGCTCGAATGTCCACCGCCATCCGACGTCGTTTCCCACCAGTCGCCGAGCGCGTCGATCAGCGGCACCAGCCGGTGGCCGGCCGGCGTGAGCTGGTATTCGACGCGCAGGGGATAACCTTCGAATTCGGTGCGCTCGACGATACCGGCGTCCTCCAGCTTGCGAAGCTCGAGGCTGAGCATCTTGTGCGAGATGGTCGGGTTGTCCCGGCGCAGGTCGCTGAAGCGCTTGGTACCCTGCTTCAGATAGTAGATCAGAAGCGTCGGCCAGCGGCCGCTCAAGAGCTGCATGACCTCTTCGATCGGGCAGCGGGAGACGAGAGATTTCATGGCGCCTCGTGGTTACAAAAAGGTGCGTAATTTACTTCACCGATGTGGCGAATAGGGTCCGGCTCCGCTGCGCAGCGTGATCGTCTGACATCACCGGAGACCACATCATGGAACCTATCCTTATCTATGGCTTCCCGTTGGGAAGCTCCATGGGGCTCGTCGCAGCCCTCGAATGGCTGCGCAAGCCCTATCGCCTTTGCCGCGTCGACATGCTCGGCGAAATGCGTGATCCGTCCTATGCGCGGATCAACCCGCGGCACGAGACGCCGGCCTTCGTCACGGACCAGGGCAGGGTGCTCACCGAGAATATGGCGATCGCAGGCTGGCTCGCGGCGCGCGATACCGAGCGCCGCATCAGCTTTGATCCGCTGTCGCCGCAGGCCGACCGGATGCATCAACTGATGGCCTTCGTGAACACCGGCTTCACCGCCGCGTTCAGTCCGCTGTGGGCGGCGCTGGAGATGCAGACGCCGAATCCCGCGATGCAGTCTGCGCTGCGGGAGTGGGGAAAAGGCAGCGTTCTGCAACGGCACGACAGGCTCGAGGAACTGATCGGCGATGCGCCGTTCCTGCTCGGCGACCACCCGACATTGGCGGATGCGCTGCTGATCGGCGTCGCGCGCTGGCTCGATTTCCACGCCGTCGCCGACCGCGATCGCTGGCCAAAGTTGGCCGGACTTCGCGCACGATTGGAGGCCGATCCGGCCGTGATCTACGCGACCGCGCTGGAGTCGGGCGAGAGTAGCCCCGGGACAGGCGCCTGTGTCGGTCATGTTCCTCTTGCCGAAGTGATCGATCGCTTCGGCACGCCGCGCACGTGAGGATTCAGGGCCGTCGTTGAAGGAGGCGGTGGACGCCGGCTTGACGTCCACCGCCCGGAATTTGCCCAAGACTCTTAGCGCAGCACCTCGCTCAGCACCTCGCCATCGACCTGATGCGGTGTCGCGCCCAGCATCCGGATGACGGTCGGCGCCACGTCGATATTGCGCATGTGCCGCACCACGGCGTCCTTCCGGATCTGAGGCCCCGCAGCGATGAAGGTCGCGCTCATCACCGGGAGCTCGGGGTCGTGACCGTGGGCGCCGTAGAAGTTCGGCATCGACAGCGCGGTGGTGGCCGAGTTGAACGGTGCGTCGCCCTGGCGCGCGACGCCCGGATTTTGCAAGCCGTCGAAATTGTAGCCGGGCGCCATCAGCGCGAACACGTCGCCATAGTCCTGGCCGACGCTCTTGCTGGTGCATTGTCCGGTTCCGGCGTCGCATTGCAGGGGCCGGGTCTCGACGACGGTGAAGATGCGCTGGTCCTTGAGCGAGTAGTTGAAGCGCGCATTGGGATCGACCGCGTTCTTCACCGCATCGGTGATCTGCGCCACCAAAGCCCGGTAGGTCGCCAGATCGACGGTGCCGCCGAGCTCGCGGTTCTGCAGGTTGACGTAGATGTCGGCGGCGGGACCCGAGGTGCGGACCCCGACCTTGCTGGTGTCGATGCCGGCGTTGCGCAGGATGTTGGTGAGATTGACCGAGGTGTGGAACGGCGCGAAGCCGTGATCCGACACCACGACGACGTTGCTGTCGCGGCCGGCCGCATCGGCAATCTGCTTCACCGCTCTGTCGGCGGTCTGGTAGGCGAAGCGGATGTAGGACGCGTAGCGCTTGACCTTGGCCGGATCCTGGTTGGCGCCGATCGAGTTCGGATCGGTCGGGTTGGTGCCCTGTCGCGGATCGGTCAGCAGGAACTGGTGCTCGGAGCCGTCGGGCTGCTCGATATAGACCATCACGAGGTCGGCGTCGGGATGGGTCTTGATCGCGCGCTCGCCGATATTGGCCTGGTAGCGTACGAAGGTCTTCACCATGTCCTCGTACATCGTCTCGATCTCGACGTCGGGGAAATTGGTGAAGCCCGGGCTCAGGCGCTCCGGAATGCGGAAGTCGGCCTGCGGACGCCAAAAGCCGATGTTGTTGTTGATGTCGTCGACATCGGCGAGCACCGGCGTGTTGCGCGGGATGTAGTTGGCGCCGTAGCGGGCGAAGCGCACCACCGAGAGATCGGGCGACAGCGCCGAGACGAAGTAGGCGGCACCGACCTTGGCGCCGCTGCCTTCGAAGAAGAACGGGGCGTTCTCGCCGCCGAACTTGACGTAGGCCGGCCCGGTCGAGGGCGCATGGAACGGTCCCGCGGTGATGCCTCTGATATCGTCGAAGAACACCAGCGTGTCGTAGTTCACCTTGCGGTCATTGGTGGTATCGATCGCGGCGACGCGGATCGAATATTTGACGTCGAGCGTCGAGGCGCTGGTGCAGGTCGCCGCTGCGGAGCACGAGAATGTCTCGATCGGCGCCGAGGTCACCAGCACCGGGCTGAACGAGAAATGGCCGGCAGCCTGCAGCGCCGCGACGATGCCGGGATCGGCCGTGAAGTCGCTGCGCGACAGCGTGAAGCCCTGGGCCCCGATGCCGCCGAATGCGCCGAACGGCACCGTGAAGTCGGTCACGCGGGTCGGCTGCGCCGGCTGCACCACGGTCTTGTTGATCGAGATGTCGGCGCCGTCGCCGCCGGGCCAGGTCGCGGTGACGACCTTCTTGCCCTGCTGCCGCAGCTGCACCCACAAGGGCTGTGCCGTCGGGTGCGACGACGGCCCGAGCGGGCTTTCGCTGTAGCCGCCGATCGGCGCGGCAAAGCCGCTGATGCTGCTGGAGATCGGCCCAACGATCGGCTGGAACGTATTTGATGGGATGTCGTTGTGAACCGCCGTCGAACCGGTCGCGATCGCAATATGCGAGACCGCGGTGAGCGAGGGTGACGCCGTCACGTTCTGCAACGCCACTGCGCCGCGGCGGCTGAGCCGGGCGAGGCCGCCGTCGCGCGGCAGCACGCCTTCCTCGATGAATTTCTGGATGAAATCGGGCTTGGCGCCGTCGAGCGAGATCATCACCACGCGCGGCTTGCGGCCATGATGGTCGCCGTCATGGTCTTGATCCTGATCTTGATCGTGACCACGGGAATCGCCAGCACCGCGATCACCATTGTCGCCGTCCTGGCCGGCGCGCGCCGGAATTGCAGTCCACGCCAGTGATGCGACGAGCGTCATCGCCGACGTGACGGAAACAAACGTCTTCAATTTCATGAGAATGCCCCAACATCGCTGCGCGAATGCACAAACGGAAACCGTTCAGCAATCTTCGGAGCCTTGGCTGACGGGCATGTGACGCGTGCGCGACGACGCGGCGACAGTGCGGGCGTTGCGTCACAACTCGCGTTTGCGTTGCTTCACGCCAAGAACGCGCGTGAACACAATGAACTAGCGCTCTGCTTTCGATGCAACCGGTGTCGATGTAACGACTGGATGACGACGCGTGTCCACAGAGCTCGCGTTTTCGAGCGAAGCGGCCGTGAACTTTACGTCGGCGTCTCGGTCGGCGCCTTCCGCTTCACCCGCTTGATGGTGCCGGAGAAGGTGAACAGCGGCCGCCCGGCCGATGTCAGCATGCCCCGCACGAAGATCAGCGACATGCCGGCACGGGTGACTTCCCCGGTGCATTCGATCAGGTCGCCCTCGCGGGCCGCGTCGAGGAATTCCGAGGCGAACGACACCGTGACGCCGGGGCCCTGGAGCACCGAACCGGCGAGCGCGAACAGGCAGTAATCCGCGAAGGTCATGAAGCAGCCGCCGTGGACATTGCCGCCGCCGTTGAGGTGTTTTTTGGCGACCCGGAACGCGCACGCGATGCGGCCGTTCTCGTCCATGCGGTGGTAAAAGGGGCCGGAATGGCTCTCGAAATTGTCCCGCGTCCAGGTCCGCCAGCCGGCGAATTCGCCCTCGGTTTCGACGTGCAGGTCGGGTCGGCGGTTGAATGCGGTCTCTAATGCGGTCTTGGCGCGCTCGTTCACGAAATTTGGCCTTCAATTGTCGGGTTCGGGTCCTTAAATCCGATCCATCCCCATTGTGCAAATCCCGCACCCCGCGGTCAGCTGCCGCAAAGCTCTGGACAGGCCGAAAATGCCCCGTAAAAGGCCTTTTCGCCCCCGTTCGATCTACCTATTAAGGGTCCCATGAACGCGCCCAAGAACGAACCGAAGATCACCCCCGAACTCGTCGCCGCCCACGGGCTGAAGCCGGACGAGTACGAGCGCATCCTCAAGCTGATCGGGCGGGTTCCGACCTTCACCGAACTCGGCATCTTCTCGGCGATGTGGAACGAGCATTGCTCGTACAAGTCGTCCCGCATCCATCTGCGCGGCCTGCCGACCAAGGCCCCCTGGGTGATCCAGGGCCCCGGCGAGAATGCCGGCGTGATCGACATCGGCGACGGCCAGGCCGTGGTGTTCAAGATGGAGAGCCACAACCACCCGAGCTACATCGAGCCCTACCAGGGCGCCACCACCGGCGTCGGCGGCATCCTGCGCGACGTCTTCACCATGGGCGCGCGCCCGATCGCCTGCCTGAACGCGCTGAGCTTCGGCGCGCCCGAGCACCCGAAGACCCGGCACCTGGTATCGGGCGTGGTCGCGGGCGTCGGCGGCTACGGCAATTCGTTCGGGGTGCCGACGGTCGGCGGCCAGGTCCGCTTCCATACCCGCTATGACGGCAACATCCTGGTCAACGCGATGGCGGTGGGCCTCGCCGACGCCGACAAGATCTTCTACGCGGCGGCCTCCGGCGTGAACATGCCGATCGTCTATCTCGGCTCCAAGACCGGCCGCGACGGCATCCATGGTGCCTCGATGGCCTCGGCCGAATTCGACGATGCCTCCGAGGAGAAGCGCCCCACGGTGCAGGTCGGCGATCCCTTCGCCGAGAAGCTGCTGCTCGAAGCCTGCCTCGAGATCATGGCCGCCGATTGCGTGGTCGCGATCCAGGACATGGGTGCGGCGGGCCTGACCTGCTCGGCGGTCGAGATGGGCGCCAAGGGCGATCTCGGCGTCGACCTCGATCTCGACGCGGTGCCGATCCGCGAGACCGGCATGAGCGCCTACGAGATGATGCTCTCGGAGAGCCAGGAGCGGATGCTCATGGTGCTCAAGCCCGAGAAGGAGAAAGAGGCCGAGGCGATCTTCCGCAAATGGGGGCTCGATTTCGCCATCGTCGGCTACACCACGCCAAGCAAGCGCTTCGTCGTCAAGCATGGCGGCGACGTGATGGCCGATCTGCCGATCAAGGAGCTCGGTGACGAGGCGCCGGTCTATGATCGTCCGCACGTCGCCTCGAACGCGCTGCCGGTCATCCGCGGCCAGGACGTCAAGCCGCCGCTCGGCATCGCCGACGCACTGACAAAGCTGATCGGCACGCCCGAGCTGTGCTCGAAGCGCT
Organism: Bradyrhizobium uaiense; assembly: GCF_010811875.1. Lineage (GTDB taxonomy): Bacteria > Pseudomonadota > Alphaproteobacteria > Rhizobiales > Xanthobacteraceae > Bradyrhizobium > Bradyrhizobium uaiense. Next base: position 7,217 of record NZ_VKHP01000139.1, read on the forward strand.
GGGTCTGGGAGCAGTACGACCACGTCATCCTGGGCAATACCATGCAGCGCCCCGGCGGCGACGCCGCGGTGGTCCGTGTCGAGGACGGGCCGAAGGGACTTGCGCTCACCGTCGACGTCACCCCGCGCTATTGCGAGGCCGATCCGTTCGAGGGTGGCAAGCAGGCGGTCGCCGAAGCCTGGCGCAACATCACCGCGGTCGGCGGCCGGCCGCTCGCGATCACCGACAACCTCAATTTCGGCAATCCGGAGCGGCCCGAGATCATGGGCCAGTTCGTCGGCTGCCTGAAGGGTATTGCGGAGGCCTGCGTCGCGCTGGACTTCCCGGTCGTGTCGGGCAACGTCTCGCTCTACAACGAGACCAATGGCCGGGGCATCCTGCCGACGCCCTCGATCGGCGGCGTCGGCCTGCTCGACGACTTCACCAAGTCGGCGACGCTGGCGTTCAAGGCGGCGGGCGAGGCGATCCTGCTGGTCGGCGACACCCAGGGCTGGCTCGGCCAGTCGGTTTACCTGCGCGATGTCTGCGGCCGCGAGGAGGGCGCTCCGCCGCCGGTCGATCTCGCCACCGAGAAGCGCAACGGCGACGTGGTGCGGGGCATGATCCGCGCCGGCACCGCGACCGCCGTGCATGACCTTTCCGACGGCGGCCTCTTGATCGCGCTCGCCGAGATGGCGATCGCGAGCGGCATCGGCGCGCAGCTGCTGGCGGCGCCGTCCTCGATCGTCCCGCATGCCTATTGGTTCGGCGAGGATCAGGCGCGCTACATCGTCACCGTGCCCGCCGCCGACGCAGGTCTCGTGCTGGCCAAGATGAAGGGCGCCGGCGTGCCCTGCGCGCGTATCGGCACCACCGGCGGGGACGCGATTGCGGTCGCTGGCGAGGCGCCGGTTGCGGTCGAAAACCTGTCCCGCGCCTTCGAGCACTGGCTGCCGAACTACATGCACGGCACTGCCGCCTGATCCGGGAGGATCAGGCGCTGCAACGTCAAGCGAACAGGACCTCAATAGCGCGATGACCCTGTCATCGCGCTATTGCTTTTTGTTCAAGCACGATCGCTTCAGGTCGCGCCGCGGACCGCGCGCCAGGCAAAGATGATCACGCAGGCTCCGATGAAGCCGGCGACGAGATAGCTGATCCATCCTCCGCCGAGCGATACGCCGAGCAGACCCAACAACCAGTTCGCCAGCGCGGCACCGACGATGCCGAGGATGATATTCATGAAGATGCCGGTTCCGGTCTTCATGAACATCTCGGCGAGCCAGCCGGCCAATCCGCCGACGATGATTGCGGCGATCCATCCAACTTGAGGGTCGTTCATCTCGGGACTCCCTAGGGTCAAGCAGTCCGGCCAGCATACCTGAGAATCAGGGGGCGGGATGTGACCATTGGCAGGTTGTGCGCAACTTGTCGGCTTCCGCGAGAGCGACTGGACGCTGCTGCCGCTCTATTTCGGCTTCACCACGCTGAACATCTACACCCAGATCGGCCTTGTCACCCTGATCGGGCTGATCTCCAAGCACGGCATCCTGATGGTGAGCTTTGCGTGCTGATGACCACGGTCGCGGCGGGATCTCTACAGCACGTAGTTGGCGCCCGGCAGCCTGCGCAGCGCGGCAGTCAGGGCCCAACTCAGCGCCACGGTGGCGAAGAAGGCGATCGCAGCCTTTGCTATCGCCGGCAAATCCATGTCGAACAGCCAGTATTGCAGCCACAGCACGATCGGATAGTGCACCAGGAACATGCCGTAGGCATCGCTCTGCATGCGGTCGAGCAGCGTCGGCCCTGGTGCCTTCGATTGCAGGAAGTAAGCCAGGATCGCGAACAGGATCGAGGCGCTGAACAGCACGTAGAAGCTGCCGTAGATCGCGAGATACCAGCCCGGCAGCGGATCGGGGTTACCGATGATCTCGCGCTTGATGTAGATCATCACCCACATCAGTGCATAGGGGATCAGGGTGATGCCGGTCCAGAACCAGCGCCGCTCGGTCAGCCGTCCGTGCGCGCTGAGCACGCCGCCCTCGAGGTTTGCCGCCCCGATGCCCGCACCAATGAAGAAGTAGCATGCGTATAGCAGCACGCGGCTCGCCTGCACTGAGAACGGTCCGAGCTCGAACCAGTAGTTCTGGCCGTAGTGGACCAGCATCGGCAGGTAGGCGGCGGCACTGACGATCACGAGGAACAGCCAGAACTTCGAGGGACGCTGGAAGCCCTTGATCGACAGCCGGTTGATCGGCTCGAGCAGCGTCGACGACACGCGATACAGCACGCTGGCCGTCAGGTCGAAGGCCATCAAGACCCAGACGAACCAGATCGGGCCGCTCGGCCAGGGCCCGAACATCATGGTCTTCTTCCAGAATTCGGAGAAGGTCAGGTCCGGCGTCGCGCGCAGCGCGATCGCGTAATAGGCGATCGGGATCACGGTGACTGCGCAGACGACGAAGGGCAGGCCGAGCCGCAGCAGCCGGTCGCGCAGGAAGATCAGCCACGGCTTGCGACCGAGTCCGGGCCAGACGAACAGCCCCGACAGGAAGAAGAACATCGCCATGAAGAAGCTGTCGGTGGCGAGCACCACGCAGTCGAAGCCGATCCACGACGTCGGGTCGGTGTGCCCGAAATGGGTGTAGGGGATCACGGCGTGGTGCAGCAGCACGACCAGCGTCAGGAAGGTGCGTGCACGGTCCAGGGCAAGGTTGCGCTTGTGGAGCTTCGGTGCTGCCTGGACGTCGACGGCCGGAGCCGCGTGAGCAATCGATTTCATGGTGCCCCCAGCCGGGTCTGCAGCCTGATGTTGCAATCGGGAACCCGATTCAGCAAGGCCCAATTGTCCCGATTCCGGGGTATCGAGGTCAGTCATCTCAGCGCATCTGTTTCGTTTTGGAACCGGAGTCGGGGGCGGACGTTATCGGCGGACGCGCAGAGCGCGCGCGGGGGGCTTTGCGGAGCAAGCAATGACACTGTTGAAATGGGCGCTGATCTTCCTGGCTGTATCGATCGTTGCGGGCTTGCTCGGTTTCACCGGCATTTCAGCTGCCTCCGCCGACATCGCGCGCTTCCTGTTCTACGTGTTCGTGGTGATCTTCCTGGTGCTCTTGATCCTCGGGCTCACGATCTTCAGGGTCTAGCGGCGTTCAGGCCGAACACTTCCGTCGTCATGCCCGGGCCAGGCCCCGGGCATTCACGTTTTTCAGGCTGGGTTGGCGCGCGGCGAAAGGCCGGGCTGGGCCCGGCGCTTACGGCAAGCGAGACGGCCTAGGCGACTTCCTCGATCTTCACCTTGTCGGGATAGAAAGCGAGGTGGCCGGTGATCTCGGTCATGGCCGGGAAGGGCTCCTCATAGGTCCAGATCGCATTGTCCAGCGTCTTGCCGTTGGCCTTGATGCTGAAGTAGCTCGCATCCCCCTTGTAGGGGCAGTGCGTGGTCCGCTCGGTGCGGGTCAACAGCTCTATGTTGGCGTCCTGCCGGGGGACGTATTGCACGGCCGGATAGCTCGCTTCCTTCAAGGTCAACGCATGGGTGGTCTCGGCGATGACGACGCCGTCGGCGGTGACGCGGACGCGCTTGCCATTGGGCGTGATCGTGATCGGATGGTCGGGGCCGGGGAGCTTCATGATTCTGCGCCTCTTCTGGTCATTTCGGCGTGATGTCTTGTGACCGATTGATGCAGGTTTAAATCGCTGGGAATGGGAATATAGTGTGTCCAGGGATGACCTAGAAGACCTCAGGCGCTAGGTTTTACCTGCATGGCTGCCGAGCCGGCCATGATTCGAACGACCCTGACGGAGGTGGACTGGGATGCCGATGGACGCCCGTGATATCGAATCGATGATCAAGGCAGCGATTCCTGATGCCGAGGTGACGATCCGTGATCTGGCCGGCGACGGCGACCACTACGCGGCCACTGTCGTTTCCGAGTCATTCCGTGGCAAGTCCCGGGTTCAGCAGCATCAGATCGTCTATCAGTCGCTGAAGGGCCAGATGGGCGGCGTGCTGCACGCGTTGGCCCTGCAGACCGGCGTGCCGGAAGGCTAGGCCCCGGCCAGCGGGCGGGGGCCTCAGGCGATGGCAGACAATCCGCGCGGTGCGATGTTTCGCGTCATCGTGCCGAACCAGCACAGCCGCGTCACCAATGCCGAGCTGTTCTTCGACCTGGTCTTCGTCTTCGCAGTCACGCAGCTGTCGCACACGCTGCTGCACCAATTTACCCCGCTCGGCGCGGTGCAGGTCACGGTGCTGTTTCTCGCGGTGTGGTGGGTGTGGGTCTACACCACCTGGGTCACCAACTGGCTCAATCCCGATCTGACGCCGGTCCGCCTGCTGCTGTTCGTCCTGATGCTGGGCGGGCTGTTGTTGTCGACCTCGATTCCGAGCGCCTTCGAGGGCCGCGGGCTGTGGTTCGCAGGGACCTATGCGGCGATGCAGGTCGGCCGCACGGCGTTCTGGCTGCTGGCGACGCCGCGGCGCCGGACGGCGGTGCGCCACAACGCGATCCGCATCCTGACCTGGTTGTCCGGCTCGGCCGTGCTGTGGATTCTCGGCGGCTTCGCCGAGCACGAGACGCGGATGTGGCTCTGGATTGCGGCGCTGGCCATCGAATATGTCGCGCCGGCCCTGCGGTTCTGGACCCCTGGGCTCGGTTTTTCCTCGATGGAGGCGTGGTCGGTCGAGGGCGGCCACATGGCCGAGCGCTGCGCCGGCTTCATCATCATTGCGCTCGGCGAGGCGATCGTGGTCGACGGCGCCACCTTCGCCGAGCTGACCTGGACGCCGGAGAATGTCGCAGCCTTCATCTCGGCGCTGGTCGGCAGCATCGCGATGTGGTGGATCTATTTCCACAAGGGCGCCGAGGCCGGCTCGGAGATGATCTCCAAGTCCGAGGAATCCGGCCGCGTGGCGCGGATCGCCTACACCTATCTGCACATGCCGATCGTCGGCGGCATCATCCTCACGGCGGTCGCCGACGAGCTGGTGCTGAAGCACCCCGGCGGCCAAGCTGATCTGAAGACGATCATAAGCTCGGTCGGCGGCCCCGCGCTGTTCCTGGTCGGGACCATCCTGTTCAAATATGTGATCCGCAACTTCCTGCAGCTCTCGCACGGCGTCGGCATCGTCGCGCTGGCGATAACAGCCTATTTCGCCAGCGGGATGTCGCCGCTGGTGCTCTCGCTCGTCACCACCGCGATCATGATCGTGGTCGCGGCGTGGGAATCGATCTCGCTGCGCTCGACGGGGGGTGAGGAGTAGGGGCGTCCGCGCTATCTGCGTCCGTCCGTTGCCACGCGTTGCTGCCAATAGACGAACAGCGGTGCGCCGATCACTTCGAGCGCGGTGAAGCCCACGAAGGGCAGCGGCGGCAGGCCGACCATCGCCATCGACAGCAGCCGGCCGATGCCGCCGAGGAAGATGGCGCCCCACACCACGCGAAACAACACGCTCTCGCTTTCGATGCGCGGCACCAGCCACAGCAGCGCGAAGCCGAGGCCGAGCCAGACCCCGCCGAAGAAGCGCAGATTGCTGTCCAGCACCGGAAGCGCCGGCACGCCAGATCCCGCGTAGAGCGGATCGCTGACGCCGAGCATGGTGATGATGCCGGTGAGGATGGGCACCAGGGCCAGCGCCGCCGTTGCAATCTGCAGCGCACGCCGTCCCATCATCGTGCCCCATCCTGGTTAGGCGCTAGTCTGCCACCAGCGCATGCACCGAGAACATCGTGTTGGCGTCGGTCCAGCTTTCGCGCACCGTCCAGCCCGCGCTGCGGGCGAGGGCGGTGAAACGCGGAAGCGAATATTTATAGCTGTTCTCGGTGTGAATGCTCTCGCCGGGGCGGAAGGCGAAGGTGTTGCCGAGGATGCGCACAGTCTGCGCCTTGCGGCTGATCAGGTGCATCTCGATGCGATGGCGGTCGCGGTTGTAGATCGAGCGGTGGGTGAAGCCTGACAGGTCGAAATTGCCGCCGAGCTCGCGGTTAATGCGAACCAGCACATTGAGGTTGAAGCGCGCGGTGACGCCGGCCGCATCGTTATAGGCGTCGTACAGCACCCGCTCGTCCTTCTCGAGGTCGACGCCGATGATCATCTGCGCACCATGGCCGAGGATCTGGCGCGCGCTGCGCAGGAAAGCCAAGGCCTCGCTCGGCTCGAAATTGCCGAGCGTCGAGCCGGGAAAGAAGCCGACCTTTGGCATCGTAGCGACGGCCTCGGGCAGCGCGAACGGCGTGGTGAAGTCGGCCGCGACCGGATAGATGCCGAGGTCAGGGAAATCCTTGCGCAGGCCGTCGGCCTGGGCCTTCAGGAAATCGCCGGAAATAGCGACCGGCACGTAGGCTGCGAATTCGCAATGTTCGAGCAGCAGGCGCGCCGTTGGGGTGGCGCCGGCGCCGAACTCGACCAGGGCCGCACCTCCGGGGATGATCGCGGCGATCTCGTCGCCGCGGTCGCGCAGGATGCCGAGCTCGGTGCGGGTCGGATAATATTCCGGCAGCACCGTGATCTGCTCGAACAGCTCCGAGCCGGTGGCGTCGTAAAAATATTTCGGCGACAGCCGTTTCGGGTGACGGGCGAGATCGCCGATCACATCGCCGGCAAACGCCGAGGTCGCTTCATCGAACGGATACGCTTTGGCCAACGCGGCGGCATGCACATTCATGATACTCTCCTGAACGCGCTTACCGGCGCGCACTTGATGTCGACGGGACTCAATCAGGCATAGTCGGCGAGGCGTAACCCCGTGAATTGCCAGCGATGGTGCGGATAGAAGAAGTTGCGGTAGGTGACACGGCTATGACCTGATGGCGTCGCCAGCGACGAGCCGCGCAGCACGAGCTGGTTGACCATGAACTTGCCGTTGTATTCGCCGAGCGCGCCTTCGATCGCGCGGTAGCCCGGATAGGGAGAATAGGAGCTGCGGGTCCACTGCCAGACGATGCCGTAGGCATCGTTGAGCAGGCCGCCGCGCGCTGCGACCTCCCATTCCATCTCGGTCGGCAGGTGCTTGCCGGCCCAGCGGGCGAAGGCGTCGGCCTCGTAGTAGCTGACATGGCAAACCGGAGCCTGCGGATCGATCCGCTGCAGGCCGCCCAGCGTCATGATCTGCCATTCGCCGTCGATCTTGCGCCAGTGGCCGGGCGCCTGCCAGCCCTCGTTGCTCACGGTGCCGAAGCCGTCCATCAGCCACAGCGTGGCTGTCGAATAGCCGCCGTCCTTGATGAAGGCGAGCCAGTCGGCATTGGTGACGAGGTTCTTGGCAAGCTTGACCGGGCCGACCAGCGCGCGATGCGCGGGCTTCTCATTGTCGAAATGGAAGCTGTCGTCGGCGTGGCCGACGGTGTGGATGCCCTCGTTGAGCGTCACCCATTCGTCAGCGCCGCCGTGCGACGCCGGGAAGCGCCAGGCCGGATCGTAGGCCGGCGGGATCGGGTTCTGCGCGAAGGCATGCAGGATGTCGGTGTACATCAGCTCCTGATGCTGCTGCTCGTGGTTGAGGCCGACCTCGACCAGCGGCACCAGCGCCGCGAGCTTTTCTGTTGTGGCGGTCTGGAAGAATTTCACCACCGCGGCATCGACATGGCGGCGATAGGCGGTGACCTCGTCGGCCGTCGGGCGGGTCAGGTGGCCGCGCTGGTGCCGGGCGTGCCGGGGTCCGGCGGTGACGTAATAGGAATTGAACAGATAGGCGTAGTCGGGATGGAACGGCTTGTAGCCTTGGACGTGCTCGCCGAGCAGAAACTGCTCGAAGAACCAGGTCGTATGCGCGCGATGCCACTTGGCGGGGCTCGCATCCGGCATCGACTGGATCAGCTGGTCTTCGGGGGACAGCGGGGCGACCCGGCGCTCGGTCTCGTCGCGGACCGCGCGATAGGCGGCCACCAGCCGCTCGGCGAGGGGCCCGGATTCGGAGGACAGTGACGGGGTGGCGGCGGAAACGGTGGCCGCGGCAGAGGCTGGTTTCGTCACATGGGTCTCCGATTCCAAGGGAGAACGTTGCTTCGGCAATCTGGTTCCTGACGGACAGTTCGTCCTAGATAGGGGCTCCGTTACGGGAAAAAAGCCTCCCCCGTGATGATATTGGGGCCGTCAGATAATCCCGGCCCGTCCGGGGGCGCCGTCAGGCGCCCGCCGCATGCCAGATTTCCGCCATTTTGCTTTGGATGCACAATGGTTTGAGCTACATATATAGCCAGTCACGGGTTAGAAGGGCGGGCCGGCCCGTTAAGGCCTGAGAGCGCCGCCCCCGAAGGAAGCGAAAATGAGCATCGAGCAATTCATCGACAACGAAGTGAAGTCGAACGACGTCGTGCTGTTCATGAAGGGCACGCCGCAATTCCCGCAGTGCGGGTTTTCCGGTCAGGTCGTGCAGATCCTCGACCACATCGGTGTCGGTTACAAAGGCCTCAACGTTCTCGAATCCGCCGAGCTGCGCAACGGCATCAAGGTCTATTCGAACTGGCCGACGATTCCGCAGCTCTATGTGAAGGGCGAGTTCGTCGGCGGTTGCGACATCATCCGCGAGATGTTCCAGGCCGGTGAATTGCAGCAGCTGTTTGCCGACAAGGGCATCCCGGTCGACGTGGCTGCCTGACCTTGACCGCGCGCCGGATCGGCAAGGCGCGGCTCGAAGTCATCGTTACCGACATCACGACACTCCGCGTTGACGCCATCGTCAACGCGGCCAATTCATCGTTGCTCGGTGGCGGTGGCGTCGACGGCGCGATCCACGACGCGGCCGGACCCGAATTGCTCGCCGAGTGTCGGACGCTCAACGGCTGCGAAACCGGCGATGCCAAGATCACCAAGGGCTACCGGCTCCCCGCCAAGCATGTGATCCACGCCATTGGACCGATCTGGTATGGCGGTGACCGTGGGGAAGACGCCCATTTGGCGTCTTGTTATCGCCGCGGAATTGAGCTTTGCCGCAGTAATAATCTCGCTTCGGTCGCGTTTCCGGCGATCTCCACCGGTGTGTATCGATTTCCGGCGGATCGGGCCGCCAAAATCGCCGTCAAAACTGTCGTTGATGCCCTGCCGGCCGCGCCCGGCGTCACGCAGGTGATCTTCTGCTGCTTCTCACCCCAGAGCGGCGAACTCCATCAGGAGGTCCTGGACTCCTTCGGGAGCCCTTGTGCCTGATGATACCGCCGCTACACTTCCCCGTGATATCCGGGGAGGGATCAATAGAATGCATTCATTTCGTTTGACGTGCGCGGCCGCAGCTGCCGCGGTGGTGCTTGCGGCGCCGGCATTCTCGCACACCGAAGGCACCTATGAGATTCCGGCGGGTGCCCATTTCAATCCCGACAAGCTCGCCAAGATCAGCGAGTTCTTCAAGAATGAGGTCGCGACCGGAAAGATTCCGGGCGCCATCGTCCTGATCCAGCAGCACGGCAAGCCTGTCTATCACGAGGCGTTCGGCGTGCAGGACGTGGTCAGCAAGGTGCCGATCACGGACAAGACCATCTTCCGCTTGGCTTCGATGTCCAAGTCGATCACCGCCGTGGCCTCGATGCAGCTGCTGGAGGAGGGCAAGTACAAGCTCGACGATCCCGTCTCGAAATACATTCCTTCCTTCGCCGACATGAAAGTTGGGGTCGAGAAGAAGGCCGAGGACGGCACCAAGACGCTCGAGCTAGTGCCGCTGAAGCGGCCGATCACAATCCTCGATCTGATGACGCATACGTCGGGTATCACCTACGGCTTCTATGGCGACAGCTTGGTCCGTAAGGCCTACAAGGAAGCCAATATCTACGGTGGCGATTTTGATCTCGCCGAATTCGCCGAGCGGATCGCCAAGCTGCCGCTGCACAACCAGCCCGGCGCGCTCTGGCAATACGGCCATTCCACCGACATTCTCGCGCGCGTGATGGAGATTACCACCGGCGAGGAGCTCTCGACGATCGAGCAGGAAAGGCTGCTCGGCCCGCTCGGGATGAAGGACACCGGCTTCTTCGTCACCGATCCCGAGAAGCAGAAGCTGATGGCCGAGCCGATGCCGAACGACAGCGATTTCCGGGTCGGCCGGGTCAACGATCCGACCAAGGTCAAGAAATGGGAATCCGCCAGCGGCGGCATGGTCTCGACCATGGCGGATTATTCGCGCTTCGCCCAGATGCTGCTCAATGGCGGCACGCTCGACGGCAAGACCATCATGAAGCCGGAGACGTTCAAGGAACTGACGACCGACCGCGTCGGCCCGGGCTCCGGCGTCGAGCGCGACTTCTTCTACTTCCCCGGCGACGGCTTCGGCTTCGGCCTTGGCATCGCGGTGCGCACCGATCCGGGCACTGCGAAGCCGCCGCCGCCCGGCGACCTCGGCGAGCTGAAATGGGATGGCGCCAGCGGCTGCTACTACATCATCGACCGCAAGCAGGACTTCTTCTTCGTCCTGCTGGAGCAGACGCCGAGCGAGCGCCAGCGTATCCAGCGGACGTTGAAACAGCTCGTCTACGAAGCGTTGCAAAATTAAAGCGTTTGCGAGTGAAGAAAACGCGTCAAAACAAAAGAACAAGAGCATGATCCGATTCAATCGGAGCGGATCATGCGCTCGGATGCGTGGCTACCGCGCGTTCGTCGCGGCATTCGCGCTCGCGTCCATCACGACGGTTGCAAGGGCCGGCTCGCCGGGGCCGGCCACGCACCGCTTTTCGGCGGAAGGCCTCGCCAAGGTCTCCGCCTATGTCGGGAACGAGGTCGCGACCGGGAAGATTCCCGGCGCGATCCTGCTGCTGCAGCAGCACGGCAAGCCGGTCTACTACCAGAATTTCGGAGTCCGTGACGTCGCCACCGAAGTCTCGATGAGCGCGGATACCATCTTCCGTCTCTATTCGATGTCGAAGCCGATCACGACCGTCATCGCGATGATGCTGGTGGAGGAGGGCAAGCTTGCCCTCAGCGATCCGGTGTCGAAATATATCCCGGCCTTTGCCGACATGAAGGTCGGCGTGGAGAAGCGTGGCGACGAGGGCAAGCCGTCGATGACGCTGGAGCCGCTCAAGCGTCCGGTGACCATCGAAGACCTGATGCGCCACACGGCAGGCTTGCCCTACGGCTATTATGGCGGCGGTGTCGTGAACAAGACCTACGCCGATGCCGGCCTGTTCGACAATGATCCCGACAATGCCGAGTTCGTGGCGCGACTCACGGCGATGCCGCTCGCCGAGCAACCCGGCACGCAATGGGACTACGGCCATTCCACCGATGTGCTCGGCCGCATCATCGAGGTGATAACAGGCAAATCCCTGTTTCAGGTCGAGAAGGAGCGGCTGCTCGATCCGCTCGGCATGAACGAGACCGCGTTCTATGTCGCCGACCGCGCGAAATGGCCGCTGATCGCCGAGCCGATGCCGAAGGATCGCAACCTCAGCCCGGTCGCTGACATCAGCGACCCGCGCCAGCCGCTGCGGCGCGAATCCGGCGGCGGCGGCCTGGTCGGCACCATCGGCGACTATGCGCGCTTCTCGCAGATGCTTCTGAACGGCGGCAGCTATCAGGGCCGGCGCTATCTGAAGCCGGAAACCATCGCGCTGATGGCGTCGGATCATATCGGTCCGGAAACCGGGGTCGTGCGCGACAAGAACTATTATCCCGGTCCGAACTCCGGCTTCGGCCTCGGCTTCGCGGTCCGCACCTCGGTGCCGGCGAATACATCCTGGCCGCTCGGCGAATATCGCTGGGACGGTGTCGGCGGCACGTTCTTCTTCATCGATCCCGCGGACGATCTGTTCGGGATATTCATGGTGCAGACGCCATCACAGCGCGGCCGGATCCAGCAGGAGCTGAAGACGCTGATCTACCAGGCGATGGGAAGATAGATCGGGCAAGACCATCTTCTCGTCATTGCGAGCGAGAGCGAAGCAATCGATCCCGCCACTTGCTGAGACATGGATTGCTTCGTCGCTTCCGCTCCTCGCAATTGACAGTGTGGGAGCTACGCCGCGCGCACGATGTCCCTGACGTGGCCGATCATCTCCTCGATCTGGGCCGCGTTGACATCGAGATGCGTGCAGGCCCTGATCCGGCCGTCCATCATCGCCAGCGTTACTCCGCGCTTGCGCAACTCGGTGACCATCTTGTCGCCCGATACGCCGGCGCCGTCGGGCTTGAAGAAGACGAGGTTGGTCTCGGGCGCCTGCACTGCAATGCCGTTGATCTGCGACAGCCCGCGCGCCAGCGCCCGCGCATTGGCGTGATCGTCGGCGAGGCGGTCGACGTGGTGATCGAGTGCGTAGATGCAGGCGGCAGCGCAGACGCCGGACTGCCGCATCGAGCCGCCGAGCCGCTGCTTCCAGCGCCAGACGTCGTCGATGAACGCGCGTGTGCCGGCGATCACGCCGCCGATCGGCGCGCCGAGGCCCTTGGAGAAATCGATCCAGGCGGAATCCCAACCTGCCGTCATGTCGCGCGGCGAGATGCCGGAGGCGACAGTGGCGTTCAGGAGCCGCGCGCCGTCCATGTGAGTCACGAGCCCATGGGCCTTGGCGATGCGCGCGACCTCGTCGAGTGCGGCCTTCTTCCAGATCGTACCGCCGCCGATATTGGCGGTCTGCTCGACGCTGACGAGCACCTGCGGCGGCTGGTAGCGGGTGCGTGGATGCAGCGCCGCGCGGAACGTGTCGGGCGTGAACTGGCCGTCGTCGCCCGGGAGCTGCGTGATCTGGAAGCCGCCGAGCGCCGCGTGCGCGCCGCCCTCGCGCGCGATGATATGCGCGGTCGCATGTGCCAGGATCTCGTCGCCGGGGCGGCAATAGGCCAGCGTCGCCGCGACGTTGCACATCGTGCCCGACGGCATGAAAACGGCAGCCTCCTTGCCGAGCAGATCGGCGACGCGGGCGCAGAGTTCGTTGGTGGTGGGATCGTCACCGACCTGCTCGTCACCGACCTCCGCCTTGGCCATCGCCTCGCGCATCGCCGGCGTCGGCTTGGTCTGGGTGTCCGACAGCAGGTTGATGCGGACGGCGGGCGCCTTCGGATCGGGCGGGGCAGGGGTGTAGTGCATGATATTTCTCTCGGTCGATATGCCGCGACTTTAGCCAAACAAAAAGGCCCCGGCAAAACCGGGGCCTTTCCAAACTCGCATGCGTGATGTGATCAGCGCGAATAGAATTCGACGATCAGATGCGGCTCCATCTGCACCGGGAACGGCACATCCGACAGGCCGGGGGTGCGCGCGAACTTCGCGGTCATCTTGGAGTGATCGACCTCGATGAAGTCGGGCACGTCGCGCTCGGGAAGCTGGCTTGCTTCCAGCACCGGCGTGAGCTGCTTGGAGGATTCCTTGACCTCGATGGTGTCGCCGATCTTCAGCTTGTAGCTGCCGATGTTGACCTTGCGGCCGTTCACCTTGATGTGGCCGTGGTTGATGAACTGGCGCGCGGCGAACATCGTGGAGACGAACTTGGCGCGATAGACCACCGTGTCGAGACGGCGCTCGAGCAGGCCGATCAGGTTCTCGCCGGTGTCGCCCTTCAGGCGGCTGGCTTCGACATAGATGCCGTGGAACTGGCGCTCGGAAATGTTGGCGTAGTAGCCCTTGAGCTTCTGCTTGGCGCGGAGCTGCACGCCGAAGTCGGAGAGCTTGCCCTTGCGGCGCTGGCCGTGCTGGCCGGGGCCGTATTCGCGGCGGTTCACAGGGCTCTTCGGGCGGCCCCAGATATTCTGGCCCATGCGGCGATCGATCTTGTACTTCGCCTCACTGCGCTTTGTCATCGCGTCCTCTTTGTATAGCCGTCGCACGAAGCGCCCGGCATTTTGTCAGTCTAGGGTTTGAGGAGACGCGCCCTCCTGTGTACCGGCCAAAAGGCCTGCACCGACAGGTTCGCCTCGAAAGCTCGGGGAGAACCACGGGTCGCGAAACGCATCGCGGGCCGAAACCGGCCCGCGAGCAAGGGTGGTCTTAAGGAGAAAGTCCGGTTCTGTCAAACAAAACGCGGGGCGTTTTGGGCCGAATCGGCGTCAAAATCGACTATTTCGGCCCTCAAAGGCGATTTCTGGCCGCCCGGACGCCAAAGGCCAAATTTGGTTCGGTTCACGGCGCCGGTTTCGCCAAGGGCTCGCCGGCCTTGACGATGTAGACTCCGAGCACCTTGAGCGGCTTGTCGCCGGAAGTCTTGGCGTCGTGCACCGCACCTTCCGGGATCTGGTACGAATCTCCCGCCTTCAGCTTCAACGGCGGCTTGCCGTCGATCAGGAGCTCGAGCTCGCCGTCGAGCACATAGCCGGTTTCAACACCGGGATGGCTGTGACGCCCCGACGCACCCCCGGCCGGAACCTCGGCAATCGCAGTGACCGTGTTGTAGCCCGCGGGGAAATCGACCTTCTGCAGCGGCGTTCGCTTGATGCCGCTCTGCTGCGCAACAGCTGCGCCGGCACCGGCAAACGCGATCACAGTGAGTCCAAGTAGCAATTTTCTGAACATGCATTTCCTCCCAACCGGCGGGAAGTGTAGCAGCGCGGAATCGCGGCGAAAAGCAGGTGATGTGTGATGTGCGCTTTCGACATTGGGATTAGTCCGTTCATCTGACAGCGCAGGCTGTCGTGAAACTGGACGCGGCCGTGCTTACGCGAAGCCTACAGGCTGTTCAGGCAATTGCGGTGCTGCGCCGCAGGCAGATGCTGCGCGCCGGGCCGCGGTTCCTTCACGACGAAGCCGGAATATTCTTCGGCGGCCGGCGACTGCACCAAGCGCGTGGTTGGCTTCGCTTCACGCCTGGCGCTTGATCCCGGCGAAGGCGGCTGCGATGCCGCGCTGGAACAGCGACCAGTCGAAGCCGAGCGCGAGCGCGAGGTAGCCGCGGTCGATCATCGCGTTGGCCTGCTCGGCGGTGCGCGCGACGCCGCCGATCGGCACGCCGCTCTTCATGATGCCCTGCTCGGCGCGCTGCATCAGCGCGACCACTTCGGGATCGTCAGGCAGGCCGCGCTTGTTGATCGAGGTGGCGAGATCGCCGGGCCCGATCACCGCGAGGTCGATGCCGGGCGTCGCCATGATCTCATCGATGCGGTTGACGGCATCGACATGCTCGATCGTGATCATGCAGATCATGTCGTCATCGGCGGTCGCCATGTAGTCGTTCATCGAGACGCCCCAGCGGAACGGTGCGTGGAACGGGCCCCAGAGCCGGTCGCCCCGCGGCGGGTAGCGCACGCTGCGCACCGCCTTCTCGGCGTCGGCGCGATTGCAGATCATCGGAAAGTTGATGCCGAGCGCGCCGATGTCCATCGGCGCCTTGGCGAGGTGCGGCTCGTTGGCGGCGATCCGCACCATCGGCACGCAGGGCGTGCCGGAAGTGGCCACGATCATCGCATGCGCGGTGCCGAGATCAATCGGGCCGTGCTCGAGATCGACGATGATCCAGTCCAGCGACTGCGCCATGATCTGCACGGTCTGGATGCTCGGAATGGTCGCAATTGCGCCGAAGCTCGGGCGCTTGTCGCGCCACTGTTGTCGCAGGCGGTTGAGCGGCGTCAGCGGGGCTGCGGTCAAATGCGGTCCTCCTTCGAAGCAAGGACAAAACTAGCAGCGCCGCGTGACAGCGAAAAGGATCAGGCCGGGACGCGGCCGCCGAAGAATGGCGTCAGCGCCTCGCTCAGCGCGTGCGGACGCTTCGAGGTGAAGATCATCTCGGCGCCGGCCTCGTCGCTCTCGGTGCCGGCCGGGCCGAGCAGGTCCGCGACGCGACGGGCGATTGCGGGGGCCGGATCGATCCAGTCGACCGGCCATGGCGCGAGCCGCGACAGCCGTTCCAGCAACAGCGGATAATGCGTGCAGGCGAGCACGACGGTGTCGGTGCGGGCAGGGTCGTTGGCGCCGGCGCCGACGAAGCAGGGTTTTAGCTCGGCCGCGATATCCTCGTCGCGCACGGTTTGGCCGCTGAGGGCTGCTTCCGCCAGCGAGGCGAGCTCGCCGGAACCGACCAACGTCACCTCGCAGCCCTGCGCAAAATCCGAGATCAGCTTGCGGGTATATTCCCGTTTCACAGTGCCTCTTGTGCCGAGCACCGAGACCTGCCGTGTCTTCGACGAGGCGCAGGCCGGCTTGATCGCAGGCACCGTGCCGACGAAGGGCAGGCGGTAAGCGTCGCGCAGATGCGACATCACCAGCGTGGACGCCGTGTTGCAGGCGATCACGACGAGGTCAGGCGCGTGGGTCTCGATCAGCTCACCGACCAGCGGCACCACGCGGGCGATGATCTCATCCTCGGTGTGGTGGCCATAGGGGAAGAAGGCGTCGTCGGCGACGTAAACATAGTGAGCGTCGGGCCGGGCGCGGACGATCTCGCGCAGCACGGTGAGGCCGCCAAGGCCGGAATCGAACACCAGGATGGTTGGGGGAGTGGACACGCGGAAATTCTATCCGAAGCAGGGTTACCATTCAGTTGTTTTTGGCTATCCGGCCACTGGGGCCGACAAAAGGCGGTGAAGCCGGGAATTTCATATGGCCTTGGTCAGTACCTGCAAGTATCACGGCAAACTATTGCTGAGACTGTGAAATCCAGACGGGGCCGCCGGGGACCAATCGACCATGATCCGCAATACCACCGTGAGCTGGGGCTCGCTCGCCCGTGCGTTCCATTGGGTGCTCGGCATCGCCATCATCGCCATGCTGGCCTATGGCTGGTGGATGAACCACATTCCGGCGCGGGCGGACAAGTTCTTCTACCGCTCGATCCACGCCGACATCGGCTATCTGGTGCTGCTGTTCACGGTGCTGCGGCTGCTCTGGCGCGCCGTCAATCCGACGCCGGCGCTGCCGGCCGACATGCCCTCCTGGCAGCGGATCGCCGCCCATGTCAGCCACGGCGCGCTCTATGCCGTCACCGTCCTGGTGGCGATGCTGGGCTGGGCCCATTCCGGCTCACGCGCCCAGGACTATTCGAGCTTCTTCGGCCTGTTCCACGTGCCCCAGATCACCTCGCCCGACAAGGCGGCGGCGGATGCCTATGAGGGGCGCCACATCTTCTTCGCCTATGTGCTGTTGGCGCTGATCGTGCTGCACCTCGTCGGGGTCGCCTACCACCACTTCGTCAAGCG
>NZ_VKHP01000140.1 GCF_010811875.1 Bradyrhizobium uaiense
GACATGTCGACCCGGCCGATATCGTCGAAGCTCGGCCATTCCGGCACGCCGTCGGTGTTGTTCGACGGCAGGAAGTCGATCAGCCGGCGCATCTGCAGCAGCGCGTCGACGTCATTCTCGAACGCGCCATCGGCGATCGAGGAGCGCGTCGCGTGCACCGAGGCGCCGCCAAGCTCCTCGGCCGTCACCACCTCGTTGGTGACGGTCTTCACCACGTCGGGGCCGGTGACGAACATGTAGCTAGTGTTCTTCACCATGAAGATGAAGTCGGTCATCGCAGGCGAATAAACGTCGCCGCCGGCGCAGGGGCCCATGATGACGGAGATCTGCGGGATCACGCCCGAGGCCTGCACGTTGCGGCGGAACACATAGGAATAGCCAGCGAGGGCAGCGACGCCCTCCTGGATGCGCGCGCCGCCGGCGTCATAGAGGCCGATGATCGGCGCCCTCGCCTTCATCGCCATGTCCTGAATTTTTGTGATCTTCAGCGCGTGCGTTTCGGAGAGCGAGCCACCGAACACAGTAAAGTCCTTGGCGAACACGAAGGTCTTGCGGCCGTTGACCGTGCCCCAGCCGGTGACGACGCCGTCGCCGGGGATCTTGCTCTTCTCCATGCCGAACTCGATCGAGCGGTGCTCGACGAACATGTCGAATTCCTCGAACGAGCCCTTGTCCAGCAGGAGCTCGATCCGCTCGCGGGCGGTCAGCTTGCCGCGGGCGTGCTGCGCCTCGATGCGCTTTTCGCCGCCGCCCAGCCTGGCGCCGGCGCGCCGCTCTTCGAGGGTATCGAGGATATCTTTCATTTGTTTCCGCCCGTGTTAGCTACAGTCCGCGTCCCCGCCGAGGCCGGGACCGCTTCGTTCGGAATGGCTTTAGCACGGCCATTTCGGAACCGGAAAGGCGCTTGTGAACGGGTTTGGGCGCCAAAATGGTAGGATTTTCCGACATCTGGGGAGACGGCAATGACCGATACGACTGCTGAGACGACTGGCGCTGCGACCGGCGGGGTGCGTACCCTGCTCCGGTTGGAGGGGCTGGTACTGTTCGTCGGGATGACCGTGCTCTACTACAAGTGGGAGGGGTCCTGGCTGATCTATGTCCTGCTGTTCCTGGTGCCGGACTTAAGCTTTGCGGCTTACCTGATCAGCCCGCGGGCCGGCGCCATCGCCTACAACGCCGCCCACACCTATATGGCGCCGGTGGCGCTGATGACGCTGGGTTTTGCCGGCGAAGGACCGCTGGTGCTCTCGATCGCGATGATCTGGCTCGCCCATATCGGGATCGACCGCGCGCTCGGCTACGGGCTGAAATATTCCAGAGGGTTCGGCTTCACCCATCTCGGGCGAATCGGGAGAGCGCAGGAGCCGGCCTGAGGGGCGGCGTCCTGCTGGGCGGGCCGCTCCTCTCCGCATGGTTTGAGGCGCGCGTTCCGCGCACCTCGAACCATGAGGAGGGGCAGTCGTCAGGCAAATCGCCGCGCGAACACCACGCAGACGACGACGAGCATGGTCGCCGCGATCATCGACCATGCAACCGGCTCGTGCAGCAGCAGCCCGGCCAGCGCGAGGCCGAAGAACGGCTGCAACAGCTGCAACTGGCCGACGCTGGCGATGCCGCCGATGGCAAGGCCGCGATACCAGAACACAAAGCCGACCAGCATGCTGAAAACAGAGACGTAGGCGAGCCCGAGCCAGGCCGGCGCGCCGATGCCCTGCCAGCTCGGCGGCAGCGTCATGATCGTCATCAAAAGCACCACCGGCGCCGAGAGCACCAGCGCCCAGGAGATCACCTGCCAGCCGCCGAGCCGGCGCGACAGCGCCGCGCCCTCGGCATAGCCGAGGCCACAGACGACGATGGCCGCGACCATCAGCAGATCGCCGGTCAGCGACGCCGATCCGTCGCCCGACAGAGCGAAGGCACCGACCGTCGCGCTGCCGATGCAGGAGAACAGCCAGAACAGCGGCTTCGGCCGTTCGCCGCCACGCAGCACGCCGAAGATAGCGGTCGACAGCGGCAACAGCCCGATGAACACGATCGAATGCGCCGAGGTGATGTGCTGGAGCGCCAGCGCAGTCAGCAGCGGGAAGCCGATCACGACGCCGAGCGCGACGATGGTCAGCGACACCAGATCGCGCCGTTCCGGCCAGGGCTGGCGCAGCACCGCGAGCAGCACAGCGCCCAGCAGCGCCGCGATCGCCGCACGCGCCGAGGTCAGGAACAGCGGCGAGAACCCGGCCACCGCCACGCGGGTGGCCGGCAGCGAGCCGCTGAAGATGATCACGCCGAGCAGGCCGCTGCCCCAGCCGTCCAGCGAAGCGCCGCCGCTTCCCTCGCCCGCCCAGGATTTCCCCAACAACGACTTCCCCGCCAATGTCTTCGAATCGCTCATCGCGCACCTCGTCTTTCGCGGGCGAAGCTAGCGGCGACGGGCTGGCCAAGGCAGTAACTGATCAATACAATATCGCCAAGCTGTATGGGTCAAGGTAGGCATACACTTGCGGCAACCATCCAACGATCGCGCTAT
Organism: Bradyrhizobium uaiense; assembly: GCF_010811875.1. Taxonomy (GTDB): domain Bacteria; phylum Pseudomonadota; class Alphaproteobacteria; order Rhizobiales; family Xanthobacteraceae; genus Bradyrhizobium; species Bradyrhizobium uaiense. The sequence continues at coordinate 2,525 of NZ_VKHP01000140.1, forward strand.
TTTGGCACCGAAGGCGACCCGGACCACCGACGTGATGAACGCGATCCGCGCAAGGATCGCGAGCCGCGCGCTCGTCGCCAACGACCGCCTGCCCTCGATCCGCAGCTTTGCCGCGACCATGGGCGTCTCGCCCTCGACCGTGGTCGAGGCCTATGACCGGCTCGCCGCCGAGGGCTTGATCCGGGCGCGGCCGGGCTCGGGCTTCTATGTCTCGTTGGCGGCGCTGCCGCCGCTGTCGCTGGCCCGGGACCAGCCACAGCACGACCGCGCCGTCGATCCGTTCTGGGTGTCGCGGCAATCGCTCGACGCTGCGAGTGGCGCGCTGAAGCCGGGCTGCGGCTGGCTGCCCGCCGACTGGATGCCGACCGAGGCGCTGCGGCGCGCATTCCGCGGCCTGGCGCGGGCCGAGGACGCCGTGCTCGCCGATTACGGTGCGACGCGCGGCTCGCTCGCCCTGCGCCGCACGCTGATGGCGCGGTTCGCCGACGAGGGCCTCGAAGTGTCGCCGGAGCAGGTGCTGCTCACGATGTCCGGCACCCAGGCGATCGACCTGATCTGCCGCTTCCTGCTGCGGCCGGGCGACACCGTGCTGGTCGACGATCCCTGCTATTTCAATTTCCGCGCGCTGCTGCGCGCCCATCAGGTCAAGCTCGTCAGCGTGCCCTACACGCCTGCGGGCCCCGATGTCGCAAGCTTCGAGGCGGTGCTCGAAGCCGAGCGACCGCGGCTCTACATCACCGTGTCCGGGCTGCACAATCCGACCGGGGCGACGATGTCGCCGCAGACCGCGCACCGCGTGCTGAATGCCGCCACCGCCTGCGATCTCACCATCGTCGAGGACGACATCTTCGCCGATTTCGAGCCGGAGCCGTCGGCGCGGCTCGCCGCCCTCGACGGGCTCAACCGCGTGATCCGGATCGGCAGCTTCTCCAAGACGCTGTCGGCGTCGTTGCGCTGCGGCTTCATCGCGGCGCGCGCCGACTGGATCGAGCAGCTGGTCGATCTGCAAGTCGCGACCGGGTTCGGCGGCCCCTGCGCGGTCGCAACCGAAATCATCGCAAGCGTGCTGGCGACCGGCTTCTACCGCAAGCACGTCGAGGAGCTGCGCCGACGGCTCGTGCGCGCCCGCCGCGACGTCGGCGAGAAGCTGCAACGCATCGGCATCGAGCCGTGGCTGATGCCACGCGGCGGCTTCCAGCTCTGGTGCCGCCTGCCCGACGGCTGCGATTCCGCCGACGTGGCGCGCGCTGCGCTCGCCGACAACATCGTGCTGGCGCCGGGCAACGTGTTCAGCACCACACAATCGGCCACCGGTTTCATGCGCTTCAACGTCGCGCAATGCCGCGATCCGAAACTAATGCCGGCCTTGCAACGCGCGATCGGACGCTGAGGCGCGCCAGATCAATGCGCCGAACTACTTCTCCCCGACCTTGAACGGCTCCTCCTTGCCGGGCGGCACCGTCTCCTCGGCCATCGCCAGGATCATCGCGACCATCACGTAATTGCCGGCGAGCGCGGTGAGATCAACGATCTGCTGATCGTTGAAGATCTTTCTTGCCCGCGTATAGGTCTCGTCGGAGACCTTCTTGGTCGTGGTGAGCTCGGTGACGAAGTCGTACACGACGGCCTCGTCGTCGGCCATTTTCGACGGCCGGTCGCCGGCCTTCAGCTCGGCGATGACGTCGGCGGACAGGCCGGCCTTGGCCGCGAGCGGCGCATGCGCGAACCACTCGACCTGCGATCGCCACTGCCGGCCGATGATCAGGATCGCGAACTCGTTGAGCCTGGTCGGCACCGAGGTCTGCCAGCGCAGATAATAGAAGAGATCATAGAGCCGCTGGCCGAGCACCGGGCTGCGGATGATCGGATTGTAGGGACCGCCGATGCCGACGCTCGACACCTTCATGATCTGCTCGCCGAGCGGCTTCTGCAGATCGTTGAGCTGATCCATGGTGAGCTGCGGAAAGCGCGGCTCCTTGCTGGTGGCCGGCGCCGAAAAGGCCGTGGCTGCGAGCCAGCCGCCCGCCGCGGCGAGCGTAAGCGATGAGAGCCAGACTGTTGCCGAACGCATGATTTCCTCCGCTTTGATTTACGGCGGATGCTAGTCGAGCTTACCGGCGATCACCAGCCGCGACGCGCGCAAGTCAGCCCATCACAGCGCGACGATATCGGTGAGGCATTGCTGCGTGACGCTGAGCCGCGCGTCGATCTGCGCCTGGGTCTTGCAGTCCATGTTCATCGCGAACACCGTGACGTCACTGCCCTTCTCGGACCAGCCGACCAGCCAGCCGAGCGAGCCGTGCTCCTTGTCGGTCAGTCCGGTCTTGGCGCGAATGACGGCGTCGCCGACCTTCGTCACCGGCAGGATATCGCACACCAGCTGCTGGCTGCGCTTGCCGACCGGCAGCACGCCGCGGCGCAGCCGGTCGAGGAAATCGATCTGCTGCATCGGATCGATCCGCAGATTGCCCGAGACCCAGAACTGGTCGATGCCGCCGCCGATGTCGCGGTTGCCGTAGTCGATGGTGTCGACATACTTCTTCATGCGCTCCTCGCCGATCCGACGGGCGATCTCCTGGAACACCGGAAAGGCCGACACCGCGATCGCCGAGCGCAGCGTGTGATCCTTGTTCCAGGCCTCGATGCTGCGGGTTGTGCCGTCCCACTTGAAGACGTCCTTGTCGGGATCCTGCACCACGCCGGTCTCGAGCGCGATCAGCGCGTTCGGGATCTTGAAGGTCGAGGCCGGCAGCCTGCCCTCGCCGGAGCGGGTCTTGTCGCTCGCGATGATCAGATAGTCGTCGATCTTGTAGCCGACGAAGGTGCCCTCAGTGCCGAGATCAAAGAACCGCTTCTGCAAATCCTCGCGAAACTCGCTGCGCTGGTACGACACATTCGCAAAACTGCGCGACGGCAGGATGGTGGCGGCGGCAAGCAGACCGAGCGCGTGGCGGCGATGGATCACGATACGTCCTGGACAGGTTCGGGTTGACGACGATGGTGGATGCCATCGTGGTGAAAGGATGGCAATGAAAGTTATCGCGCCCGGCCCGACATCCGCAGCACGAACACCAGCACCTCGGCGACGGCCTTGTAGAGCTCGGCCGGGATCCCGTCGCCGAGCTCGACATTGGAGAGCGCGCCGGCCAAGACTTCGTTCTCCTCGATCGGGATGTCGTTGGCCTTGGCGACCTCGATGATCTTGGCGCCGATCGCGCCCTTGCCTTTGGCGACCACGCGCGGCGCGCCGGCATGGTCGTAATGCAGCGCGACCGCGAGCTGGTTCTGCGTCTCGCTCATGATGCGCGGTCCAGGAAATGGCCGGCGCGCGCGGGCGCGGGCTGCGGCGGGCTGCCGTCGCGGATCTCGATATCGCCGGGCGTAAGCTCGGCCCTTGTGAGCGCCTGGCTCAATTCGAAGGCGCCGGCGCGCAGTTGCGCGGCGGTCGAGGGACGCTCGGCCCACATCCGCACCGAGGTGCGTTCGCCGTTCAGCGAGACCAGCGCGTGCACCGGCCCGGCCGGCTCGACGTCGAGTGTGAAACGCGCCCGCCACACCCGCTTGGCGGCTTCGACCTCGTTGCCGCCGCCGTCGCGGGAAATCTCGAACTGCGCCATCGCCGTGCCCTGCTGGGTCAGGAACGGGATCTCGAAATTCCAGCGCGGCACCATCGCGTCGAGCTGCGTGCGCGCACCGTCGCCGTGGCCCGGCAGCGAGGCGACCTGCAGCAGCGTCTGCCGCGCCAGCGCCGCGTCGGTGTTTTCCAACAGACGATGCACGGCGGTTGCGAGCGGCGTGCCTGGAGCAATCGACGGCTCTGCAATCGCCTGGGCCGACGGCAGCGCGCCATGAAACGGCGGTGGCGGCGTGTTGCCGCGTACGGGCACATCGCCGGGCAGCATCTCCCGCGGCACGGCACCCTGCCGTGCCGGATTGCCGAGTTCGTGCAGCGCTTCCTGGATCAGATTGAACGTGCCGCCCGCGGACGGGCCGGCATCGAGCGCATCCGCAAGTGCGCCGGCCAGCCCGCTGGCGCCGCGGGTCACATCCTCGGCGACCGGGACGCGGGCCTGCGGCAGCAATATCTCCTGAACGTCGAGGCCGGCCGTGCCCGACGGCGCGAGGCTCGCCGCCGTGGCGACGCTCGGCAGCGCCGGTTGTTGAAGTGGTGTCGACGCAGGCTTGGCAGCACCGCCGGCACCGAGCGAGGTCAGCGCCTGGCGCAGCACGATCAGCGCGGCCTTCAGATCGGGCGCGCTGCCGCTCGGCGGCGCAATGCCCGCAGCGAGCGTCGCCTCCAGCAGCAGGCCGGATTTCTGAAACCCCGCCTTGATGGCAGCGCCGCTCAAAGTCCCGTCGAGGCCGGTCTGCTGCGCCAGCACCTGCGCGATCGCGGCCTGTAGCTTGGGCGGCAGATTGGCTGTCGCGACCGCCGTGAGATTGGCAAACAGCGGCGCCTGGCTGCCCTGCACCGCTGCCGCAGTCTGCGCCGTCGCGGTGATGGTGACGCGCTCCAGCGGTGTCAGTGCAACCTTCGGCGCCGTGGCGGCAGGCTGAGCTACCGACGTGGCGTCGGTCGCCGCCGGTGATAATTGCACGGCATCGCCGGCATCCGCGCCTGATCCAACCAGTTGCAGGCGGATGCCGTCATTGGTCTGCGACACCGCGAGCTGCAGGTTCTGGCCCTGCTGCAGCGGCACCTCGGTCTGGACGTCGATCGACAGGCTCGCAATCGCGATCCGCACCAGGTCGGCAGACAGCACCTTGAGGACCTGCGCGCTGACGATGCTGCCCGCCTCGAGCGTGAGGTCCGGCGCAACACTGCCCGCCTCGTTCGAGGCGAGCACCGGCAGCACGGGATTGACGGCAACAGCCATGTCGGAGGTCTCAGCCAGGCGGCGGGATCGGCCCGCAGGCTAGCCCGGCGCCGTAAAGGTCTCGTTAACCGGCAGCAGGCCTGAGCTCCCTGAGAACGCCGGCGGCGGCCTTGAAATCGACCTGCCGGGCGGCGCGACGCGCGGCCACCTCCTCGTCGACGCCCCATTTCTCGATATTCCAGTCCTCGTCGACATGGGCGGCGGCCCAGACCTGGTCCTCGTCCCGGACGCCATGCGCCAGCGCCAGCGCCAGCAGCGCCGAGCCGGTCAGCGTCGTCACCACATGGAGCGCCGCGACCGACCATGGATCGGTCGGGAACGCCGCACGTGCCGCCTTGATGGCGGGCTCCGGCTGGCCGACATGCATGACCCCCTCGGCCATCATGAAATGGGCGCCGAGCGCGTCCGCAGCCCAGAACAGGATCGGGTCCCAATGCTGGGCCTCGCGCGCCACCAGCGTCTCGGGGTGACCGGCGCGATAGAACAAGAGGTCGCTGCCGAGGAATTTTGCGGCATCCTCGGCCACCTCGTCGACGCGATCGATCACCCCCTCGATCACGCTGTTGGCAAGCCGCGTCAGCGGCATGGTCACGGGATCGATGGTCTCGCCCTGCGCATTCCATTCCGCCGCGACCCCATCCGCAATCGCGCGGGTCGGCACCACGACCGGCTTGCCGGACGGCGTGCGGATCTGCTTACCGTCCAGCGTGATCGAAAATCCGCCATCGGCATCGGCGACGCCGGCGCTGGTGTAGAACCGCTTGCGCTGCGGCGTGCGGATGTGGCGCCGCACCGCCTCCTGCGGATCGAGCGGAGATTGGTCTGGGACGTCATCGAAGAGTTCGCGCATCGCGCCGGCCGGCTTTCGTTCGGAAGGATTTGCCTGCAAGATATGTCAGGGACAACGGCAAATAAAGCTGATGGAACGCGGCAAATTCCTCGCGGGTTTTTCGCTGGCTGCGGCGGCCTTCTGGGCTGCCGCCGCCGATGCCGGGTTCCGCACACCGGAATCGCTGATCCGCAACGTCTACGCCCATTATGGCAAAGGCAGCGCCGCATTTTCGAATGGCCTGCCGCGTGACGAGGAAACGGCGCGGCAATTCTTCGATTCCAGCCTGCGCGGCGCCTGGATCGCCCTGCACGACGCACCCTACGATTTCCTGGTGCAGAGCCCGACCTGGCGGATCGGCCCGATCTCGATCGCAATCCCGCGCCGGCAATTCGACCAGACCGATGTGACAGTGACATTCGACAATGAGGGCCGCGCGGTCACCCTCAACTTCATCGTCGTCAACGGCCCCGACGGCTGGGTGATTGCGGACGTCGAGAGCCCGCACGATTCGTTGCGGATGTTTCTGGTGCAGTTCAGGCGTTGATGTCGCCCTCGACAGGACGGCACATGACACGATCGGCGACACCGAAAAAATATCTGACGATTGCCTGCGCATCCTGCTTCCTCCACAATTCAGTCCGCGAATGGTCCATCCGATTGATCGCTCAGCAGGTTTGAACATCCCGCCCGCGCTGTGCGTCGAAGTGCCGCAAATTGCTGTCATCCGCGTGTTAAGAACCTGCCAGATTTCGGCAACAACGCGCCGCTAGCTTTCCGACACCAAACATAAGCATTGCCGACCGTTGCGGTCGCAAGACGTGAACTGACGTCACGCGTGACGTCGGTCGCGCGCTTGCGCGCGCGTGGCGGCGTATAAGCGGGGCGGCGTGGCGCGACGACTTTCGACCGTTTGTTGTGTCATCGTCGCGGCTTGCCTCGGGCTTGCCGTGAGCGGCATGACGGCCTGGCTCGGTGCGACGGGCTTGCAGGCTACGCCACAAACGCAACGAGACGTTTGCGCGCGGCCCGAGCCCGGAAGCGTGCTCGCGGAGCCCGGCGAGTTGCGCAGCCGCGACGGCGTGCTCGAAACCGATCTCAGTGTCCACGACGAGAAGCTGCCGGATGGAACAAGCCGCTACTGTTATCTCACATCGGACGGCAAGCCGTCACCGACCTTGCGGTTGAAGCCCGGCGATCAGCTGGTCATCCATTTCAAGAACGACCTCGTCGACCTCGATACGGCAACGCCCGCGATCGACAAGCCGCTCGCCGGCGCGCCGATCTGCACGACCAGGCCGAAAGTCGACGCCTGCGCGAGCGGCGCGATGACGCCGATCTCGACCAATCTGCACTTCCACGGGCTGACCGTGCCGCCGGTCTGCCACCAGGATGATGTGCTGAAAACCTCGATCCAGCCCGACGATCCGCCGTTCGAGTATCGCCTGCGCATTCCGGACGACGCGCCACCCGGCCTCTATTGGTATCACCCGCATCTGCATGGCTTCAGCAAGACGCAGGTGCTCGGCGGCGCCTCCGGCGCGCTGATCATCGAGGGCATCGAGCGCGCCGATCCACAGCTCGCGGGACTGCCCGAGCGCGTGCTGGTCATCCGCGACCAGGATCTCGTCAATCCCGACGCGCCGCCGTCGAAATCCGAGCCGGTCATGACCAAGAGCCAGCTCGACAATGATGGCGACGTCGCCAATTCCGGCACTGGCTTCGGCAAACCGTCGAAGGATCTCTCGGTCAATTTCGTGCCGGTGCCCTATCCGAACTATCCGCCGGCTCAGCTCAAGATGAAGCCGGGCGAGCGGCAGCTCTGGCGCGTGCTGAACGCCTCCGCGATCACCTATCTCAACCTCGCTTTGCTGGTCGGCCGTACACCGCAGCAGATCGGCATCGTCGCCCTCGACGGCGTGCCGCTGCAATTCCAGGGAAGCCCATCGCCGCCGGTGCAATGGGTCAACCATATCGGCCTGCCGCCGGGCTCGCGCGCCGAGTTCATTGTCGAAGGACCGCCGGCCGGCACGTCGGCGTTGCTGGTGACGCGCGCGGTCGACACGGGGCCCGCCGGCGAGAACGACCCCAATCGCGCATTGGTGGCGATCACCGCCTCAGCCGATGCCGCCGCGCCGCAGGCCGCATTGCCCGCGCACGCGGAGCCGCTGCCGCGACCGGAGCGACCGTGGGTCGGCAACGTCACACCGGTGCGCGTCAGAAAGCTGTTCTTCTCCGAACAACCGGAGAATCCGAACGATCCGAACAGTCCGACCAAGTTCTTCATAACCCTCGACGGCGAGACCCCGAAGCCGTTCGACCCACAATCGGACGTTCCCGACATCACCGTGAGGCAAGGCGACGTCGAGGACTGGATCATCGAGAACCGCTCAATGGAGCTGCACGATTTTCACATCCATCAGCTTCACTTCCAGCTGCTCGACTGGTCCGGCGTCGCCGTCAACGAGCCGTTCCTGCGCGATACCGTCAACGTGCCCTACTACAACGGGCGGATGCTGAAATACCCGAGCGTGCGCCTGCGCATGGATTTCCGCGATCCCAACATCGTCGGCACCTTCGTCTACCACTGCCACGTCCTCGAGCACGAAGACGGCGGCATGATGGGGCGGATCAGGGTCGCACCGAGAGACACTGCAAGTTCCATCAAGCCGCTCAATGAGCAAAAAGGAGAGCTTTAATGCGCGACAGGCACAAGTCACGTTGGCTGCAGGGATGCCGCCTCACCCTCAGCGCACTTGCGCTGGGTCAATTCACCGCCGGCCCGGTGCTTGCGGAGGATTGGAATCGCCACGGTGGACACGAGACCCGGACGCCGATCAAGCACGTGATCGTCGTCGTCGGCGAGAACCGCAGCTTCGACCACGTGTTCGCGACCTACGTGCCCGAACGGCGCGACCAGAGCGTGTTCAACCTGCTCTCGCAGGGCATCGTCAAGCTCGATCACAACAAGAACGCGGTCCCCGGGCCGAACTTCGAGAAGGCGCATCAGCAGGCGGCGACGGATACCGGCCTGACCGATGCGTTCCTGCTGAGCCCGCCGAAGCAGAATTTCCCCAAGGATCAATTGCCGGCGCCGCTGGTCGGCGGCCCCAAGGTCGCCTACATCCCGAACAAGTGCGGCAGCTCGCCTATCACCACCTGCGAGGCGTCGCTTGCACTGGCGCAGCAGTCGGAATCCGGCCTGCCGAGCGACTACTACCAGTTCCTGCTGTCCGGCGGTACCGGTCAGACCTCGCAGACCCCCGATCAGCGCATCACCAATGTCAGCGCGCTGCCGGCCGGACCGTTCCAGCTCACCAACAACGATGCGATGCCTTACGACTCCTATTCGGCAAGCCCGGTGCATCGCTTCTACCAGATGTGGCAGCAGCTCAACTGCAACCACTCGGCGGCGAGCCGCGACAATCCGTCGGGTTGCGGCGGCAACCTGTTCGCCTGGGTCGAAGTGACCGTCGGCGCCGGCGCCAACGGCGCGACGCAGCCCTCCAACTTCTCCACCGAGTATTCGCCGACCGCGACCACCACGGGTGAAGGTTCGACGGCGCTCGGCTTCTACAATGTGCAGAAGGGTGACGTGCCCTACTTCACCTCGCTGGCGCAGAAATACGCGATGAGCGACAACTTCCACCAGTCCGTCAACGGCGGCACCGGTGCCAACCACATCATGTTCGGCCATGCCGACATGATCTACTTCAGCGACACCTACGGTAACGCCGCGGTCCCGCCGAACGGCACGCAGGTCTTCGGCGGTACGCCCGATGCCGGCATCGTGCATGAAATCGAGAATCCGAATCCGGCAATGGGCACCAACAACTGGTACACCGAAGACGGCTACGGCGCCGGCGGCAATGGCGGCTTTCCCGCGCCTTACCAGACGAGCCCGGTGTCCGGCGGCGGCTCCTACAGCGACTGCTCGGATCCGACCCAGCCCGGCGTCAAGCCGATCCTGGACTATCTGAAGGGAATCCGGATCAACGCGAATTGCGAACCGGGCCACTACTATCTGCTGAACAACTACAATCCGGGTTATTTCGGCAACGGCAAGAACGCCTACACCGACACCAACCCGTCCAACACGCCGTTCACGATCCCGCCGTCGACCCGCAAGAGCATCGGCGACAGCCTGAACGAGCGCAACATCTCCTGGAAGTACTACGGCGACCAGTGGAACAACTACGTCAACGATCCCTACCAGCTCAACTGGGGCGTCGCCGGTCCGACCGCCGACGAGTACTGTAACATCTGCAATCCGTTCCAGTACGACACCTCGATCATGTCACACCCGGAGCAGGTCGCAGCCCACATCAAGGACTCGGTTGATCTGTACGCTGACCTCTCCAAGCACTCGCTGCCGGCGGTCTCCATCGTCAAGCCGAGCGGCTTCACCGACGGCCACCCGTCGTCGTCCAAGCTCAACCTGTTCGAAGGTTTCGCGAAGAAGATCGTCGACCAGGTCCAGGCCTCGGACTACGCCAAGGACACCGCGATCTTCATCACCTTCGACGAGGGCGGCGGCTACTTCGACTCCGGCTATGTGCAGCCGCTGGATTACTTCGGCGACGGCACCCGCATTCCGCTGATCGTGGTGTCGCCGTTCGCGCGGCAGGGCCACATCTCGCATGAATATGCCGATCACGTCTCGATCCTCAAATTCATCGAGCGGAACTGGCGCCTCGAGCCGATCACCAACCGCAGCCGCGACAACTTCCCGAACCCGGTTGCGGCGCCCGGCAATCCCTATGTTCCGGTCAACAGCCCGGCGCTCAGCGACCTCTTCGACTTCTTCAACTTCGACGGCGGCGGCCATCACCATCACGGCGATGGCGACGGCAACGATCAGGGCGGCAACTGGAACGACTGACGACCGCACCTCGCGACACACCAATCCGCCGGCCCGAAAGGCCGGCGGATTTCGTTTTTGCCGGGCTGGATGTCCATCACCTGTGCGCGTAACGTGCCCGGCGACATCGACCTCGTCGCAGTGGAATCCCGTTCAATGCCCTCAATCGCTTTCCGCCCGGCTCAAGCCGCCGACCTGCCCGCAATCATCGCCCTGCTCGCCGACGATATGTTCGGACAGCAGCGCGAGGATGCGAGCTCGCCGCCGAACCGCAGATATGTCGATGCATTCGATTCCATCATCGCCGATCCCAATCAGCAGCAGGTGGTGGCGACTCTCGATGACGAGGTGATCGGCACGTTGCAGCTCACCTTCATCCCCGGACTGGCGCGGCTTGGTGCCTGGCGCGGACAGATCGAGGCGGTCAGAATTGCTGAGGCGCACCGCAGCTCGGGCGTCGGCCAGCAGATGTTCGAATGGGCGATCGCGCAATGCAGAGCGCGGGGCTGCCATCTCGTGCAGCTGACCACCGACAAGGGCCGCCCCGATGCGCACCGCTTCTACGAACGGCTTGGATTCGTCGGCAGCCACATCGGCTACAAGCTGATGCTCTGACGCCTGCTAGGCCGGAGATGGTCTCCGGTCGGCTTCACGGTTTCTGATAGATCACGTGGCCTGCGCGGATCGTGGTGCTCACCTTCGCGAGATTGGCGACGTCGGCCAGCGGATCGCCGTCGAGCACCACGAGATCGGCGTCGAAACCCTGCTCCACCTTGCCCTTCTTGGGAGCCTTGAAGAACCGCGCCGGGTTGATCGTCAGCGAGGCCAGCACCTGGCGCTCCGACAGCGCGCGGTGCATCAGCTGGACTTCCTGCGTAGTGTCGTATTGCGTGGTGAAACCGACATCGGTGCCGAACAGCACGGTGCCGCCGTTGTCGGAGAATTGCTTGAGCTGGTTGACGGTTGCAGCAATCAGACGGTTGGTGACGTTGGGATCGAGCACGACGGTGGTGAACAACGCCAACGTCGGGATCAGCGCGGTGCCCTGCGCCTTGAACCGTGCCAGCTGGTCGTCGGTGTAGGCGCGCTCGCTCGGCGTGGTGTGGGCGAGCACGTCGACATCGGATGCGATCACCGTCTCGACGCCGACCTTGTTCTGCGGATGCGCGAACACCGGCCGACCCTGCGCATGTGCGACGTCGACGGCCGCCTTCGCAATCGCCGGGTCCATGTTGATGACAGGCTTGTCGCCCATGAAAGCGCCGGTGAACAGCTTGATGCCGTCCTCGCCCATCGCGAGCCAGTCGCGCGCCCATTTCGTCGCCTCCTCGGGCGTGGCGACTTCGGGCAGCTGGACCTCGCTCGGGACATAGACGGGATGCCCGCCCTTCGGGAAGATGTTGCCGGCGAGCAGGATGGTGGGACCGGCGACCTCGCCCGCCGCGATGCGCTTGCGCAGCGGCAGCGTGTTGTTTGGATCGGAGCCGAGGTCCCAGACCGTGGTGAACCCCCAGCGCGTCAGCATCTCCTGCATATGCTGCGTCAGCGGCGCGGCCGGCGCTGCGCCGGCATTGTGCCAGACATGTTCGGTGAAATGCACATGGCTGTTCCAGAACCCGGCAACAACGGTCTTGCCGCTGCAATCAATCACCTGCGCATCGGACGGCACGGCGACCTCACCGGATTTTCCGACCGCGCTGATGACACCGTCCGAGATCACGATCACGGCATCAGGGAGCGCGGCGGCATCGGCCGATGCGTAGAGCGTGCCGCCGCGGAGCACCACGGTCTCGGCGTCAGACGGCGCCGAGGTGGCGGCCAAGCCAATGAGAACAAGCGCGACGCGTAGCCAGATCCCGGTCATGGACAGCCTCTTTCAGCATTGCACGCCGGCAACGGCCCGGCGCGCGGCAACATAGAGGCTGTGTGTGGCGCGGTTTGATCGTTCTTGCTGTGCGCGAGGGATAGTGAGGCGACGCGGCCCGCCTCGTCACTCCTCCGGCGCGTTCTCGATCGGGTCGAAGCGGTCGGCCTCGAGCCCGAGCAGATTCCAGGATTGCAGCATGTGCGGCGGCAGCGGCGCGCTGACATCGATCACGCCGCCGCGCGGATGCGGAATCACGATGCGGCGGGCGAGCAGATGCAGCCGGGTCTGCAAGCCACCGGGCAGCTGCCAGTTTTCCTTGTTGAAGTATTTGGGATCGCCGACGATGGCGTGATCGATGTGCGCCATGTGGGCGCGCAATTGATGGGTACGGCCGGTCACCGGCTTGAGCGAGACCCAGGCGAGCTTGGTCGCGGAGGCCTCGACCACGGCGTAATAGGTCACGGCGTGGCTTGCGCCCTCGTCACCATGTTCGGCGATCCGCATGATGCTGTCCTCCTCGCTCTCCTCCTTGGCGAGGTAGGTCGAGATCCGGCCCTGCTTCGGCTTCGGCACGCCGGCGACCAGCGCCCAGTAGATCTTGCGCGCGGAGCGATGGCGGAACGAGCCGGTCAGTGCGGTGGCGGCAAAGCGCGTCTTGGCGATCAGAAGGCAGCCCGAGGTCTCCCGGTCGAGCCGATGCACCAGCCGCGGCTTCTGTCCCTTGGCGTCGCGCATCACCTCCAGCATCTGGTCGACATGGCGCGTCATGCCGGAGCCGCCCTGCACGGCGAGACCGGCCGGCTTGTTCAGCACCAGTACGTCGTCGTCCTCGTACAGCGTCATGTCCTTCAGCGCCTGCAGCGTCTTCGCCTCGGCCTCCGAGAGCGTGCCTGAAGTCTTCGGCGTGTCGAGCCGCAGCGGCGGAATCCGCACGCTCTGGCCCTCCTCCAGCCGGTCCTTCGAATCGGCGCGCTTGCCGTTGACCCGAAGCTCGCCCTTCCGGACGATGCGCTGAATATGGGAGAACGACAGGCCCGGAAACCGCGCCTCGAGGAAGCGGTCGACGCGCATGTTGTCCTCGTCGGCCGTGACGACGACGGTCTGCACCTTGGTCGGCAATGGCTGCTCGTTCACCGGCTTCGCGGCGGCCGGCTCCACGCGCTCCTGCCGGTCGCGGCGCGGCTCGGCTAGGCGCGGCGGCTTGGCCGGCGCGCGGTGCGCGAACGGCCGGTCACCCGGCTTGCGATCACCGAACTTGCGATCGTCCGGCTTCCGGCTGCGCTGCGCCGATCCGACCTTGCCACGTTCCTTGCCACGATCGCCGGCGCGGTCGCGGTCACGGCCCTTGTCGCGCCCTTTGGCGCGATCGCCCGGCGATGTGGTTCTCTTGATACGGCGGCTCATGGTGGTTTTTCGGCTCCAGACCTGCATTGTGCCTAGCGCAAATGCCGCGAATCGTCACGGCGAAATCGGTATGAATCCGGCGCGGCGTCGGCCATCTAGGGCCGCGCGCGGCAATCGACGGGGGGCTTTGGAATGAGACTGACGATATCGGCTTTGGCGGCGGCCCTGATGTTCACGGGCCCGGCGCTGGCCCAGCAAAGCCCGATGCCGGAAGATCTGGCCTGGAAGCTCCTGGAACTCGGCCGCGTCGTCGACCCGCCCAAGACGGCTGCGCTGTACGCACCGCTGCAACAGAAGGAGCCCTACCAGGGCGTCAAGGTCGAGCGCGACGTCAAATACGGCCCCGCCGAGCGACGCGCTGGAGCAGTATCAAGTTTGGGCCGTCGCAGCGGGCGTTGCCAAAATATCGAAAACAACCCCATGCAAAGTAGCCGGCGGCCGGCGTTCGACCAAGCAACTTGACACGTCGGGCAACTCAGGGATATTCTTCTAATATTCCGAAATTTCGCAAATGCTCCTCGCCCCAAGGCTTTTGCTTACGTCGGTTGAAGCCAAGGGGGACTCGTTCTCCTTCGGCATTCCAAGCCGGCCGCAGCTTCCGGAAGTGCCCGGAAGCCACCGATCTTTCAAGACATCCGAATCGCCATCAAGAGCAACGCGGCAAAGCAACCGATCGGTGCGAGATGGGAAAACTCCCGATGTCGCAGGATGGTCAAAGCTGCCGCCGCGAGAATAACGGCGCAGAGGATCAAACCTGCCGCACGGGTTGCCGGTATAGCGACCAGGATTGCGGCCGATATTTCCAATCCCCCGGTGACTCGGCACCACCACGCAGGATACCCCCATCGAACAAAGTTGCTCTGCGTCGTCGATGTCGCGATCGCATTGAACAGACCTGCACTGGCGAAGGCAGCGGCAAGCAACCTGACGAATATCATGTGCATGACTTAAGCGACCGCCAACGCATAAGCGCGCAACTCGTCGATGATCGATGCCCGCCAGGGATTCCAGCCGAGTTCACGCTTCGCCTTCTCGCCCGAGATGATCTGATCGGAGGCGATCGCATCGGCGAATCCCCAGAGGACCTTGCGCGCCTCGTCGAGCGGCCATGCCGCTACTCGGCCCCCGGCGCCGCCTAACTCGCTTGCTGTGCGTGCGATCTCGACAAGCCGCGGCGCCGAACCGTGCGCGCCGTTGAAGACGGATCCCGCCGGTGCCCGCTCGAGCGCGAGCGCATAGAGATCGGCCAGGTCGTCGGCATGCACGGTCGACCAGCGATTTTGACCGTCACCGACATGAAGCGCCGCGCCATGTTCCTTGGCCGCTGCGACCATCATCATCGCGGCGCCGCCCCGGTTGCCATATACCCAGGCAGGCCGGATAACGACCGGACGGACGCCCTCGGCTCCGGCAGCGAGGATCTCGCGTTCCAGCGCCTGCCGCCAGCGAACCATCTCGACCGGGTTGAGTGGCGTGTCCTCGGTCGCCGGCTTGTCGCCCGTGGAGCCGTAGACCAAGCTGCCACTGGTATAGATGAAGCGCTTACCCGTTCCGCGCTGGGCTTCGAGGATTGCACGCGTCGCAATCTCATCGAGAGACGCAGCGTTCTGGTCGTTGGGCGAAGCGGCATGGACGACGGCGTCCACGCCCCGCACCGCCGAGGCCAAGCTCGCCGGGTCGGCAAGCTCACCTATCTCCACCGCGAAGCCTCGGTTCAGCAGCTTGGCCGCGCTCGCTTCCGACCGGGCGAGCCCCACGATTTCATGCCCCCCCTCTTTCAATCGATGCGCTACCGCACCGCCGATCAAGCCGGTCGCGCCTGTTACTAAAACTCGCATGTCGATCACCTCTTCAAATCAGGTGAATCCAACAAAGCGGAACGGCAACGCGGATGGAAATCGAAAGTCCTGATGTGGCGCTATCGATCGCGCCGATGGCGTCAAGCCGAGGCCGCGATTTTGGTGATGATGCCGCGCAGCCAGGCGATAGCCCCATGCGTGTCCGCCCGCCGGTGCCACATCAAGTTGAGCGGCCAGGTGGGCAGTTCGAGCGGCGGATCGTACATCGCTATTCCAGCTCCGGTATCAGCGAACCTTCGTGCGACCCGAGAGGCCAGCGTCGCGATGAGATCGGTTCCGGCGATCACGAAGGGTGCCGCCAGAAATTGCGGCAGGCTCAGTACGACGCGCCGTTCGAGGCCGAGATCGGCAAGCCTTCGATCGACGATCCCGGAGCGGTCGCCTTCGGGAGAAACCAGAAGATGCGGCGCCGCTGCGAAAGCCTCGAGACTTGGACCACCGGCGAACGCCGGATGTCCCTCCCGCACGACGCAGGCGAAACTCTCAAAAAACAGCGGGCTGCTGATGATGCGCGCCGACGTCTCGACGGGGAAGCCGATCGCGAGGTTCGCCTCGCCGCTGTCGAGTAGCGTGATAGCTTCGTCTCGTCCGAACATCCCGCTAACGCGCACGTTGATGTGCGGGGCATCGACGCTGAGGCGGGCCATGAGCGGCGGCAACAAGACGAACGCCGCATAGTCGGTCATCGCGAGCGTGACGGTATTGTCCGCCGTCGCGGGGTCGAAACTATCGGCCTGTAGCGCGCTCCGGAGAAGCCGGAGCGCGTCCGAGACGGGACCAGCAAGGTCATGGGCGCGGGGCGTCGGCTGCATGCCTGAAGGCGTTCGCACGAAGAGCTCATCCCCGAGAAGCTCTCGCAAGCGCGTGAGTGCTCCACTCATCGCCGACTGGCTGAGGCCGATCCGCGATCCGGCGCGCGTCACGTGACGCTCCGCGTACAGCGCATCAAAGGCCTTCATCAAGTTGAGGTCGAAGCCAGCTATATCCATGTGGCCGATCATAAAAGGATGCGCTCAACGGGGATAGCGGCCGTACGTCGAGCGCCGTGGGCCAACATCCCGCCGAAAAGCAATCGCAGCGATCCGATCTGCTTCACTTGCGTCAATCAGGCCATGGCTGCGCGCTAATGGGTCCACGGCCTGATCTCGCTTTAGCTCCCGCCGCGCTCCTTGCGCAGCCTGTTCCAGTAATCCAGCCGCTTGCGGATCTCGCGCTCGAAGCCGCGGTCAGGCGGATCGTAGAAGGTCTGGCGACCCAGCGCTTCCGGGAAATAGTCCTGGCCGGAGAACGCGTCGGGCGCGTCGTGATCGTATTGATAGCCGGAGCCGTAGCCCTCCGACTTCATCAGCTTGGTCGGCGAATTCAGGATGTGCTTCGGCGGCAGCAGCGAGCCGCCCTGCTTTGCGGTCTGCATCGCCGCACCGAACGCAGTGTAGACCGCATTCGATTTCGGCGCGGTGGCGAGATAGACTACGGCTTGGGCTATCGCGAGCTCGCCTTCCGGCGAGCCCAGGAAATCATAGGCATCCTTGGCGGCGTTGCAGACCGCCAGCGCCTGCGGATCGGCCAGGCCGATATCCTCGACCGCCATCCGCACCACGCGCCGCGCCAGGAACAGCGGATCCTCGCCGGCATCGAGCATCCGTGCGAGATAATACAGTGCTGCATCCGGATCGGAGCCGCGCACCGACTTGTGCAGCGCCGAGATCAAATTGTAGTGGCCGTCGGCCGACTTGTCGTAGATCGGCGCACGGCGTTGCAGGATGGCCTGCAACTGTTCGGCATTGAACACCTCGCCCTTGCGCGCGGCGCGCCAGACCTCTTCGGCCAATGTCAGCGAGGCGCGGCCGTCACCATCGGCCATCCGCACCAGCACGGCACGCGCCTCCGCATCGAGCGGCAGGTTCTTGCCCTCGATCTTCTCGGCATTGACAAACAGCCGTTCGATCGCGGCCGTATCGAGCGAGTGAAACACCAGTACGCGGGCGCGCGACAGGAGCGCCGCGTTGAGCTCGAAGGACGGATTCTCCGTGGTGGCGCCGACCAGCACCACGGTTCCGTCCTCCATCACGGGCAGGAAGGAATCCTGCTGTGCGCGGTTGAAACGATGCACCTCGTCGACGAACAGCAGCGTGCCCTTGCCGGTTTCGCGGCGAGCACGCGCGGCGTCGAACGCCTTCTTGAGATCGGCGACGCCGGAGAACACCGCCGAGATCTGCTCGAAATGCAGCTCGGTCGCATCCGCCAGCAGCCGCGCCACGGTGGTCTTGCCGGTGCCGGGCGGCCCCCAGAACACCAGCGAGCCCAACGTGCGCGTCTCCAGCATGCGGGTCAGCGCGCCGTCGGGCCCGAGGATATGATCCTGGCCGACGACGTCGGCCAGCGTGCGCGGGCGCAGCCGGTCCGGCAGCGGGTGTGGCGCGTCCTGCTCCATCCCCGCCGCGGCGAACAGGTTCGTCGCGTCCCGCGGTTGCTTTGGGCTCACTTGTGGCTCATCCGCCGAGCGTCACGTTGATCTGCTGGCCGCCGCGCACCAGCGTGATGCGCCAGACCCGCGACCCCGCCTTCGAGGCCTTGTCGAGATCGCTGGTCCGCGCGATCTTCTCATTGTTGACCGCCAGGATGATGTCGCCCTTCTGGAAGCCGACATTGGCGGCGGTGCCGTCATCGGCGAGCTCGGTGACGACGACACCCTCGGCGCCGGCGTCGAGATGCAGCTCATCGGCGAGCGCCGGCGAGATGTTGGCGACCCTTGCGCCCTGGAACGGCGAGCGCGCGGTCAGCACGATCTCGTCGCGGTTGGTATCGGGCGCGGTCTCCAGCGGCACGGTCAGCTTCACCGGCTTGCCGGCGCGCTGCACCTCGATCTCCGCGCTGCCGCCGAGCGGACGGGTCGCGAAGCGGTAGTCGAACGCATTGGGATCGTCGACCGCCGTGCCGTCGATCCCGACGATCAGGTCGGAGAGTTTGAGCCCGGCCTTCGCCGCCGGGCTGTTCGGCGCGACATTGGCGACCAGCGCGCCGGTCGGCAACTTCAGCCCGAGCGTCTCCGCGATCTCCGGCGTGACGGCCTGCAGCCGCGCGCCGAGCCACGGCCGCTTCACATTCTTGCCACCGCTCTTGGCGGAGGCCACCACCACGCGCACCATGTTGGCAGGGATCGCAAAGCCGATGCCCTGCGAGCCGCCGGAGCGCGAGAAGATCGCGGTGTTGATGCCGGCCAGACGTCCGGTCATGTCGACCAGCGCGCCGCCCGAATTGCCGGGATTGATCGCGGCGTCGGTCTGAATGAAGAATTGATAATCCGTGATCCCGACTTGCGTGCGCGCCAAGGCTGAGATGATGCCGTGCGTCACGGTCTGGCCAACGCCGAACGGATTACCGATCGCGAGCACGACGTCGCCGACCTGCAGCTGGTCGGAATTCGCGAAGTCGAGCGTTGTGAATTTTTCCTTGTTGGTGCCCTTCAGGCGCAGCACCGCGAGGTCGGTGCGGCTGTCCTTCAGCACGATCTCGGCCTCGAATTCACGCTTGTCGGAAAGCGAGACCTTCACCTGGTCGGCGCCCTCGATCACGTGATTGTTTGTGACCACAAGGCCCGAGCCGTCGACCATGACGCCGGAGCCGAGCGAGCGCTGCATCTGCTCGGGCTGCTGCCCGGGCACGCCGAAAAAGCGGCGGAAAATCGGGTCGTCCAGGAACGGATTGCGGTTCTGCACCGTCTTGGCGGCATAGACATTGACCACCGCCGGCTGCACCCGCTGGACGATCGGCGCATAGGACAGCTGGAGATCGGCCTGCGACGACGGCACGCGGCGGTCCTGGGCTGCGGCCGGAGACAGATTCCCCATGAAAGCCAGTGTGCACAGGGCGGATATGGCAGCTAAGCGGACGGGTCGGAGCATTCTCACCTCTCGAGGAAACGCCGGAATATAGGCGTGTTCGCCGGGCAATTGAAGGGCGCCGGGCCCGATAAACCGCCCCTGCCGGACCGGTGCAAAACCCCTAGCCGCCGCGTTGAAGCGCGCCGCCAAGCTTCTATGATAACTGTCATCTCACTGCGCCGCTCCGCTTGTTGCCTGCGGACAACAAGCGGAACTGCGATGCCTGGAAGCGCTGTCGTGCGTCAGTCACGTTCGACTCCTAGGACATTTCAGTGAGTGAGTGGGGAATTCAAACACAACAGGGGTGCACAATGGGTGCGACAAAAGTTGGTGCAATCGCCATCGGGCTTGCAGGGGCGCTTGCCGCCTCGCCGGCCTATTCGCAAACGGCCGGAGGCGGCAGCGACGCGGAGATCGCGCTGCTCAAGCAACAGCTGAAGATGCTCGAGCAGAAGCTCGACAAACTCCAGAAGCAGACCAACGCCAATACCGCGACCGCAGCCAGCGCAAACGCCAACGCGAAGGCGGCGGATGCCAAGGCCGCGCGCGTCGCAACCGCAAATGCCGCGATCCCGGTGAAGGGCCAGGTCGCGCCGTCGGGCGTCGTGGTGACGCTGCCGAACAACCGACCGACGATCTGCACCGCGGACGAACAGAACTGCGTTGCGATCACCAGCCGCGTGCATTGGGATGTCGGCGGCTACGACTATCGTCCGAACACCGCGGGCACCTCGCCGCAGAAGCTCGACAGCGGCGAGAACCTGCGCCGCGCCCGCATCGGCATCGTCGGCAAGTTCTTCGGCGACTGGAATTACGCGCTGATCTACGACTTCGGCGGCTCGTCCGACGGCTTCGGCGGCGCAGCACCCGGATCGCTGCCCGGCGGCGGCACCTCCGGCGTCGAGAACGCCTATCTGAGCTACACCGGCTTCAAGCCTTTCGGCGGCAAGATGGCCATCGAAGCCGGCATCATGGACCTGCTCTGGACCATGGACGAATCCACCAGCTCCAACGACATCCTGTTCATGGAGCGCGCCTCGGCCGGCATCATCGCGCAGAACGTCGCGGCCGGCGACTTCCGTTCCGCGATCGGCACGCGCTGGTGGAACGACCAACTCTGGCTCGGCGGCTATGCCACCGGACCGACCACCGGCCAGATTCACTCGGCCTCCAGCGTCACCCCGGCCGGGACGTCCGAGCAGTATGGCGCGGTGGTCCGCGTCGCCGGCAATCCGATCAGCGGCAAGGACTATTCGGTGCATATCGGCGCCGATGCGGAATGGCTGGTGCAGCCGCCGCGCAACCAGCTGACGCAGGCGCAGACGCTCACGCTGAGCGATCGGCCTGAACTGCGCATCGATCCGACGACGCTGATCTCGACCGGCGCGATCGCCAACGTCTCCGGCGCGCAGGTCTACGGCGTCGAGGCGGCGGCGACCTATGGCCCGTTCATCGCACAGGGCGAGTACTACTGGTTCAACGTCGACCGCACTGCGAATACCGGGCTGCCGCCGTTCGGCGCGCCGAGCCTGAAATTCGACGGCGGCTATGCGCAGGTCGGCTACGTGCTGACCGGCGAGAATCACGCCTACAACCCGGCCACGGCCTCGTACGGCGGGATCAAGCCGCACGATCCATTCTCGCTTGCCGGCGGCGGCTGGGGCGCCTGGGAAATCGCCGGCCGCGTCAGCCAGATGAACCTCAACGACCAGGTCGGTCAGGCAGTCGGCATCGCCGGCGGACGGCAGACCGTCTACACCGCCGCGCTGAACTGGTACGTCAACAACAACGTCCGATTCATGCTGAACTACCTGCACGGCGATATCTCCAAGCAGGCTTCGGCGACCTCGACTGCCGATGTCGGCTCGAAGTTCGACGCGGTCGCCCTGCGCACGCAGGTTGCGTTCTGAGGCGATATGATTTCGTCGATGACAACGGCCGGGAGCGACACCGCTCCCGGCCTTTTTATTGTCGCGCGCAAGAGTGCGATGATGTTAGGTCGAATCGATCCGACGGCGAACTCGCTGCACCTCTCCCGCTTGCGGGCAGGGCAATCGCATATG
>NZ_VKHP01000013.1 GCF_010811875.1 Bradyrhizobium uaiense
GGGCTTTCGATCCCGTCGGCTGATGGCTTTGTTCACGCCTTTCGGTTCGGCTGATCACGTCGCACGCCTTGAAATTCCTCCGGCCCCTTAACGAGCTTGCGCTTGCGGTCCGATTGATCGTCCGGGCTGGCTGTAGGGTCGCGCACCTTGTCGATTGCGTTGCTCGCCAGTTCACGAGCCCGCTGCTTTGTGTTTTTACGATTCTGCTGATCTTCGAGCGCGGAGCGTGCCTCGGTTCGTATGGTCAATCCGAGCTCGACCAGTTGGCGGATAGCATCCGACCGCGTCGTTTCGCGCTCCGCGGCCCACGCATCGACGGCGGCAACGGTGGCGGCAGGTATCCGAGATGAGACCATGGGGTCGCGCCCCGTGGAAGGGCGCCCCCGTTTTGATTTTTGGTCTACCTTTATTGACTTCTTCATGAATTTAGGTATACCATAAATGCAGGCCGGGTGGTACCCCGTCAGATCTGGGCAAGCACGCAGCGACGTCGGGTACAATTCAACTGCCGCGGATGTACCGGCAGTGCTGCTGAACCAAAGGCGGCCTGTTTATTGGCGCCCGTCCAGCAGTCGAAATGACGGTCTCAGCGGTCCCAAGCTGGGGCCGTCTTCGATTGTGCGTGCGCCGGGGCGGCCGTGACTGGCTCCGGGCGCCGGTCCTAAGAAAAGACGCCGCCGGTCTCACAAATATACGCCCGGCGGCGCTTTCTTCCTGAACTGGGACACTAAAATCCCCAGCCATAATCGTCCTGCACGAACCAAGCCACGGGCTGATGACAGTCGACATGCATTGCCGAGTGCTGCCCGGTGAGCTGCTGCTTCAGCATCAAGTGCCCGTGAAATGTGAGGCCGTTCACACTCGAGCATCGCGAGTTGGTCTAAGGCACGGGTGGGTGGCAGCTCGGTGTCGGAGAATCGTGATGCCGTTTTTCAGCAGCCAAAGCTTGTCGGCAGCAGCCGCCGCTTCAGTGCTCGGTATTCTCATAGTGGGAGCGATTGCCGTTGGAGTCGGTGGCTATGTGGAGTGGTCATCGGGCGTTAATCTGACCCATTTCATGAGCCGCACTGCCGCAGATGAATCGACGCTGAGTCTACCGCCCAAGGGGCGAACAGGTTGCGAGCAGGGCAATAAGCCGCTGCCGGCGCTTTCCCTACCGCTCGAATGAGTCGGCCTAAAGCGACAGCGCCCAACTTATCTCCCAAGGTAACCTACGCCGCCGGGCTCGAAATACAGCGTTCCGGCGGCGGTATTTCGTTGGTCCTGACAATATCCCAGCGTCGCGAGGGTAGCGGACTGAAGTCACACGCGTGTGACGGAGACCAAAGTGTCTGCCGGGCCACCCGCTGGCTTATCCTTCGCGTTCCCCCCTCAAAACGACGCCAGGATCTGCCAGATTACGAGCAGCACCACGATTAGAAGCATTGCGAAGATAGTTCTGCGTCCGATCATTCGCGCGCTCCTTCTCCGGGGTAACCCCTAGTGGCTCGCCGTGTGCAGCGAAGGGCCAGGAACAAGTGGCAGCGTCGAGAGTCACTCCTAGTGCTCCCGCTGTCACTCCTGCCCCCCGACTGCGGGAGTTGGAATGCGACCCTGGCGCGCCGACCGCGCCGGGGCCGTGCTTTGCAGGCGAACGCGGCAGAGTTGGCACCGCAATTGGCACCCAACTCAACAAAACGGACGGGGACTATTGAGGACGAGCTGGCCCCCTCAATCAAGAAACCGCTTTGCCTTTTCTGTCGACGCGCCCGCGGCGCAGATCATTCGCACATGCATGCAACGCGGTTGACCGCGAAGGCCGACATTGGCCATCATGTCGGCCATGAAGCGCATCCTCTTTCTTTGCACCGGCAACTACTACCGAAGTCGATACGCAGAAGAACTCTTCAATCATCTCGCACGAACCGAACAGCTGGCGTGGCGCGCGTCCTCGAGAGGCGCGGCCGAACGTGGATCGCCCGACAATGTCGGGCCGATGTCGGTCTTTGCCGACGATCGTCTCCGCGCAGGCGGCATCGTTCCCGAGGGCGCAACGCGCGACCCGCAGCCCTGTTCATTGGCTGACTTCGACGGTGCGGATCTGGTGGTCGCGCTGAAGGAGGCCGAGCATCGTCCGCTGATCGAGCGGCGGTTCCCCGAGGTCGCCGACAGGGTGATGTATTGGCACGTGGACGATATCGACGTGGCTCATCCTTCGGTCGCGCTGGCGATGCTCGACGATCGCATCCGCGAGCTGGTTTCATCCCTCAGGTAATCGGTTCCCGCTTCAGGAATATCTCCAGCGCATATTCCGCCGCGCGCGCGAGCCTGCCGCGGATACGTTCCAGCTCGTCGATGGCGACGATCTCAAGGCGGCCCTCGTTCACCTTCAATTGGTCGATGGGCACGTCTCGCGCCAGGAACACCTGGCCGTGCAGCCTGCCGTTTGGCGTCAAATGATCCGTTCCAGAATACTGACCGATCAGCTCAAAGCGTTCGGGCGGCAAATAGTAACCGATCTCCTCATGGATTTCGCGCACGACGCACTCCAGGAAAGACTCGGTCCCCTCGCGCCGGCCGCCAAACAGGCTGATCTTTCCGGGATCGGAGACATGCGGCAGATCATCGCGTAGCTGCATGAGCAAGCGACCGTCGGTGCTGATGAGCAGCGCAGATGTTCCCTCTCTCACGCGGCCGCTCATGCGTGATCTCGCTCCGTCGGACATGTCACCGCGCGGTCATGATCCTGCTCGGCCCGGATTCCTTTATCGTCGTTCCGCCACCGGCCCAAGCTGGAAAGCTTCGGGAACACTGTCAAGATGACGAAGGGGAACATGGTCAAGTTCGACAATCGTTGGTAAAAACGCGCATTGAGTAGTGGTTGATCAAGTGAGTCTCTCGGTGAAGATCGAGACTGTCATGCAAGCCACGGCAAATCATTGAGCCAGAGGCATCGCTAGATGGCTGATTACGTTCTCGAAGGCTTCAAATGGGGTTCCAGCGCACTCGGCACCGCCTCGGGTGAGATCGATTGGAGCTTCGCGACGGCCAACCTCACGGGCCAATTCATTCAGTTCGACAGCTTCCTGACCGGGATGTTCCAGACCGAGATCAGGGAGGCGTTCGACCGGTGGGAATCGGCAGCCAATATCGACTTCCATGAAGTCACCGATGCCGCCGCAAATCAAATTCGTCTCGGGCTCAGCCACATCGACGGCCCGAACAACATCGTTGGCCAGGAACAGAACTCGTATTCGGCCGGCTCGGAGATTGCTTCCGACATCACGTTCGACATGGATGAGGGCTGGCACCTCGTCAATGGTCAGCTTGTCAGCAACGGTGGCGTCTCGTTCTACGACGTCGCGCTCCACGAGATCGGACATAGCCTGGGACTGGATCACTACAATATCAGTCCGGCGATCATGAATGCGGTCGTCAATCCGGCGGTGACGGACCTCACTCAATCTGACATCGACGGTGTGCGGGCGCTCTACGGGGTGCTCCCCGGCGTCGCGGTTGCGACTGCTGCCCAGCTCGCCAACGGACAGTTGGATTTCCTGCAATACAACACGTCCGGACATCTCGCGACTTCATTCCTAACGCAGCAATCATTCTGGAAGGTCGTCGGCAATGTCGACTTTTCGTCCAATGGAAATCCCGGCGTCCTTACCCAGTCGAATGGACAGATTGACTTGCTCAACTTCAGTGCGGGCCAGTTATCCAGCTCGCTGCTGATGACGGGGAGCTATTGGGACGTCAAAGGCGCCGGCTTGTTCAGTGGGGCCACGAACGCTGAATTCGTCACGCAGTCGTCGAACGGGCTGATTGACTTCCTGGGTTTCAGCGGTGCAGGCAAGCTCACCACGAGCGCGCTGACGACCCAGGCATTCTGGAATGTCGTCGGGGTTGCGGACGTCAACGGAGACGGGCACGCCGACATCGTCACGCAGTCTTCGTCCGGCGCGATCGATCTGCTTTACTTTGACAACTTCAAGTTTGTTGGAAGTAACTTGTTACCGGGAAACTACGATCCAGTTGTCGATGTCGCTGATATGAAAAACGGCTCAGCGGTTATTCTGACTGAGAGCGCATCCGGAGTACCGACCGAACTGGTGTTCGACGGCACCCACGTCTCGAGTTTACATTTGTTGGATTCGGTTGGTCTTGCGCTCGTTCATGCGTCAGGCGCGGCCGGCCATTTGTTCGCTTGAGTGGTTCCGGGGCACTCTTGAGGGCAGGCGACCTTGAGGGCCGCCGAAACTTCAGCCGAAAGCGAACGCCAGCAGGCTGGAGCACAGCAGCACGAGGCTTGCTGCGGTCAGGGTTAGAAACCCGTCGGAGACCAAATCGTGATTACGCATGATACACCTGCTTTCAACCGATGCTCATCCGAATTGATTAAAGCTTTCCGAACTTCACTCCTGGAAAGAGGTGACGCGTCTTTCCGCCTTTCAACGGACCGTCAGGCCCGGTACCGATAGCCTTCCACGGCATGCGCCAAGAAGATCGCCGCACTCACCAGGCCCATCACCGCTGTAACCGTCTCGATCATCGCAAACTTCCTTTGCGCCCCACGCGGAGGAGAAAACGATTGCAGCCTTGCACAGTCAAAAAGATTCAATTGTTGGAATCCAAGATGCCCCCCGACTGATGATTTGCTGCAACAGTGTGTCTGATCGCGGGACAGGCGAGGGCGTTTCTCCGGCGCGAGGGTCCGTAGAACGACGGAGGAGGCGCAACAGACCATTCACCAAGACGCCACCGCCCAGCGGCTCTCCCCATTTCCGCCGTGTTCCGGTTGCGATATCTTCACCATCCGGTGCGGAGGTGGGCCGCACGGTGACAGAATCGATCCCGACGCCTCGAAGTAGGCGCGGGTCCGGCAGAATGGTACTTGGGGCAGATGGGGATTAGACGGCCAGATTCGATGATCCGGACGGCGCGCAGCGCCGTTGCGGTGGCGACGTGCCTCGTCCTCGCCAATTGCGCCAACTCAAACCTCGCCAGCCGGGTCGATCCCAAATACGGCGTATCGTCGAGCCCGCGCGTCGTGGCGCTGGGCGACCCCGTGCCGAAGGGCGGCGGCACCTACCGCATCGGCAAGCCCTATGTCGTCGCCGGCCGCACCTATGTGCCGGAGGAGAACGAGAATTATCGCGCCGAGGGCATGGCGTCCTGGTACGGCGACGATTTCCACGGCCGCCTGACCGCCAATGGCGAGGTGTTCGACATGGGCTCACTCACGGCGGCCCATCCGACCCTGCCGATGCCGAGCTACGCGCGCGTCACCAATCTGAGCAACGGCAAATCGCTCGTCGTCCGCGTCAATGACCGCGGTCCGTACCACGGCAATCGCCTCATAGACGTCTCGAACAAAGCCGCCGAACTGCTTGATTTCAAAGGAAATGGTGTCGCTCGTGTCCGCGTCGAATATGTCGGCCGGGCACCGCTGGAAGGGTCCGACGACCGCCAGCTGATGGCAACCTTGCGCACCGGCACGCCGGCACCGTCACCGTCGATGGTGCGGGTCGCCTCGGCACGGCCGTTCATCCCAGAGGTATCGTCCTCATCGGGCCGGGTCCGCGGCGATGTCCCGCTGCCTGAGGGCCGGCCGTACAGCCTCGGCAACACCCAGGCGGACTACGCGTCGGCTAACGCGACCTCCGAAATGTCGGCCTCGAGCCGGTCGCACCGCCGCGTCGCGAACAATCAGCGCGAAGTCTCCTACGAGCGCGACCCGCGCTACGCCGCACGCCCGAGCCCAGCGGCAGCTTACGTGCCGATCGACGCGCGTGGCCCCGCCGAAGTCCTGAGCGGGCGCGGCCTCTACTGAATCAGGCACTTCGTCTGATTATTTCAGAAACGCGATCAGCGCCGCGTTGACCTCGTCAGGGCGCTCCTGCTGGATCCAGTGACCGGCGCCCTCGATGATCAGCTTCTGCCGCAGGTTCGGCAGCACGCGTTCCATGTCCGCGACCCGCTTGGCGCCGATCAGGCCGGTAATCACAGAATCGTTCGAGCCGGCGATGAACAGCGACGGCTGAAGGATCTGCGCGTCCTGCCAGGGCGCCGTCAGCTCCCAGTTGCGATCCAGATTGCGGTACCAGTTGAGGCCGCCGCGGAAGCCGGAGTGCCGATAGCCCTCGGCGAATTCGGCGATGTCGGCTTCCGTGATCCAGGCCGGCAGCGGCATCCCGGACGGCAGCTTGCCAAGAAAGCCCTTGGCCTCGTCAACGAACATCGAGCTCGGATCGGAGACGCCGCGCCCGAGCACCAGCCGCATGGTGTGGGCGATGTCGCGCTCGAACTCGGCCTCGGCGACGCCGGGTGGCTGAAAGTACTGCCAATAGAAATTGGTGATGCCGCTCTCGCGCAGGGTCTCGAGCGGACGCCCGCGGCCGCGGAACGGTGGCGGCACGCTGAGGCCGGCGACCTTGGTGAAGATATCAGGTCGGAACAGGGCTGCGTGCCAGGCCACCGGCGCTCCCCAATCGTGACCGACGATGACAGCCTGCCTCTCGCCGAGCGCAGCCACCAGCGCGACCATGTCGCCGACGGTATCGAAGATCGTGTAGGCGCCGACGTCGGCCGGTGCGCCGGTCCGGCCGAAGCCGCGCATATCTGGGGCTACGACCCGAAAGCCTGCCGCGGCCAGCGCGGCGATCTGGTGCCGCCATGAGTAGGACAGTTCCGGCCAGCCGTGACAGAGCACGACCAATGGTCCTTGGCCGGCCTCGCGCACGAACATGTCGATACCGTTGGCTGAGATGGTGCGGGAGGATGACATTCGCGTTTCCGCCTTGTTTGCCGGTTCTGCTGTCGTTAGCTGGTTCCCGGGATTACTGACAAGGATACGGACGTTCGACGGAGGCGGCAATCCAGCCGGCCGTGCACAAGCGCAGAAACCTCAGTTGTTTGCGATACTTCCAGCTGTTAGAACGCAGTCTTTCAGGACATCGCCGATGGCAGCCCAGACCGCAGTTCCCCGCACGTTGTCAGCTCGCGCCGGGCGCGGCCTGATCGCGGCCGCCGTCGCGCTTGCGATCGGCTGCGGCGGGGTGGTCTACGCCGCCAACAACAGCGTTCAGGGCGCCAAGAAGGAAGAGGGCGGGTTCGACGGCGATGCGCCGACCGCGATCCTGGTCGAGGCCAGTAGCGGCAGCGTGCTGTTTGAGAAGAACGCCGACGAGCTGCGCGCGCCCTCCAGCATGATGAAGCTGATGACGGCCGAGGTGGTGTTCGACGCCATCAAGAAGGGCGACATCAAGCTCACTGACGAGTACCGGATCAGCGAGAACGCCTGGCGGCGGGGCGGGGCGCCGTCCGGCACCTCGACGATGTTCGCGGCGATCAACAGCAAGGTCTCGGTCGACGACCTCCTGCACGGCGCGATCATCCCGAGCGGCAACGACGCCTGCATCGCGCTCGCCGAAGGCATTGCCGGCAACGAACATACGTTCGCGACCGACTTCATGACCAAGCGCGCCCGCGAGCTCGGCATGACGAAGTCGACCTTCGGCAATTCCAACGGGCTGCCGGACCCCACCAACAAGATGACGGTGCGGGAACTCGCCGTGCTGGCGCGCCACATCATCCTGGCCTATCCCGACAGGTACAAGCTGTTCGGCGAGAAGGAATTCACCTGGAACAAGATCCGTCAGCAGAACCGCAATCCGCTGCTGAACGCCTTGCCCGGCGCTGACGGTCTGAAGACCGGCTACACCAAGGAAGGCGGCTACGGCATGGTCGGCTCGGCCGTGCAGAACGACACGCGGCTGATCGTCGTGGTCAACGGCCTCGAGGATTCCGAGGACCGCGCGACCGAAGCCAAGAAGATGCTGGAATGGGGGTTCCGCAGCTTCGAGACCCGGGTCCTGATCGCGGCAAACCAGCCGGTCGGTTACGCCCGGGTATTTGGCGGCGAGAGCCGATCGGTCAAGCTCGTGAGTCCCGATCCGATCAAGGTGATGGTGTCGAAGAACGGCAACGACAAGCTGCTGGCGCGCGTCATCTATAGCGGCCCGGTCAAGGCGCCGATCACCGCCGGCCAGCAGATCGGCGTGGTGCGGGTGTGGCGCGGCGCAAATGTCGCGATGGAGGCTCCGGTCTTCGCCGCCGACGCCGTCGGCACGGGATCGACCATGCGCCGTGCGCTCGACGGCGCCCAGGAGTTGGTCATCGGAATGTTCCGCGCAGGAGTCGAGAAGCTCTGACATGGCGGAAGCAGCAGTCCAACGGCCGAGCTTGCGCGGGCGCTTCATCACCTTTGAGGGCGGCGAGGGATCGGGGAAATCGACCCAGATCCGCAAGCTCGCCGAACGGCTCGATGTCGCCAAGCTGCGTGCGATCGTGACCCGCGAGCCCGGTGGTTCGCCGGGGGCGGAGATCATCCGTCACCTCGTGCTGTCAGGGATGGGCAAACTGCTGGGGCCGGAGGCCGAGACGCTGTTGTTCGCCGCCGCGCGCGATGACCATGTCCGCACCGTGATCCAGCCGGCGCTCAACCAGGGCATCTGGGTGCTGTGCGATCGCTTCTTCGATTCCACGCGCGTCTATCAGGGCCAGCTCGGGCAGGTGCCGCCGGCGCTCGTCAATGCCATGCAGCGCGTGACTATCGGCGATCTCAAGCCCGATTTGACCTTCATCCTCGACGTGCCGGTCGAGGTCGGCCTGCAACGTGCCGCCGCGCGCCGCGGCAACGCCACGGCCGATCGCTTCGAGGCCGAGGGCATCAAGTTCCATCAGGATTTGCGTGACGCGTATCGCCGGATCGCGGCGGAAGACCCGGAGCGCTGCGTGCTGATCGACGCCACGGCCGACGCCGACACGGTCGCGGCCAGGATATGGTCCGCACTGCGCGAACATCTACGCGCAACGCTCACGGCGGACACTCCCGCATGAGCCCGCGCAAGGTCGAACAGGAGAGCCCCGCTCGCCACCCGCGCGAAACGCCTGATCTGTTCGGGCATCGCGAGGCGGAGGCCACCTTGCTCGATGCCTATCGCAGCGGACGGATTCCGCACGCCTGGCTGATCGGCGGCGCGCAGGGCATCGGCAAGGCGACGCTGGCCTACCGCATGGCGCGGTTCGTGCTCGCATTCCGCAATCCGAAATCGTCTCAGGTTCAGGCGGCGCCGACTTTGCGGGTCGATCCGTCCGATCCGGTGGCACGGCAGATCACGGCCGGCGCCCATGGCGGGCTCTTGGTGCTGGAGCGCGGCCTCAACGACCGCGGCGCGATGCGGACCGTGATCACGGTCGACGAGACGCGCGAGACGATCTCGTTCTTCGGCTCGACGGCCGCCGTCGACGGCTGGCGCGTCTGCATCGTCGACACCGTCGACGAGCTCAATCCGAACGCCGCGAACGCGCTGCTGAAAATCCTCGAGGAGCCACCGCAGCAATCGCTGTTCCTGCTGGTCAGCCACGCGCCGTCACGGGTGCTGCCGACCATCCTGTCCCGTTGTCGCAAACTGCTGCTGCGACCGCTGGAGACGCGCGACGTGGTGCGCGCAGCCGCGGCCGCAACCGATATCGACGCTGAGGATCCGGCGCTGACGGAAGCCGCAGCGGCCTCCGAAGGCAGCGTCGGGCGGGCATTGTCGCTGCTTGGCGGCGACGCGTTGAAGCTACAGCAGCGCACGGCTGCGCTGCTCGCGACGCTTCCGAGTGTCGATCCGCGCGAGCTGCATGCGCTGGGCGACGCGCTCGGCACCAGCGACCGCGTCGCGCTCGCCGCCTTCATCGACGGCATCGATCGCTGGATGAGCGAGCGTATGCGCACCGGCGATGTCAACGCCAATCTGCCGCGCCTTGCACGGCTGGCGGAGGTATGGGAAAAGATCGTCCGCGCCGCGCGCGATACCGAAGCCTACAATCTGGAGCGCAAGCCGCTGGTTTTCTCGGTGTTTTCGATGCTCGCGGACGCGACCCGATAGACGCCAGTCTGAAAACAAAACCGTCTGAAAACAATCTGTCTGAAAACACCTCTGCCTGACAACACTCCCGACAATCTCGTTTCGATCTGCAAAGGATTCCGTGGTGGCGACCGCTAAGAAGAAATCGTCGAAGAAGGCCAACAAGACGAAGAAGGCATCGCCCGCTCGCGCGACCCGGAAGGCCGCGGCGAAGTCGCGTGCGGCCAAGAAGGGCGGGCGCGTCACCAAGATGGTGAAGAAGGCCGTCAAGGCGAAGACTGGAGCCAAGAAGTCGGGAGCCAAGAAGTCGGCCGCGAAGAAGGCCGCCAAAAAGACCGTGAAGAAGGCTACGAAGAAGACGGCCAAGAAAACGGTGAAGAAAACGGTCAAGAAAGCTGCTGCGAAGGCCACCAAGGCTGCGCCGAGGAAGGCAGCCGCAGCGGCCGTCGCACCGGTTGCAAAGAAGCCCGCTCTGCCGAAGGCTCCGGCTACCGAGAAGGCGCCGAGACCGGCAGCGGTTCGCGCGCCGAAGCCGCCCAAGCCCGTAGCAGCGGCTGCTGCATCGGCATCCGTCCCGGCGCCCGCCGCGGATCGCGGCAACGTCTATTACATCACGACCGCGATCGCGTATCCGAACGGTCAGCCGCATATCGGTCACGCCTATGAGGCGATCGCGACCGATGCGTTGGCGCGCTTCCAGCGGCTCGACGGCAAGGATGTGTTCTTCCTGACCGGCACCGACGAGCACGGCCAGAAGATGATCCAGACCGCGCAGGGCGAGGGGATGACGCCGCACGAGCTCGCGACCCGCAACGCCGCGCGATTCAAGGAGATGGACGAGCGTCTCAACGTCTCGTTCGACCGCTTCATCCGCACGTCTGAACCTGCTCACCACAAGTCGGTGCAGGAAATCTGGCGCCGTATGCAGGACAATGGCGACATCTATATCGACGCCTATGCCGGCTGGTACTCGGTGCGCGACGAGGCCTACTACGCCGAGGATGAGACCACAGTCGGCGAGGACAATGTCCGCCGCGGTCCGCAGGGCACGCCGGTGGAGTGGGTCGAGGAGAAGAGCTATTTCTTCAAGCTCTCGGCCTATCAGGACAAGCTCCTGCAACTCTACGAGAGCCAGCCCGATTTCATCGGCCCGGACTCGCGGCGCAACGAGGTGATGAGCTTCGTGCGGGGCGGGCTGAAAGACCTCTCGATCTCGCGCACCACCTTCGACTGGGGCGTCAAGGTCCCCAATGATCCAGAGCACGTGATGTATGTCTGGGTCGACGCGCTGACCAATTACATCACCGGTGTCGGTTATCCCGACGAGAACGACGCGCGCTGGCGCTACTGGCCGGCCGATGTGCACATCATCGGCAAGGACATCATCCGTTTCCACGCGGTGTACTGGCCGGCTTTCCTGATGTCGGCCGGCATCCCCGTGCAGAGGCGGGTCTACGCGCACGGCTTCCTGTTCAACAGGGGCGAGAAGATGTCGAAGTCGGTCGGCAACGTGGTCGATCCCTTCAATCTGGCCAACCAGTACGGCGTCGACCAGGTGCGCTACTTCTTCCTGCGCGAGGTGCCGTTCGGCCAGGACGGCAACTACAACCACGAGGCCATCGTCGCGCGCATCAATGCCGACCTCGCCAATGATTTCGGCAATCTGGCGCAGCGCTCGCTCTCGATGATCGCCAAGCAGCTCGGCGGCGTGCTGCCGGAGCCCGGCGAGTTCAGCGACAACGACAAGGCGATCCTGGCGCAGGCCGACGCCATGCTCAAGACGTCGCGGACCGCGATGGCCACGCAACAGATCCATCAATGGCTCAACACGGTCTGGGCGGTGGTGGCCGAAGCCAACCGCTATTTTGCAGGTGAGGCTCCGTGGGCGCTGGCGAAGACCGATCCGGCACGCCAGAAGACGGTGCTCTATGTCACCGCCGAAGTCGTGCGGCAGATCGCGATCATGGCGCAGGCCGTGATGCCAGAGTCCTGTGGCAAGATGCTCGACAGCCTCGGCATATCCGCGGATGCCCGCAACTTCACGGCGATCGCCGAGCGGATCAGGCCGGGCACGGTTCTGCCGGCGCCGGTCGGCGTGTTTCCGCGTTATGTGGAACCGAAGACCGAATGAGCGGTTCGAAATTCATGCTGGTCGACAGTCACTGCCATCTGGATTTTCCCGATTTTGCCGACGATCTCGACGGGATCGTCGGACGCGCCGAAGCGGCCGGCGTCAGTCGCATGGTCACGATCTCGACCCGCGTAAAGCGGCTCGGCGGCCTGCTTGCGATCACGGAGCGCTTTCCGGACGTGTATTGTTCGGTCGGTACCCATCCGCATCATGCCGATGAAGAGGACGGCATCCCGGCCAGCGAGCTGATCGAGCTGACCAGGCACCCGAAGGTCGTGGCGCTCGGCGAGGCCGGGCTCGACTATTTCTATGAGCATGGTTCGCGCGAAGCGCAGGAGCGCGGCTTTCGCGCGCACATCACTGCTGCCCGCGAAACCGGCTTGCCGCTCGTCATCCACACCAGGGAGGCCGACGAGGATTGCGGCCGCATCCTGGAGGATGAAGTCGCAAAGGGCCCGTTCAAGGCGGTCCTGCATTGCTACACCGGCGGGCGCGAGCTCGCGATGAAGGCGATCGCGCTCGGGCTGTCGATCTCGTTCACGGGCATCCTGACCTTCAAGAAGTCGGACGCCCTGCGCTCGCTCGCGGCCGAGCTGCCGGCCGACCGCATCATGGTCGAGACTGACGCGCCGTATCTTGCGCCGGGCAAGTTCCGCGGCAAGCGCAACGAGCCGTCCTACGTCGTCGAGGTCGCCAAGGTGCTCGCCGAAACCCGCGGCGTCTCGCTCGAGGAGATCTCGCGGCAGACCACTGAAAACTTCTTCCGGCTGTTCTCCAAGGTGCCGGCGCCGAAGGTTGCTGCATGACGCTGACACTGACTATTCTGGGCTGCGGCTCATCCGCCGGCGTGCCGCGCCCGGCGCTCGGCTGGGGGGCCTGCGATCCCGCCAATCCCAAAAACCGTCGTCGCCGCTGCTCGATCATGGCCGAGCGCACCATGGAGCACGGCACGACCCGCGTCGTGATCGATACGGCGCCCGACCTGCGCGAGCAGCTGATCGACAGCAATGTCGAGCATATCGACGCCGTTTTCCTGACCCATGAGCATGCCGATCAGACCCATGGCATCGACGATCTGCGTTCGGTCGTCCTGCACCAGCGCCGTCGCATCCCGGTCTACTTCAACCAGTCGACCGCCAAGGACATCATGGCGCGGTTCTCCTATTGCTTCATCGCGCCGGAGGGCAGCGACTATCCGCCGATCCTGACCCGGCATTCGATCGAGGCCGGCGAGAGCCACACGGTGCAAGGGAAGGGCGGTCCGTTGAAGCTCGAGGCCTTCCTGGTACAGCATGGCAACATCCCTGCGCTTGGCTACCGTATCGGTGACGCCGCCTACTCGCCCGATCTGCACGACATTCCCGAGGAGAGCTGGCCGGCACTGCAAGGTCTCGATCTCTGGATCGTCGACGGCCTGCGTTACGCGCAGCATCCCAGCCATTTCAGCGTCGCCGATGCACTGTCATGGATCGAACGCTTCAAGCCGAAGCGTGCGGTCATCACCAACATGCATTCCGACCTCGACTACGAGGTGCTGCGGCAGAGCCTGCCGGCCGGCGTGATCCCGGCCTATGACGGCATGCGGCTGACGCTCGATCGGGCCGGCTGAAACTCAAATAGTCCTGAACTGGCCGGACCTCGCGTCTACCGGGCGCGCGCGGTTCCAAGCGCCAAGATGATGGCCAGACATCGCAGTCGGGCATTGACCTTTCGCGAAGTGTCGATATCGTTATGATCATAACAATATCGGGAGGCCTCAATGGCGGAAGCTGTGGCAGCGCAGGATTACACCGACCGCACGCGATATGACGCGCTGATGGACGTCGTGAAGAACCGGCTGACGACCCGGGCGTTCGATTCCAGCTACGTGATGCCGAGCGAGCATTACGACATGATCCTGGAGGCGGCCCGCCACGCGCCGTCGGGCGCCAATGCGCAGCCCTGGCATTTCATTGCCGTCACCGATCAGGAGCTGAAGAGCCGGATCACCGAGTATTTCCGCGAGGAGCAGGTCGCCCGCGCCCGGCTCAAGATGAAGTTTCCGACACCCGATTATCGCGGTCTTGCATCGGCCCCCGGCTTCATCGTCGTCGCCAGCGACTTCCGCTGGGTCAAGGCGTTTCCCGTGCTCAATGACGGCTCCGACCTCGACAAGATGTACAAGGAGAACGCCGAGCGCATCCTGTTGCAGAGCGTGGCCGCCGCGACGATGTCGGCGCATCTCGCGGCCGCTGCGCTCGGCTATAACGTCTGGTGGGTGACCGCGATCGGGCAGGAGAAGGCCCAGCAGGCGATGAAGCCGCTGCTCGGCATCCCCGAGGAATTGTCCGTGCTCGACATCATGTGCTTCGGTCCGCCGGCGAAGCCGCCGTACAAGCGCTGGAAGAAGAGCCTTTCCGAGATCAGCAACCGGAACAGGTTCGACGCCTCGCACTTCATGACCGAAGCCCAGATCGACGAATGGGTTTCGACCACGCGCCACAAGGTGATGTACCGGGATGCCGAGAACGTCGACTAAGGCGCCGGCGCCAGCCGGGCGCATCGCGTCGGACTACAGGCTGGAGGACCAGGTCGGGTTCCTGCTGCGGCGGGCTTATCAACGCGCCTCGTCCAACCTGGTCGACCGGATCGGGTCCTCCGACCTGACGGCTCCGCAATATGCCACGCTGGCCCGGCTCTACGAGCGCGGGGCGCTGTCGCAGAACCTGCTCGGCCGGCTGGTTGCGATGGAGCCCGCCAACATCCGCGATGTCGTGCTGCGGCTGAAGAAGCGGCGGCTGGTTGCGACCCGGCGCGACCCGACCGACAAGCGGCTGATCCTGATCGATCTGACCGCGGCAGGCACAGCCCTGGTCGAGCAGTTGATCCCGATCGAGATCGCATGCACCGCGACGACGCTGGCGCCGCTCAAGGCGAACGAGAGGAAGCAGCTCTATGATCTGCTCGGCCGTCTGGCCGATGGCTGAGCCGGCGCCACATACTCGCTGTCGAAAGCAGGGGACCCATAACCACAGGGCATCGTGGTTGAAGTAAGCTGTCGCTCCAGCGTTGCAACACAATCGGCATTCGTGGTTATGGGTCCCGGGTCAAGCCCGGGACGACAGCGGGCATGTGGCGCTGTCAGGCCGAGATCGCCTTGGCCGATCCGACCTGGTTGCGCAGCAGGAATTTCTGGATCTTGCCCGTGGATGTCTTCGGGATCACGCCGAACACCACTGATTTGGGCGTCTTGAAGCCCGACATATGCTCGCGGCAATAGGCGATGATCTCGGCCTCGGTCGCCTTGGCGCCGTCCTTCAGCTCGAGGAAGGCGCAGGGCACTTCGCCCCATTTCGGGTCAGGCTTGGCGACGACCGCCGCGAACAGCACGGCAGGGTGCTTGTAGAGGATGTCCTCGACCTCGACTGAGGAGACGTTCTCGCCGCCGGAGATGATGATGTCCTTGGAGCGGTCCTTGATGATGACGTAGCCGTGCTCGTCGAGCACGCCGAGATCGCCGGTGTGAAACCAGCCGCCGGCGAACGCTTCCTGCGTCGCCTTCTCGTTCTTCAAATAGCCCTTCATCACGATGTTGCCGCGGAACATGACTTCGCCGATGGTCTCGCCGTCGCGCGGCACCTCACGCATGGTCTCGGGATCGAGCACGGTGACGCCTTCCTGCAACGGGTAGGCCACGCCCTGGCGCCGCTTCAGCTGCGCGCGCGCATCGGCCGACAGTTCGTCCCAGCCGGGCTGCTCGGCGCAGACGGAGGCGGGGCCATAGACCTCGGTCAGCCCATAGACGTGGGTCAGCCTGATGCCGATGCGCTCGGCGCCTTCGAGCACCGCAACCGGGGGCGCTGCGCCCGCGATCAGGCCTGTGACAGGCTTTGCCTTGCCGCCCGTCGGCGCATCAGGCGCATTGATCAGCGTGTTGTAGACGATCGGCGCGCCGCACATGTGGGTGACGCCGTGCTTGGGGATCAGCTCGAAGATCTTGGCCGGATCGACCTTGCGCAGGCAGACATTGATGCCGGCGGTCGCTGCGATCGTCCAGGGGAAGCACCAGCCGTTGCAGTGGAACATCGGCAAGGTCCAGAGATAGACCGGATGCTGGCCGAGATTGCCGGCAAGGATGTTGCTGACGGCGTTGAGATAGGCGCCGCGGTGATGGGTCACCACGCCCTTCGGGTTGCCCGTGGTGCCGGAGGTGTAGCTCAGCGCGATCGCATCCCATTCGTCGGCCGGCGGCCGCTCGGCAAATGCCGGATCGCCTGCGGCGACCGCCGCTTCATACTCGATCTCGCCGATCCGCTTGCCGCCGCCAAACGCCGCATCATCGACATCGATCACGAACGGTTTTGCGCCCTTCATCAGTGTCAGCGCTTCCGCGATCACGCCTGAGAATTCGGGATCGACCAGGATGATCTTCGCACCGCCGTGGTCGAGCTGGAATGCGATCGACGCCGCATCGAGGCGGATATTCAGCGCGTTGAGCACCGCGCCGGTCATCGGCACCGCAAAGTGCAGCTCGTTCATCGCCGGGATGTTCGGCAGCATCGCCGCAACCGTGTCGCCGTGACCGATGCCGTGGCCCGCAAGATAGGACGCGAAGCGCTTGCAGCGATCGTGGGTCTGTTTCCAGGTGAAGCTGCGGCCCTCATAGACCGCGCTGATGTGGTCGGGATACACGGTCGCCGAGCGCGCCAGGAAGCTCAGCGGCGTCAGCGGCACGTAGTTGGCTGATGTCTTGTCCAGCCCGATCGAGTACTGGTTTTGAGCTGCACTCATGGCTCTATCCCATCCGCAAGGTGCTTTAAAGGAAACCGATCGATATCCAGGGGAAGATGGCAACGATGATCAGGCCGATCAACAGCGCCAGCATGTAGCCCCAGATCGGCCGGATACCCTCGGCCGGATCGACGCGCCCGATGGCGCAGGCGGCATAGTAGCCGACGCCGAACGGCGGCGCGAACAGTCCGATGCCCATCGCCAGGATGATGATCATGGCGTAGTGCACCTCGTGGACGCCGACCTGGCGCGCAATCGGAAACAGCAGCGGCCCGAACAGCACGATCGCCGGAATGCCCTCGAGCACGCTGCCGAGGATGACGAAAGCCAGGATCGAGACCGCGATGAAGCTCGCCGACCCGCCGGGCAATCCGGCCATCGACGCCGCCAGCGCCCGCGAGAAGCCGGACTGGGTCAGGCCCCAGGCCATGCCGGTGGCCGTGCCGATGATGAACAGGATCGCGCCCGACAGGCACGCTGTGTCGATCAGCATCGGCACGAGCCGCCGCCAATTGAATTTGCGGTAGATCAACAGGCCGATGACGAAGGCGTAGACGATGCCGATGGTCGAGACCTCGGTGGCGGTGGCGATGCCTTCGACCACGGCGTAGCGGATCACGAAGGGCAGGGCCAATGCGGGCAGGGCGAACACGAACGCCTTGCCGATCTCGCTGCCGGTGGCGCGCCGGACGTGGCTGAGGTCCTCGCCGCGGTAGCGCCACCACACCAGCGCCGACAGCGTGATCGCCAGCACCACGCCCGGCAGCAGGCCGCCGGTGAACAGCGCCGAGATCGAGACGCCGGTGACCGAGCCGATGGTGATCAGCACGAGGCTCGGCGGAATGGTTTCGGTCTGCGCGCCGGTGGCGGCGAGGAGGGCGACCAGATCGCCCGGCTTGGCGCCGCGCTCCTTCATTTCCGGGAACAGCACGGGCGCGACGGCGGCCATGTCGGCGGCCTTCGATCCGGAGATGCCGGAGACCAGATACATGGCGCCGACCAGCACATAATGCAGGCCGCCGCGGACATGCCCGAGCAGGCTTGCCAGGAAAGCGACCATCGCGCGCGCCATGCCGGTCATCTCGATCAGCAGACCGAGGAAGACGAACAGCGGCACCGACAGCAGGATCAGATGGCTCATGCCCTCGTCCATCCGGCCGACCAGCACCATCAGCGGCGTCCGCGTCGTCAGCGCCAGATAGCCGAAGATCGCCATGCCGAAGGCAAAGCCGATCGGCACGCCTGCGAATACGCAGAAGCCGAGAACGCCGACGAAGAAGATGATCAGATTGAGGTTGCCGAGCGGCCGCAGCATCGGCTGCGCCAGCCAGAACACGCCGATCAAGGCAACCACGGTGAGCGCCGCCAGCAGGAAGGTCTTGAACTCGCCGACGCGGGCCAGCCGCAGCAGCGCGAACACCCCCATCAGGCAGATGCCGACCGGCAATGCTGCCGCACGCCATGTGTTGGAGATCTGCAACGCCGGCGTCGTGATGAAGCTTTCCTCGTAGGCGTATTCATAGGCCGGCCGAACGATCAGGATCAGGAAGGCCAGCGCGGCGCAGGTCGCGACCACGTCGAGATAGGCCCACAGCCTGGGCCCGACGCTTGCGACCAGCGCCGTCATCCGCATGTGCTCGCCGCGGCGGAAAGCGACCACCGATCCCAGCATGGCAAGCCACAGGAACAGGATCGACGCCAGTTCGTCGGACCAGATCAGCGGCGTGTGCAGCACGTAGCGCGCCACCACGCCCGCGAACAGGATGACGACCTCGGCGACGACAAGGATCGCCGCCGGGATTTCGACCAGCCATCCGAGCGCAGCGTCGACGGAACCGAGAACAGAGCGGCGGCGAGGGGGCTGTGACGCCGCCTCGCCGGCCACGGCCGGCGTCATCTCGACATGAGCCATAGCAAATCTCCCGCTGGCGAGCCTCCCGCTTGACTGTTCAGGACAGTTTGCCGACGGACTTCTCGAGCAGCTCCCAGGCCTTCTCGCCGTACTTCCCCTTCCATTCGGCGTAGAAGCCCGCGGTGCGCAGCTTGTCGCGGAACGGCCCAACCTCGGGCTGGTTGAACACGAGACCCTTGCCCGCGAGCTCCTGCTTGACGGTCGCGTTCAGCTTCTCGGTGTCTTCGCGTTCCTTGACGGCCGCCGCGTTGACGTGCTTGGCGACGATGGTCTTGATATCGTCCGGCAAGGCCGCCCAGGCTTTGCGGTTCATCAGGAACCAGAAGCCGTCCCACATGTGGTTGGTGAGCGAGCAATACTTCTGGACTTCATACAGCTTCGCCGTCGAGATCAGCGCCAGCGGGTTTTCCTGGCCTTCGACGATCTTGGTCTGCAGCGCCGAATAGACCTCGCTGAAATTGATCGAGGCGGGCGAGGCGTCGAACGCCTTGAACATCGAGGTCCAGAGCGGCGATACCGGCACGCGGATCTTGAAACCCTTGAAGTCGTCGGGCCCGTTGATCGGCTTGGTCGAGGACGTGGTCTGGCGGAATCCGTTGTCCCAGATCTTGTCCATGACCTCGAGGCCGGCCTTTTTGATCTCATCGCGGACATAGGCGCCGAGGTCGCCGTCCATCGCCTTCCAGACCGTGGGATAATCCGGGAACGCGAAGCCGATGCCGTTGATCGAAGCCGCCGGCACCAGGGTCGCCAGGATCAGGCCGGACAGCGTGAAGAACTCGACGCCGCCTGAGCGCACCTGGCTCAGCACGTCGGTATCCGAGCCGAGCTGGTTGTTCGGGAACACCTGAAGGTCGAAGCGGCCGTTGGTCTCGGTCTTGATCGCCGCGGACATCTCCCGGGCGCGAGCCACCAACGGGTGCGACTCCGGCAGGTTGTTGGCGAACTTGTAAGAGAACTCGGCCGACTGGGCGCGCGCCACATACGGCGCGCCAATTCCGCCCATGACGGCGGAAGCGGCGGAGACCTTCAGCAGCGTGCGTCGGGAAAAGCTCATTGGGTTTGCTCCCTCGAGAGGCTTGTTGTTGTTCTGAGATGCCATCCTATACGGACCTGATGCCGCGGGGTCACCAGCGATCTCGGCGCAGGCCGCGCTTATTGCAGCGTCCGTACGCCGCGGCAATATCGGCTTTCTGACGAGATGCCTGTGCGTGGATCGCCATGGAATTCGCACCAGCCGAATGCACGACCGGGCGAGCCTGGGACAGACGCCGAGTTACGGGCCAGTGCGAAGATTTCGCACTAAATATCTGATCTAATTGTAGATCTAAATATTCCATAATATACCTTATGCGAATTACGGATATGGGCGTGGCCACGATCGCCGGCGGCTATCCCGTCGCTTCGCTCTGGCTCGGCCTGATGGATTTTGTGACCCGGACCTAAGCTAACGCATCGCCTCAGACCTGATCCTGCCGCCCGTACCCTGTGACGCATCGGATCAGCCGCTCGAGTATCACCCCGATCGCCGATCCCACGACAACGTCACTCGTCCAATGCGCCAGCAACAGAACGCGGGTCGATATCAGGCAAGCGCCGAGCGCCCGGACGATCCCGCGCTCGCCCTCTGGAAGCTCGCTCGCTGCCGAACTGATGGCGCCGACCTGAATTGCGTGTCCGGACGGAAACGAGTCTTCAGCTTTGCCCGAGATTGGAACGCCGTGCAGATGACCAAGGACGGTGAGCCGGTCCGGCCGCTTCTGGTTGAATACCCGTTTGAGCAGGTGCGGAACCAGCGATGCGGCCAACGCCGTGATCAGAAGATGGTCACTCGCCAGGCGTCGCGGCTCTGGCTTGCTCCGACACCATAGCCACCATCCAAGTGCCAGGGCGCAGGCGACATGCTCGTCCGCCGCCCATGTCAGGATTGAGGCGGCGCGTTCTGTTGGCGGAGTCGTGTTGCGCGAGATAACGCGCGCAATGGCAATATCCGGCTGGGTCGGTCGCACCGTGATCGGCATGGATGCCCTTGCTTGAGGCGATGACGGCACCTTTCAAACGTTTCGCATTCGCCCCTGTTCCAAGCGGCGCAAAGCAAAGGGCCCCGCTCAAGCGGGGCCCTGGAATGCGTAGCGGTCACCATTTCTGGCGGCCGTACCAGTCATTCACTTCCTTCGTGGCTTGATCCTTGGCATAGCCGTAACGCTGCTGCAAACGGCCTTCGAGCTGGTCCTGCTTGCCGGCGATCACATCGAGGTCGTCATCGGTCAGCTTGCCCCACTGCTCCTTGACCTTACCCTTCATCTGCTTCCAGTTGCCTTCGACACGATTCCAGTCCATCGCGGTTCTCCATTGAAAGATGAGATCGTCCAACGGGTCCGCCGACGCTTCGTTCCTCGCGAGCGTTGCGTCAAAGCTGCGCAGTCGCAAGTCCGTGCGTCAACCAGGACAGATAGGAACGACATTGTAGGGTCCCTGTTGTGGGTACAGATCAACCCACACTGGAGCGACACCGATGCCGGAGAAAGACCTGAGCGCCCTCTTCCTGGATACCCTCAAGGACATCTACTACGCCGAAAAACAGATCCTCAAGGCGCTGCCGCGGATGGCCAAGGCCGCCGGGTCCGAGCAGTTGCGTGCGGCTTTCGAGAAGCACCATGACGAGACCGAAGGACAGATCGATCGGCTCGAGCAGATCTTCGATCTGATGGGCAAGCCGGCGCGCGGCAAGAAGTGCGACGCCAT
The DNA here is from genome assembly GCF_010811875.1 of Bradyrhizobium uaiense. Classification (GTDB taxonomy): domain Bacteria; phylum Pseudomonadota; class Alphaproteobacteria; order Rhizobiales; family Xanthobacteraceae; genus Bradyrhizobium; species Bradyrhizobium uaiense. Next base: position 21,455 of record NZ_VKHP01000013.1, read on the forward strand.
CGAGGGCATCCTCGACGAAGGCAAGGAGATCATGGAAGAGTACGCCGACACGCCGGCGCTCGATCCGGGCCTGGTCTCTGCCGCCCAGGCGGTCGAGCATTACGAGATTGCCCGTTACGGCACACTGAAAGCATGGGCGACCAAGCTCAGCATGAAGGACGCCGTCAAGCTCATCGACCAGACCCTGGCCGAGGAAAAGAAGACGGATGAAGCGCTCACCAAGCTCGCCATCGGCGCAATCAACGCCGAGGCGGCCTGAGGAGACGCGCGATGAAGCGAACTATTCTGGCAATTGCCATCAGTTGCGGGCTGACAGTGCCCGCGCTGGCCCAATCGGTCGGCGAGAAGACCGGCGTCAATTCCGTGCTTGGCGTCGCACCGAAAACGGAAGACTTCATCAAGGAAGTGGCCATGAGCGACATGCTGGAGATCGAAGCAGCGAAGATCGCCCAGCAGAAGGGCAATGCGGCGGAAAAGAAGTTCGCCGACCAGATGGTCACGGACCATACCAAGACCAGTACCGAGTTGAAGGCGCTGGTCACCGGCGAGATGAAGGCCGCATTGCCGACCGGCCTCGACGACAGCTCGCAGAAGAAGCTCGACGTGCTGCGCAACACCAAGCCGGACAATTTCGCCAGCGAATATGATCCGATGCAGGTCAGCGCCCACAAGGATGCGGTCTCGCTGTTCGAACGCTACGCCAAGGGCGGCGAGGATCCGAAGCTGAAGGACTGGGCTGATAAGACCCTGCTCGCGCTCAAGCACCATCTCGCGATGGCGCAGGAGCTGGACAAGAACCGAAAGTAGTCGCCAGTCGCCGGCAGCCCCCGCTCCGGCTGCCGGCGGCCCCGCTATTCCGGCTTCATGAGGCAATTCCAGCGGCGCAACTCGACGCGCGCATCCGCTGCTTGCCACCGCCTTCTTAGCCACCGCCCAGATATTCCGGCCGGGTCTCCGCAGGGTCGACAGCGAGGCGTTTGGCGACCACAATCCCCTCGCGATCCTCGATGGGTTGCCAACGAGTCGATGACAGGCTCATCGTCGAGGATAGTCTGCCTCGACTCACGGACGTCGCATCGAGGCTCGATCTAAGGCGTGATCCAAGGTGTGGAGACCGATGGCCCGACGTACCGGCAGCGCTGATCTGCCCCTCCATGGTGGACGCGTGCCGCCGTGGCTGGCGCAGCGCATGGCGACGCTGGGTGCCATCATCACCCAGGCGGTGGTCCATCATTACGGACGAGACGCGTTCCTGCAGCGGCTGTCGCATCCGTTCTGGTTCCAGTCGTTCGGCGCCGTGATGGGCATGGACTGGCACTCGTCGGGAATCACCACGAGCGTCATCGGCGCGCTGAAACGCGGGCTGGCGCCGTTGCAGGACGAGCTCGGCATCTATGTCTGCGGCGGCCGCGGCAATCATTCGCGGCGCACGCCGGACGAGCTGACGGCGCTGGGCGAGCGGACCGGCTTTGATGGCGTTGCCCTCACCCGCGCCAGCCGTCTGGTCGCCAAGGTCGACAGCGCCGCGGTCCAGGACGGTTTCGAGCTCTATCTGCATGGCTTCTTCGTCACCACGGACGGCAAATGGACCGTGGTCCAGCAAGGCATGAGCGACAGCAAGCGGCAGGCGCGACGGTATCACTGGCATTCCGAGGGCCTGCGCAGCTTTGTCGACGAGCCGCACAGCGCGATCGATGGACCATCGCAGGGCGAGATCGTCAATCTCACCGACCACCGCGCCGACGCCTCGCGCCAGGCCCAGCTCGATCTGCTCGCCGCGCTCGGTCCCGACGGCATTGCGCGGGAATATGCCGGACTGACCGAGAAGGTGGAGGCGCAGGGCGATCTCCTGCATCTGATCATGCCCGCTCATCACGACGTGCGCTCGAGCGACGTCTTTATCCGCCGCCTGCACGGCACCCTCGCCGCCGCCGCGGAGCGTGGGCCGCTGGACTTCCCCGAGCTGCTGCTGACGCCCGGCGTCGGCGCCCGCACCGTGGAGTCGCTCGCGATGGTCGCCGAGGTCGTGCACGGTACGCCGTATCGTTTCCGTGATCCGGCGCGTTTCTCGCTCGCGCATGGCGGCAAGGACCGTCATCCGTTTCCGGTGCCGATCAAGGTCTATGACGAGACCATCGGCGTGCTGAAATCGGCGGTGCAGCAGGCGAAGCTCGGCCGCGACGAGGAACTGCAGGCGTTGAAGCGGCTGGACGATCAGGCGCGCAGGCTCGAATTGACGGCATCCGGCCCGTCCTTCGATGCCTTCGTGGCCAACGAGCGCGCGCGTTCGCCAAGCCTCGACGGCCGCTCCGTGTTCGGCTGGGAGGCCGACCTCGCCGGCCGCGACCGCATCACCAAACGCTAGAGCGGCGTTTGTCGACCGCGACACCTGTTAGCGCCCCCTGAAGCGTGGCTTCCGCCGTCCAAGGAACGCCGCGACGCCTTCCTTGTGATCGTCGGTCAGGCTCGCCAGCGCGAACTGGTCGAGATCCATGTGGCTGGCGAGGTCGTCGAGCGCATGCGCCAGTCGATTGACGGTCAGCTTGGTCATCGCCACCGACATCGGCGGCTGGGCGGCGACCTTGGCCGCCAGCGCCATTGCGGCCTCGTATGATTTGCCCGGATCAACCACCTGCTCCACCAGACCCCATTCGTAGGCCTCCTCGGCCGAAATCCGGTCGTCGGCCAGGATCACGGCCTGCTTGGTGCGCGCCGGGCCCATCAGATGCAGCATGCGCGGCACGCTCTGCCAGCTCATGTTCATGCCGAGCGCGATCTCCGGCACCCGCATGTGCGCATCGCGCGCCATGACGCGGAAATCCAGCGCGACCGCGAGCGCCACGCCGCCGCCGACGCAAAACCCTTCGATCGCGCCGATCGTGACCTGCTCCATCTCCTGCCAGGCGCGCGTCAGCCGCGGCCCGAGCTTCAGATGGCGGCGCAGCGTGCCCATATCCATGGTCTGGCGCGAGCGCCCTTCGGCATCTTTGAGGTCGAAGCCGGCGCTGAACGATTTGGCGCCGCCGGTCAGCACCACCACCGAGGTGTCGCCATCGTCCTCGAAGCTGCGCGCCGCATCGGTCAGTTGCCGCAGCGCCTCCGGCGACAGCGCGTTGATACCGTCGCCACGGTCGAACCGCACCACCGCGATGCGGCCCTCCGGCCCGAGGCCCTTCTCGATCGTCACATGGTCAACCACGCATACCTCCCTGCTCGCATTGTTGTGTACGGCTTGCCTCGACATAGCACGGCAGTTTCGCCTATTCTGTTGGCATGAGCGAACATGATCATCACCACCACGATCACGACCATTCCGAACTGTCGGAGACCGAACTGCGCGTCCGCGCGCTGGAATCGATCCTGACCGAAAAAGGCTATGTCGAGGCGGCCGCGCTCGACGCCATCGTGCAGGCCTATGAGACCAAGATCGGCCCGCACAACGGCGCCCGGGTCGTCGCCAAGGCCTGGACCGATCCCGCCTTCAAGCAGGCGCTGCTCGAGGACGCCAGCAAGGCGGTCGGCACCCTCGGCCATGTCAGTCGGGTCGGCGACCATCTGGTTGCGATCGAGAACACAACTGGCCGGCACAACATGGTCGTCTGCACACTCTGCTCCTGTTACCCTTGGGAAATGCTCGGGCTGCCGCCGGTCTGGTACAAGGCCTCGCCGTACCGCTCGCGCGCGGTCAAGGATCCGCGCGGCGTGCTCGCCGATTTCGGCGTCAGCCTGCCGAAGGAGACGGAAATCCGGGTCTGGGACTCTACCGCTGAAACGCGCTTCCTGGTGCTGCCGATGCGGCCCGCAGGCACCGAGGGCTGGAGCGAAGACCAACTGGCCGAACTCGTGACGCGCGATTCCATGATCGGCACCGGCTTCCCGAAAACACCGGGAGCACCGTCATGAACGGCGTCCACGACATGGGCGGCATGGACGGATTCGGCAAGGTCGTGCCCGAGCTGAACGAGCCGATGTTCCATGAGGAATGGGAATCGCGCGTGCTCGCGATGGTCCGTGCGATGGGCGCGGCCGGTGCCTTCAACATCGATACATCGCGCTTCTATCGCGAGACCCTGCCCCCGCAGGTCTATCTGTCGAGCTCCTATTACAAGAAATGGTTCCTTGGGCTGGAAGCCCTGCTGCTCGACAAGGGCTATATCTCCAAGGACGACGTCGCATCCGGACATTCCGTCGCGCCGGCGAAATCGCTCAAGCACGGCAAATTCTCCATGGCCGACGTCGAGCGCATCATGGTGCGCGGCAAGTTCGGCCGAGCGGCACCAGCGCCGGCGAAATTCAAGGCGGGCGATCGGGTGCGGGCGAAGAACATTCATCCCGCCACGCACACGCGGCTGCCGCGCTATGTGCGCGGTCATGTCGGCGTGGTCGAGCGCGATCACGGTTGTCACGTGTTTCCCGATACGGTCGCGAACGACGCCGGCGAGCAGCCGCAATGGCTGTACACCGTTGTGTTCGACGGACGCGAACTCTGGGGACCGGATTCCGATCCGACCATCAAGGTCTCGATCGACGCGTTCGAGCCCTATCTGGAGGCCGCCTGATGGATTCCGGCGCCGCCGCGCGCGCGACCAGCGCCGTCTCCAGCATTCCCCGCGATCAGGACGGCCCGGTGTTTCGCGCGCCGTGGGAGGCGCAGGCGTTCGCAATGGCGCTGACGCTGCATGACCGCGGTGTCTTCACCTGGCCCGAATGGGCCGCAGCGCTTGCCGACCAGATCAAACGTGCGCAGGCCGCCGGCGATCCCGACACCGGCGAGACCTATTACCAGCATTGGCTGGCGACGCTGGAACACCTCGTCGCCGCCAAGGGCGTCACGACCCATGAGACGCTGCACCGCTACCGCGATGCCTGGGATCATGCCGCCGACCGCACCCCGCACGGCCAGCCGATCGAGCTGGTGCCGGGGGATTTTAGGTAGCGGCGCTTCCCTTCTCTTCCGTCATTCCGGGGCGCGCCTCTTGGCGCGAGCCCGGAATCCATCAGGCCACATAGCTCGTGGAAGAATGGATTCCGGGCTCTCGCTTCGCGAGCCCCGGAATAACGGATGGGACTGCAAATGCCATATGCAGTGGCCCCCGAGGGCGCGTGATTTCGGAATAATGGAAAAGTGCAGCTGAGTTGCCCGACGTGTCAAGGGTTGCGTGTCGAACGGCGGCAGCCCACGGCTACTGTGCATGGGGTTGTTTTCGATATTTTGGCAGAGGCGCCCTGCAACGCGGCGTTGGAGACAACTCAGTGATTGTCGCCACCACCCTGCGCGACATATTCCCGCCAGCCCTTGGCCCGCAGGCTGCACGCCGGGCATTCGCCGCAGCCATAGCCCCAATCGTGCTGTGCGCCCCGTTCGCCGAGATAGCAGGTATGCGAATGCTCGCGGATCAGATCGACCAGCCCTGCCCCGCCGAGATCGTGCGCAAGGCGCCAGGTCGCGGCCTTGTCGAGCCACATCAGCGGCGTGTGCAGCTCGAAATCCTTGGCCATGCCGAGGTTGAGCGCAGACTGCAACGCTTTGATGGTCTCGTCGCGGCAATCCGGATAGCCGGAATAGTCGGTCTCGCACATGCCGCCGATGATGTGACGGATGCCGCGCCGGTAGGCCAGCGCCGCGGCAAAGGTGAGGAACACGAGGTTGCGGCCGGGCACGAAGGTGTTGGGCAACCCGTCCGAACCCATTTCGATCGCAACGTCGCGGGTCAGCGCGGTATCCGAGATTTCCGACAGCGTCGGGATCGCGAGCGTATGGCTGTCGCCGAGCTTCGCCGACCAATCGGGCCGCATTTGCTTGATCCCGGCCAGCAGCCGATCGCGGCAATCAAGTTCGACGGCATGGCGCTGGCCGTAGGAGAAGCCGAGCATCTCGACGCGCGCAAAGCGCGACAGGGCCCAGGCCAGGCAGGTGGTGGAATCCTGGCCGCCGGAAAACAGCACCAGCGCCGTGTCGGAATTGATCTGATCGGTCATTGAACGCGCTTTACCACTCCTTGGCCCGACGGCCAATCGGTGGACAGCGCCGCGATTTCGGCGCGTTTTGCTGGGATCGGCAGGGCTGATTTGGCATAAGGCCTATACCCCTGACCGTCCGGTGTGTCCCATGACCCCTTCCCGCGATATTTCCCGCCTGATCGAGATCATGGCTGCGCTGCGCACGCCGGTGAGCGGCTGCCCGTGGGATCTCGTGCAGAATTTCGAGACCATCGCGCCCTACACGATCGAGGAGGCCTACGAGGTCGCCGACGCGATCACGCGCGGCGATCTCGACGATCTGCGCGAGGAGCTCGGCGATCTCCTGTTGCAGGTGGTCTATCACGCAAGGATGGCGGAGGAGCAGAACGCGTTTGCGTTCGGCGATGTGGTCGAGGCGATCACGAAAAAGATGATCCGCCGTCACCCGCACGTCTTTGCCGACAAGGACGGCAACATCCAGCCCGCCGGCGTCAAGAGCGCGTGGGAGCGCATCAAGGCCGAGGAAAAAGCCGAGCGCGCCGCGCGGCGGCCGCCGGAGGACACTGCGCATACTTCGCTGCTGGCGAGCGTGAAGGCCGGCCTCCCTGCCCTGACGCGGGCGATGGAATTGCAGCGCAAGGCATCGACCGTCGGCTTCGACTGGAACGATCCGCGCGCGGTGCTCGCCAAGATCCGCGAGGAAGCCGACGAGATCGAGGCCGCGCTCGACCGCAACGACAAGCAGGAGATCGCGGAAGAGACCGGCGATCTCATGTTCGCGCTGGTCAACCTCGCCCGCCACGTCGACGCCGATCCGGAAACCGCGCTGCGCGCCACCAACGCCAAGTTCGAGCGACGCTTTGCCTATATCGAGAAGGCGCTGGCCGCGAAGGGCCGCTCGCTCGACGGCGCGTCGCTCGAAGAGATGGATGCGCTGTGGAATGAGGCGAAGATGGCAAATGAAGCCGTCGTCCCGGCGAAGGCCGGGACCCATACCGCGTGATCTATCGGTTGGTTGACGGTATCAGTCCCGCGCGAGTGATCGACGGACGAAGTTGCAATTCGGAACTGCGATCGAGCGCAATAACAACGGCCGGTGGTTATGGGTCCCGGCCTTCGCCGGGACGACAGTGAGTTTGTGGACGCAGTCGCCTCAAATCGCGCAGCCCCTCCTCCTACAACAGCGTGCCGCGCAGGATCACCGCCGCAACGCCGAAATAGATCACGAGGCCGGTGACGTCGACCAGCGTCGCGACGAACGGCGCGGAGGCGCTGGCCGGATCGAAGCCGATGCGCTTGAGGATGAACGGCAGCATCGAGCCGCACAGCGATCCGAAGGTGACGATGCCGATCAGCGCGGCGCCGACGGTGACGGCCACCAGCAACCAATGCGGGCCGTAATCGAACAGGCCCAGCGTCTGCCAGACGGTGATCCTGACAATGCCGATCAGGCCGAGGATGGAGCCGAGCACGATACCTGTCGGTAGCTCGCGCACGGCGACCCGCCACCAGTCTCGCAGCCGCACCTCGTGCAGCGCCAGCGAACGGATCAGCAGCGAGGTTGCCTGCGAGCCGGAATTGCCGCCGGAGCTCATGATCAGCGGAATGAACAGGGTCAGGACGATCGCCTTCTCGAGCTCGCTCTGGTACGACTGCATTGCGGTGGCGGTCAGCATTTCCGACAGGAACAGCGCGCACAGCCAGCCGGCGCGCTTCTTGATCATCTCGCTGAAACCGATCCGCAGATAAGGCTCGTCGATCGCTTCCATGCCGCCGAACTTCTGGGCGTCCTCGGTCGATTCCTCGACGATGGCGTCGATGACGTCGTCGACCGTGACAATGCCAAGGATGTGCCCTGGGCCGTCGACCACCGCAACCGCGAGCAGATCGTAGCGCGAGATCAGCCGCGCCGCCTCCATGCGATCGGCTTCGGGCGCAATCATCAGCGGCTTTCGCGCCGGTGCCGCGGTCAGCACGTTGGCATGAGGATCGGCCGAGATCAGCCGGCGCAGCGGCACGGCCTGGATCAAGGTCTTCTTGATCGGGTCGATCACGAAGATCGAGTAGACGGTCTCGCGGGTGCGCTCGACCATCCGGATGTGATGCAGGACCTCGGCGATGGTCCAGCTCGAGGGCACGCTGACGAACTCCGTCGTCATGATGCTGCCGGCGCTGCGTTCGGGATAGGCCAGCAGCCCCGAGATGACGTTCCGGGTATCCGGGTTGAGGCCGTTCAGCAGCGTCGTGCGCAGCGGCTCGACCAGCTCCTTGAAGATGTCGGCGGCACGGTCGTCGGAGACGCCCGATAGCAGCGACACCGCGGTGTCCTTCGGCAGCTCGGCCAGGATCTCGCAGGTGTTGTCGAGCCCGGGCAGGTCGAGCACCTCGATCGCCTTCTCGGCGGGCAAGGACCGCAGCAGCTGCGCGGCATCGGCCGGCTCCCGGGCATTGAGCGCATCGACGATCTCGGGCGCCCGGGCATGGGCAAGATCACCGTTCTGGCCGGCGAGCGTGTCGTGGGGGATGGTGTTGCTGGTGTCCTGCATCGATCGGCCTCGGCTTTGCGTCCAGCAGCGCAATGAACCAAGGCGGCGCAGATTTCAAACAGAAAGCGCACCGGCACGTCGCAGCCGTGCCGGAGTGAGGCCACGTCACAGCGTCGTCATATTTGGTTGCGCGGCGCCGCGCCGAAGGGTTTACGCCTCGAGGGGCACCGCGGCGAACCGGCTCACCACGATGTCGCGCTTGGTCTCGTCGACGCGCACTGTCATATCGAAGCGCTCGCCTTGCAGTTCCTTGTTCAGGACCTCAGCATTACGGTGCAGCCAGCTGATGCCGGCACCGTCGGAGGCGTCGATCGAGAGCCGCAGGGTCATGCGCTTGGCCGCGAGGCGATCCTCAATTGCTGACAGCAGCGCGTCGATCCCCTCGCCGGTCGCGGCCGAGACGAGGAAGCAGGGCCGCTCCGGCGGGCGGCGCGCGGCGATATTGCGCAGATTGTCCCGCTCCTCGGGATCGAAGCGGTCGATCTTGTTCCAGACCTCGATGATGCGCTGGCCGCCATCGGCGTCGGGATCGATGCCAAGCTGGCGCAGCACGCCCTCGACGTCGCGCTCCTGCGCCTCGGCATCCTCATGCGAGATGTCGCGGACATGCAGGATGATGTCGGCCTCCAGAACCTCCTCCAGCGTGGCGCGGAACGCGGCCACCAGCTGGGTCGGCAGGTTGGAGATGAAGCCGACGGTGTCGGACAGCATCGCCTTGCCGCCATGCGGCAGGTTGAGCGCACGCAGGGTCGGGTCGAGCGTCGCAAACAACATGTCGGCGGCCTGCACGTCGGCGCGCGTCAGGCGGTTGAACAGGGTCGACTTGCCGGCGTTGGTGTAGCCGACCAGCGCCACCACGCGGTACGGCACGCGCTGGCGGCCGGCGCGATGCAGCCGTCGCGTCGCCTGCACCTTCTTCAATTCGCCTTCGAGCTTGGTGATGCGCTCGCTGATCAGGCGGCGGTCGGCCTCGATCTGGGTTTCGCCAGGTCCGCCCATGAAGCCGAAGCCGCCGCGCTGGCGCTCGAGATGGGTCCAGGAGCGCACCAGGCGGCTGCGCTGATAATTCAGATGGGCGAGCTCGACCTGCAGCGCGCCCTCCTTGGTCTTGGCGCGGCGGCCGAAGATTTCCAGGATCAGGCCGGTGCGGTCGAGCACCTTGGTGCTCCAGGCCTTCTCGAGGTTGCGCTGCTGGATCGGCGACAGCGCGCAATCCATCACCACGAGCTCGACCATGTTGCCGGCGACGAGGCCGTTGATCTCCTCGACCTTGCCCTTGCCGAGATAGGTGGCAGGCCGGATCTGATTGATCGGCGCGATGATGGATTCCACCACGGTGAGGTCGATCGCACCGGCAAGGCCGGCGGCCTCCTCGATTCGCGCTTCATAGTCGCGGACAGAGGGATCCGTTTGCGCATCGCCGTCGCCCCGGCGCGTGCGCAGGTACGGGCCGATGACGATCACCCGCCCGCTGCTGCCGTCCCCAGCCGACCCGGGCCTAGACTTGGTCCGGTCGGCGCCCCCTTCACGGTTGAAGGGTTCCAATCACTTCACTCTCAAGCCGGTGCGTCCTCACCACCTTCGAACAGCTGAATCGGAGCCCCCGGCATGATGGTCGAGATCGCGTGCTTGTAGACCAGCTGCGAGTGACCGTCGCGCCGCAGCAGCAAGCAGAAATTGTCGAACCATGTGACAATGCCCTGCAGCTTTACTCCGTTGACCAGAAATATCGTCAGTGGCGTCTTGGTTTTACGAACGTGATTAAGGAAGGTGTCTTGTAGATTTTGTGCGCGGTCTGCCGCCATTGTTTTTGTCCCGCAAGCTTGTGCTTCTTTTTATTGAACCGGTTGCGGCTCTCTCACGGAGCCTCCTCCGGCTGCCCACCTGCCCTGAGATCCCCCTCTGGCAGGCGTAGCGGTAGGATTAGAGGCCACGCGCGGTTTTTAGGCAAGCCGGTTCGCGGTGCAGTCGGTAGGAACACGGTGGCAATTCTAAGAAAGGGCGGGGAAAGAGACGAATATTCTCGTGGAGAGTGGATAAATCCCCGGTTGTGCCGCCCCCGCCTTCGGCTCGCCGGCCAACCCCGCCTGCCCTTGCTTCCCCCCGGCGGGTAATCGCCGGGGCAATTGCCGACCCTGGCGCGCCGGGGTCAGCCGACCCCGAGCGCCTTCAGCTTGCGGTGTAGTGCCGAGCGCTCCATGCCGACGAACTCTGCGGTGCGCGAGATATTGCCGGAGAAGCGGCTGATCTGGGCGATCAGGTAGTCGCGCTCGAACACCTCACGGGCCTCGCGCAGCGGCAGGCCCATGATGTGCTCGCCATTGTTGGAGGTCGGCATCGCCGGTACCATGGAGCCGACGTCCTGCGGCAGCATGTCGGCGGTGATGATCGCCTCCGGGCCGCCGCCGGCCAGGATCATCACGCGCTCCACGTTGTTGCGGAGCTGGCGGACGTTGCCCGGCCAGACATGCGACTGCAGCACGGCCATCGCGTCCTGCCCGATCTGCCGCTTCGGCAGGCCGGTGGCGGCCGAGATCTGGTCCATGAAATAGTCGATCAGCTCGGGGATGTCCTCGCGCCGCTCCGACAACGGCGGCACCCGGATCGGCACCACCGAGAGGCGATGATAGAGGTCCTCGCGGAAACGCCCGCCGGCGATCTCCTCCTCGAGATTGCGCGCGGTCGAGGAGATGATGCGGACGTCGACATGGACCTTGCTGGTGCCGCCCTGGCGCTGGAAGGTCTGATCGACCAGCACGCGCAGGATCTTGTTCTGGGTCTCGCGCGGCATGTCCGCGATCTCGTCGATGAACAGCGTGCCGCCATGCGCTTCCTCGAGCGCGCCGGCCTTGCGCTGCTGCTCGCCGTTCGATCCCTCGATGCCGAACAGCTCGATCTCCATGCGCTCCGGCGTGATCGCGGCCGCATTGATCACCACGAACGGCCCCTCGGCGCGCCCGGAGGCATGATGCAGCGTCCGCGCGGCGAGCTCCTTGCCGGCGCCCGACGGCCCGACGATCAGGATGCGGCTGTTGGCCTTGGCGGCGCGGTCGATGGTCTGGCGCAGCTGGTTCATGCAGGCCGAGCGGCCGGTCAGCACGCTGGCTGCGGGCGCCAGTTGCTTCAGCTCCTTCACCTCGCGGCGGAGCCGCGACGTCTCCAGCGCCCGCGTCGCGACCAGGATCAGCCGATCCGACTTGAACGGCTTCTCGATGAAGTCATAGGCGCCGCGCTTGATCGCGGCGACCGCGGTTTCGATGTTGCCGTGGCCGGAGATCATCACGACCGGCAGATCGGCATTGTCCTTCTTGATCTGCTCGAGCAGCTGCAGGCCGTCGAGCTTGGAGCCCTGCAACCAGATGTCGAGGAACACCAGGTTCGGGCGGCGGTTGGCGATCTCGGCAAGTGCCGAATCGCTGTCGCGCGCGGTGCGGGTGGAGAAGCCCTCATCGTCCAGGATACCCGCAACGAGGTCGCGAATGTCGGCTTCGTCGTCGACAATCAGAATGTCACTTGCCATGGGTTACACCTGCCTTGTCAGTCGCCCGTCGCAGCTTTGATTTTTGGCTCTTGCGCATTTGGCTCTTGATTATTTGGTTCAGGACTATCGGATGCTTGGATCGGTTCTCGGATCGGTTCTTGGATTTTTGGTTCATTGTTGGTCGCCTGTGCCGGGCCGTTGGTCGGCTCTTCCGGCGGATTTTTTTCACTGGTGGGTTCGGTCTTGTCCGGTTTCACGTCCGGCTTTTGGTCCTTGTTCTCCGGCTTGGCCGCCTGGCCGGTGACGGCAAAGCGCAGCCGCATCCAGGCACCGCGCTGCCCCTCGCGGAAATCGGACGCATCCTTGAGCTCGATGCGGCCGCCGTGGTCCTCGAGGACGCGGCCGACGATGGCGAGCCCCAGACCGGTGCCCTTCGCCCGCGTCGTGACATAGGGCTCGAGCAGGCGCGAACGGGCGACCTTGGGCAGGCCGATACCGTTGTCGACGACGTCAATCAGGATGTCGTCGTTCTCGCGCTGCGCCACGACGTCGATGCGGCCCTTGCCGAGCTCCTCGCGCGGCACCTGCTCGATCGCCTCGGTGGCGTTCTTGATGATGTTGGTCAACGCCTGCGAGATCAGCCGGCGGTCGAACTGCGCCGGCAGCGGCGACTGCTTGATGTCGGCCTCGATGTCGAGATCGGGGTGGGCGACCTTCATCAGGAACACCGCCTGTCGCACCACGTCGGCGACGTCCTCGCCCTCCATCACGGGCTTGGGCATCCGCGCGAAGCGCGAGAACTCGTCGACCATGCGCCTGATGTCGTCGACCTGGCGCACAATGGTGTCGGTGCACTGCTCGAAGATCGACTTGTCCTTCTCTTCGGTGATCGTCTTGCCGAACTTGCGGCGGATCCGCTCGGCGGACAGCTGGATCGGGGTCAGCGGATTCTTGATCTCGTGGGCGATGCGGCGGGCGACGTCGCCCCAGGCCGAGGTGCGCTGCGCCGAGACCAGTTCGGTGATGTCGTCGAGCGTGATGATGTAGCTGTCGCGCGACTGGCTGGTCTGCTCGGCGGAGACGCGAACCGACAGATTGCGCTCGTTGCCGTCGCGCAGGATCGTCACCTGCCCCTGCACCAGCCGCTGCGTTCCCTCGCGCGCGGTCTTCATCATCTCGTCGAGTTCGGGCAGCACGTCCGAAAGCGGATGGCCGAGCGTTTCCGACTCGGCGTGCCCAATCAGCTTTTCCGCCGAGCGGTTGAGGATGCCGACGCTGCCTGAGGCGTCAACGCCGATGATGCCGGCAGAGGCCGACGACAGCACCGCCTCGATGAAACGGCGGCGGCTGTCGATAGTCTCGCTGGCATCGACCAGCTCGTTGCGCTGGGTGCGCAGCTCCTGCGTCATCTTGTTGAAGATCTCGCCGAGCAGCGCGAGGTCGCTGGCCGATTTATGGACCGGCACCTGGACGTTGAGATTGCCGGTCGAAACCTCGCTCGCCGCACCCATCAACTGGCGGATCGGCGACACCAGCCCGTTGGCGAAGTTGAGTCCGATCAGCACCGAGGCCATCAGGATGGTCAGCGCGATCACCGCAAACATCAGCGCGAACGCGACCTGGATGCCGAGCCTGCGAGTCTCGAGCTGCGCATATTCGGCGGCGCTGGTCTGGGTCTGCTTGAGCTGCGCGACGACGGCCGGATCGAGCAGCCGCGCCACGTACAGGAACATGTCGTCATAGGCCCGCAGCCGGACCACGGAGGCGACGTAGTTTTCCGGGAAGACCGAGATCTTCGGCTCGGTTTCGTTGATGTCCTTCAGGATGTCAGGCGGCGGCGCTTCATAGTTCAGGCGGACGCCGGTTTCCGCGCTGGCGACGATCTTGCCGTCCTTGTCCATCAGCACAGCGACCGGCAGGTTGCGCGACTCGGCCCCGGCCGTCATCAGCTGCAGGAACGTCATGCGATCCTGGTCATAGAGCGGCCGCGCATGGGCGAGATCGTTGGCCATCGCCAGCGTGTCGCCGTTGATGAGCTGGGCGTGCTCCTGCATGTAGGCGCTGGCGATGGTCAGCGAGTTCTGGATCACCTGCTTGGTCGGCCCCGAGAACAGCCGGTCGAGGCCGCGCTCGATGGTGACGTTGGCGACGATCGACACCAGCACGGCGGGCAAGACCGCGATCACCGAGAACAGGCCGACGATCTGCACATGCAGCCGCGCCGCCGCCCGGCCGCGCCGCCTCGCCTGCACCATCTGCCAGACTTCCCGGACGATGATGCCGACCAGCAGCAGGATCGTGGCGGCATTGATCATCAGGAAGGAGCGGACCACCTCGGAGGTGGGCTCGATCGGGGTCAGGCCGGTCAGGACCACGAAGGTCAGGAAGCCGGACAGCAGCGCGATAGCCACCGCGAACGGCGCCAGCCAGCGCCGCAGCGGAAAGCCCCGCGCCTCCGCAGTGGGCTCGGCCGGTGGCGCGTGTAACGTTGAAGCGGTGGTCTCTGCGCTGGTCATACCGGCAATTGAGCTGAGTGCGATCGCCCGCGGGAATTGCGAACTGATGCAATCATATCACAATGTTGCCGAATTGCGACATTTCCGCGGCGCAAACGGTGGTGCGGCGCCGTGTCCTCAAAACCATTTGTGACTACTCAATACCGGTGGGCGGTGGCGGGGCCCGCGCTCCGCCCCGTCAGCCCTACCCGCCGCTCCGATAGACCTGGATATCGAGGTCGCGGATCTTCTTGCGCAGCGTATTGCGGTTCAATCCGAGCAGGTCGGCGGCCCGGATCTGGTTGCCGCGGGTCGCCGCCAGCGCGGCGGTCAGCAGCGGGATCTCGATCTCCTTGAGGATGCGGTGGTAGAGGCCCGGCGGAGGCACGCCGTTCGGGAAGCCGGAGAAGTGCGAGGACAGATAGGCCTCGACCGCGCCGCCGAGATTGTCGACGCCGACGCTCGCGGTGCTGCCCGAGGTGACCGCCGGCGGCGCCAGCTCACCGTCGATGACCGAGGCGGTGATGACGTCCTGCGGATACAGCGCGGCGAGCCGCCGGGCGAGGTTTTCCAGCTCGCGGACATTGCCCGGCCAGCGGTGCTGCTTGAGCCGTTCCAGCGCCTGGGCGTCGAGCTTCTTCGGCGGCAAGCCGTCCTTCTCGGCGAGCGAGAAGAAGTGCCGGATCAGGTCGGGCAGATCCTCGATGCGCTCGCGCAGCGGCGGCAGCCGCAGCGGCACCACGTTGAGGCGGAAGAACAGATCCTCGCGGAACAGGCCCTGCTGGATCAGGATGCGCAGGTCCTTGTTGGAGGCCGCGACGATGCGCACGTCGGTCTTGATCGGGGTGCGGCCGCCGACGGTGGTGTACTCGCCCTGCTGCAGCACGCGCAGCAGCCGGGTCTGCGCCTCCATCGGCATGTCGCCGATCTCATCGAGGAACAGCGTGCCGCCCTCGGCCTGCTCGAAGCGGCCGGAGGCGCGGGTGTTGGCGCCGGTGAACGCACCGCGCTCATGGCCGAACAGCTCTGATTCAATGAGGTCGCGCGGGATCGCCGCCATGTTGACCGCGACGAACGGGCCGTTGCGGCGCCGACCGTAATCGTGCAGCGCGCGGGCGACCAGCTCCTTGCCGGTGCCTGACTCACCCGAGATCATCACGGTGAGATCGGTCTGCATCAGCCGCGCCAGCACGCGGTAGATTTCCTGCATCGCCGGCGACCGGCCGACCAGCGGGATCGAGTCGAACTCGCCCTCGTCGGCAGGACTGGAGACGCGCTCCTTCGGCTCGGCCAGCGCGCGGCCGACGATGGTGATCAGCTCCTTCAGGTCGAACGGCTTCGGCAAGTATTCATAGGCGCCGCGCTCGGAGGCGCGGATCGCGGTCATGAAGGTGTTCTGCGCGCTCATCACGATGACCGGCAGGTTGGGCCGCATCTTCTTGATCCGCGGCAAGAGATCGAATGCGTTCTCGTCGGGCATCACCACGTCGGTGATGACAAGGTCGCCCTCACCCTGGCTGACCCAGCGCCACAGCGTGGCGGCGTTGCCGGTCAGGCGAACCTCGTAGCCGGCGCGCGAGAGCGCCTGGTTCAGGACGGTCCGGATGGCAGTGTCGTCGTCAGCGACAAGTATGCTACCTGCAGGCATTGTTGTTGTTCCTCATCGTGCGTCCTGAGAGGCAGGCGAGGACGTACCCGGAACGTCATCGCGGTTGCTATGGTCGTGTTGCTTGGCGGCGCTGTACATCGGCATCAGCACGCGGAAAGTGGTCTTGCGCGGCTGCGACTCGCATTCGATGATGCCGCCGTGATCGCCGACGATCTTGGCGACCAGCGCGAGGCCGAGCCCGCTGCCGGTCTGCTTGGTGGTGACGAAGGGATCGAACAGGTTCGGCAGCAAATCTTCCGGCACGCCTGAACCGTTGTCCTTGACGCAGAATTCGAGCGGCAGCGAGACCCGCGATTTCTTGCCGGGCACCGACAGCCGCACGCCCGGCCGGAACGCCGTGGTGAGGTGGATTTCGGCATCGGTGCCGAGATCGGCGACCGCTTCCGCCGCGTTCTTCACCAGATTGAGGAAGACCTGGATCAGCTGGTCCTGGTTGGCGAGCACCGGCGGCAGCGACGGATCATAGTCCTCGATGAAGCGGACGTTGCGGGCAAAGCCCGACTGCGCCAGGCGCTTCACATGGTCGAGCACGGAATGGATGTTGACCGGCCCGCGCGCCACCGGGCGGTCGTCGCCGAACACTTCCATGCGGTCGACCAGCGTGACGATGCGGTCGGCCTCGTCGCAGATCAGCCGCGTCAGCAGCCGGTCCTCGGAGGACGCCTGCTGCTCCAGCAGTTGCGCCGCGCCGCGGATGCCGGACAGCGGGTTCTTGATCTCGTGGGCGAGCATAGCAGCCAGCGCGATCACCGAGCGTGCGGCGCTGCGATGGGTGAGCTGGCGGTCCATCTTGTCGGCGATGGTGCGCTCTTGCAGCATCACCACGATGTGCCCGGGCCGCTCGGTCAGCGGCGCGACGTGCAGGTCGACCTGACGATCGCCGCCGATCCGCGGCGTGCCGAGATCGACCTTGTATTCGTTGACCGGCGAGCCGCTCGCCCGCACCTGCTCGATCAGCGCCAGCAGCGGGCTGCCGAACGGCACCAGTTCCTTCAGCGACTGCCGGCGCAAAAACTGCGTCGAGATCTCGAAGAAGGATTCGGCGGCGATGTTGGCGTCGACGATCCGGCCGTCGGGTGCGACCAGCAGCACCGGATTGGGCAGCGCGTTGAGGATGGCCTCGCCGTCGGTCGGCACGGGCCGGCGGAATTCCATGGCTGACGTCATGCGGCAGCACTCCAGGCAAAATCGTCGTAGGCATCCTCGAGCGCGCGATGCACGCTGGACGGCTCCTCCGAGGTCAGGATCGCCTGCCGCCAGGTCTTCAATGTTGCCGCCGGCGCGCAGCTATAGGCGGCAGCCGTCTCCAGCGCCCAGCCGAGATGCTTGCGCGCATGCTTGAGTCCGATGCGCAGGCCATAATGGCTGCAGACCTCGTCATAGAGCGCGCGAACGTGCTTGAGCTGCTCGGCGAGCGACGGCGCGGTCTCGGTGATCCCGGTCTCGAGGCGGCGGCCGATCTGGCCGGGCAACCAGGGCTGCCCTTGCGCGCCGCGACCGATCATGACGGCATCCGCGCCGGACATCTCCAGCGCGCCGATAGCCTTGTCGAACGAGGTGATGTCGCCATTGACCACGACCGGGATCGTGACGGCGTCCTTGACCGGGCGTACCGCGTTCCAGTTCGCCTCGCCCTTGTAGAACTGGCAGCGGGTGCGGCCATGCACGGTGATCATCTGCACGCCTGACGCCTCGGCGCGGCGCGCCAGTTCGGGCGAATTGAGCGAGCGGTCGTCCCAGCCGAGCCGCATCTTCAGCGTCACCGGCACCTTGACCGCGGCGATGGTCGCATCGATCAGCGCGACCGCATGGTCCAGGTCGCGCATCAGGGCCGAGCCGGACTGGCCACCGGTCACATGGCGCGCCGGGCAGCCCATGTTGATGTCGATGATGTCGGCGCCGGCGCCCTCGGCGATCCGTGCGCCCTCCGCCATCCAGTGGGTCTCGCAGCCGGCAAGCTGGACCACATGCGGCCCGATCCCGGCTGCCTCACAACGCAGCTTCGACATCGGCTTGCCGTTCACCAGGTCGTCGCTGGCGGTCATCTCGGAGACCACCAGGCCGGCCCCCAGAGTGGCAGCGAGTCGCCGGAAGGGCGCGTCGGTGATGCCGGACATGGGCGCGAGGAGAACCCGGTTGGCGACAGCAATATCGCCTATCTTCAATGGGTTACGAGGAGTACTTTGCACGCCGATCACAGCCGTCTCGTCGTTCTGTCAGCCACGCCATTGCGGCTGACGCTGTCTATTCTGCGCACAATTCTTGTGCAGTCAAGGTTCATGCCTACGGTTTAGACATTTCTACCATCTACGCAAGTGCACTGCAACAAAATCTGCTTTTCCCACAGTCATCGGCAAACGCTCTGTTTTTGCGCAGCGGTCATGCTAAGGGCTGTGCGCGGCGGCCCTCGCCGTCCCCCTCATCCCCGATTCGTCTGTCACTGGTTCAAAATGCCGAAGCCTGAGCGTACCGCCGCTATCCTTGTCGCAGCCGGCCGTGGACTGCGCGCCGGCGCCGGTGGACCGAAGCAATACCGGACGATCGGCGGACAGACGGTGATCTACCGCGCCATGGAGGCGTTCTCCGGGCATCCGGACGTGTTTGCCGTGCAGCCGGTGGTCAATCCTGATGATGCCGCACTGTTCGATGAAGCCGTCGCGAGCCTGCGCCATCAGCCGCCGACGCCGGGCGGTGCGACCCGGCAGGCCTCGGTCCATGCCGGGCTCGAGGCGCTCGCCGGCGAGAAGCCCGACATCGTTCTGATCCACGACGCCGCGCGCCCCTTCGTCACCGCAGCCGTGATCTCGCGCGCGATCGCTGCGGCCGGCCGGACCGGCGCTGCGATCCCCGTGATTCCCGTCACCGACACGATCAAGCTCACCGGCGATACCGGCGACGTCGAGGCGACGCCGGAGCGCGCGCGCTTGAGGATCGCGCAAACGCCGCAGGCTTTTCGTTTCGATGTAATATTGGAAGCGCATCGTCGCGCCGCGCGCGAGGGCCGCAGCGATTTCACCGACGATGCCGCACTTGCAGAATGGGCGGGATTGACGGTCGCGACGTTTGAAGGTGATCTTGCCAACATGAAATTGACCACACCCGAAGACTTCGTGCGCGAGGAAGCGCGGCTCGCAAGCCAGCTCGGCGACATCAGGACCGGCACCGGCTACGACGTGCACGCCTTTGGCGACGGCGACCACGTGATGCTCTGCGGCGTGCGCGTGCCGCACACCAAAGGATTCCTGGCCCATTCCGACGGTGATGTCGGGCTGCATGCGCTGGTCGACGCCATTCTCGGCGCGCTGGCCGACGGCGACATCGGCTCGCATTTCCCGCCGAGCGACGCCAAGTGGAAGGGCGCCTCCTCCGACCAATTCCTCAAATACGCCGTCGAACGCGTTACCGCGCGGGGCGGACGGATCGCCAATCTCGAAGTGACGATGATCTGCGAACGGCCGAAGATCGGTCCGCTGCGCGACACGATGCGGGCCAAGATCGCGGAGATCTCCGGCGTGCACATCTCGCGCGTGGCGGTCAAGGCGACCACCAGCGAGCGGCTCGGCTTCACCGGCCGCGAGGAAGGTATCGCGGCGACCGCGAGTGCCACGATCCGCCTTCCCTGGGACGACAAGAGCTGGAGTGCCTGACATGGGCGGCAGCGACGCTCGTGCCCTGTCCCGCTCGCTGCTCGACCTGTGCCGGATGCGCAAGCTGACCATCGCGACCGCCGAGTCCTGCACCGGCGGCCTGGTTGCGGGCGCGCTCACCGACATCCCCGGCTCTTCCGACGTGATCGATCGCGGCTTCGTCACCTATTCGAACGAGGCCAAGCGGGTGATGCTTGGCGTCAAGGCCGCAACGCTTGAGACGTTCGGCGCTGTGAGCAAGGAAACCGCGACCGCGATGGCGATCGGTGCGCTGGAGAAGGCCGGCGTCGACCTTTCGGTCTCGATCACCGGGATCGCGGGCCCCGGCGGCGCGACGCCGGGCAAGCCGGTCGGCCTGGTGCATTTCGCCGTCGCCGCGCGCGACGGCCGCATCCTTCACCGTGAGCAGCGATTTGGCGCGATCGGCCGCAGCACGGTACGGCAGCGCTCTGTGGTCGAAGCGTTGCGCATGCTGATGGAGCTTGCGCGCCCGCCGCAGGCCGCAAAGCCCCGCCGCGAGGCCGCCAGCCGGTTGCGGCCACGGGTGGCCCGTTCGCCGCGAAGCCACGCCGCGAAACGGCGGCGGCCGCCGCGCGGATAGGTCGACGAGAGAGTCGAAACGCGCAAAAGCGCCGACTTCGCACCACTCTCTGTCAACTGCGACCCTGTGCCGCCCATCGCAGGTGGAACGACGACGGCGCTTCGCCATTTTCTCCTGTTCCAACTCTGCTGTTTCAACTGTTCTTCGAACAGCAAAATCCCACAACAAGGAGAAAATGATGAAGTTGGGAACTTTGGTCGTGGCTGCGATCACCGCTGGCGCCATGGCGCTGTCGACTGTTGTCCCCTCGATTGCCGCACCGCTCGCGCCCGCCGCCCGCTTGCAGGACCAGCCTACCTCCGTCGAGCACGTGCAGTATCGCCATTGGCATGGCGGCCCGCGTTACGGCTATCGGGGTGGTTACGGCTACCGCGACGGTTATTATCATCGCGACCGTGGAAACGGCGCTGCGATCATCGGCGGCCTCGCAGCCGGCGCGATCATCGGTGGCGCCATCGCGGCAAGCCAGGCGAAGGCCAATAACGACGCCTATTGCTCCCAGCGCTTCCGCACCTACGATCCGGCTTCGGGCACCTACATTGCGTCCGGCGGCGTGCGCCGCTCCTGCCCGTAACTCGGCGAACGCGCATACGCGTCGCTCGTCATGCCCGGCCTTGTGCCGGGCATTTGCGTTCCGGGAGGAAGGCCAGACGGCTTCGTTAGGTCGAGAGCTGCGGCTTGCCGTAGACCTGATCCGCCCGCTTCTCGAACGCGTGGGCAAACCGCCCGAAGGCGGCGTCGAACATCGAGCCCATCAGCATCGCCAGCATCCGGCTCTTGAATTCGTAGTTCAGGAAGAAGCCGACATCGCATTCGGCCTCAGACTTCGGCTCGAAGCTCCAGCGGTTCTCCAGATTGCTGAACGGGCCGCGCAGGTATTCGACCAGGATCTTCAGGTTGGGCCGATCGAGCGTCACCCTGCTGGTGAAGGTTTCCTTGACCAGCTTGAAGGAGACCGTCATGTCGGCGACCACGATTTCGGTGCCGTCGTCCTTGGGCGTGCGCTGGCGGATCTTGAGCGCCTGGCACAGCGGCACGAATTCCGGATAGCGCTCGACGTCGGCGACCAGATCGAACATTTGAGGGGCTGTGTGGCGGACCCGCCGCTTGCTGGAGAATCGTGGCATCAGTGGATACTCGCACGGTTTTGCCGGAGTGCGAGGCGCTTCAGGTAATCGTCCGCCTGGGCCCGATCGGTGAAGCAGACCAGCGATTGATCGGGGCGCAAGCCCGCAAAATACTCGATCAGCTTCGGGCGCTGCTGCCGGCGATAGGTCCAGACATAGCGGAAGAATTCCAGGTCGATCTTCTCCGGGCAGCCTTCGGCCATCTCGGGGCGAACCTGGCCATAGCTCCCGGCAATGCGGCCGAGGATTCCGAGCATGCAGGTCGACCGCGGCAGGTCGAACCAGATGATCGTATCGGACAGCTCCCGGCGCAGCTCACCTGCCCCGCTCTTCATGTAGTTCCCATCCATGATCCAGCGCGGCTCTCGTGCGGCGTCGATCATGCGGCGCTCGAATTCGTGCTTGTCGGATTCGACCCAGCCCGGTTTCCAGAACAGCGCATCAATCGACACGGTCGGAATGCCCGTCATGGTGGACAGCCGCCGCGCAAAGGTCGACTTGCCGGATCCCGACGATCCCATCACCAGAACGCGCTGCATTGGTCCAGTCCAAGGTTCGGTCAAGGCTCGATCGAGCAATGGCGCATGATGGCGCCCGCCTACCGCCGCTTACAAAATCTAGCGGCCGCGAGCCGTGCGGGCCGCCTGCAGCTTCGCAAAATCCTCGCCGGCGTGATGCGACGAGCGTGTCAGCGGGCTCGCCGACACCATAAGAAAACCCTTGGTATAGGCCACGCGCTCGTAGCCTCCGAATTCGTCCGGCGTCACGTAGCGCATCACGGCGTGATGCTTGCGGGACGGCTGCAGGTATTGGCCGATGGTCAGGAAATCCACCTCGGCCGAGCGCAGATCATCCATCACTTGCAGCACCTCATGGCGCTCTTCGCCGAGGCCGACCATGATGCCCGACTTGGTGAAGATGGTCGGGTCGATCTCCTTGACCCGCTGCAGCAGCCGGATCGAATGGAAATAGCGGGCGCCGGGACGGACCGTCAGATAGCGCGACGGCACGGTTTCCAGATTGTGGTTGAAGACGTCGGGCTTGGCCGCAACCACGCGCTCGAGCGCGCCGTCCTTGCGCAGGAAGTCCGGCGTCAGGATCTCGATCGTGGTGGACGGGCAGCGCGCGCGGATGGCGCGGATCACTTGCGCAAAATGCTCGGCGCCGCCGTCGGCGAGATCATCGCGATCGACAGAGGTGATGACGACATGGGCCAGTCCCAGCTTGGAGACCGCCTCGGCAACGTGTTCAGGCTCATGGGCATCGAGCGCGCCGGGCATGCCGGTCTTGACGTTGCAGAACGCGCAGGCGCGGGTGCAGGTGTCTCCCATGATCATGAAAGTGGCGTGCTTCTTGTCCCAGCACTCACCGATATTGGGGCAGCCCGCCTCCTCGCACACCGTGACGAGGCCGTTCTCCTTCACGATCTTGCGCGTATCGGCATAGCCGCGCGTGTTCGGCGCGCGAACCCGGATCCAGTCCGGCTTCGGCGGCGACACGGCATCGGGCCGGTTCACCTTTTCGGGGTGGCGCGGGCGGAGCTGGGTGGTGGAAACGGTGTCGACGATGGTGACCATAGGTGCCTGCAAGTCGCGCGAGCATGATCCGGAAAAGTGTAGCCCGGTTTTCCCGCGACAAACCCGGGACGGGTTTGCGCTGGAGATCATGATCCTAAACTGAAGACCTTAGCTAATCGGTGTTGATGCGGCTCGCAACCCGCCCCACGACCCTAGCAGACCAGCCCATATATTGGCAGTCTTGCGGCCTGTTCCACGCCGATTCCCACCTCAAAATGGCTCAAAAACCCCGCTTGACCCGTGCGACCGCGCCGCGCCTCGGCAAGGCGCTCAAGCGCTCCTTCTTCGATCGCAGCGTTCTCGAGGTCGCCCCCGACCTGATCGGAACGACCTTCCTGGTCGGCGGCGTCGGCGGCATCATCACCGAGGTCGAGGCCTACCATCACACCGAACCGGCGGCGCACTCCTACAACGGGCCGACCCCGCGCAACCAGGTGATGTTCGGCCCGCCGGGCTTCTCCTATGTCTACCGCTCCTACGGCATCCATTGGTGCGTCAACCTCGTCTGCGAGCAGCCGGGCTCGGCGAGCGCGGTCTTGATCCGCGCGCTCGAGCCAACCCATGGGCTGGCCGCGATGCGCCGGCGGCGCGGTCTGGAAGACGAACGCGCGCTGTGCTCGGGGCCGGGCAAGCTCTGCGAGGCGCTCGGCATCACCATCGCCCACAGCGAGCTGCCGCTCGACCGTCCGCCGATCGCGCTCCACGCGCGGCTGGAGACGCCCGACATCGTCACCGGACTGCGGATCGGCATCACCAAGGCCGTCGAGCTGCCCTGGCGCTACGGGCTGAAGGGATCGAAATTCCTCAGCAAGCGGTTCTGAGCGTCACAGCCTTAGCCTATGACGCCTTCTTCAACCGCTCGATCGCCTCGAGAATCTTGGTCCGGCGCTCCTGCGCAGCGGCGCGCTTTTCCTTCTCTTCCTCGACCAGCTCTTCCGGCGCGTTGGCGACGAACTTCTCGTTGGACAGTTTTGCGTCGACCCGCTTGATGTCGGCATCGGCCTTGCCGAGCTCCTTCTCCAGCCGCGCCCGTTCGGCGGCCAGATCAATCACGCCCTTCAACGGCAGCGCGACGACTTCGCCGCGCACCAGCAGCTGCATGGCGCCCTCCGGCGCAGCGTCCGCGAAGGAAATGTCCGACAATCGCGCGAGGCGCTTGATGGTGTCGTTCCAGCGCTGCGCGCGATCCCGTGTTTCATCGGAACTGGTCACGATCACCAGCGGCGTCAGCGTCGACGGCGGGATGTTCATCTCCGCCTTCACCGAGCGCATCGCGGTGACGAGATCGACCACCCAGCCGATCTCGGCCTCGGCCGCGGGATCGCTGAACTCATCGGCGTCGAGCGCGGCAATGACAGGCGGAATGATCGGATCGACCACCGGCCCCGCAGTGGCGATCGCCGCCAGCTGCTCGCTGGTCACGCCCGATTTGCGCGGCCAGGGCGCCAGCACCAGGAGGCCGTCGCGCTTTGCCGTCACGGCCCACAGCTCTTCGGTGATGAAGGGCATGAACGGATGCAGCAGCTTGAGGATCTCATCGCGCGTCCAGGCGATCATGGCCCGCGTTTCGGCCTTGGCGGCGCCCTCCTCCCCCATCAGCACCGGCTTTGCCAGCTCGAGATACCAGTCGCAGAACACGTTCCAGACGAAGCGGTAGATTGCAGCCGCCGCATCGTTGAAGCGATGATCCTCGATCGTCTCGGTCACTTCGCGGGTGACGCGCGAGGTCTCGTGCGCGATCCAGCGGTTCAACGTCTCCTTGGCGCCCTTCGGATCGAAGCCGTCCGGCTTCACGCACTCGTTCATCTCGGCGAAGCGGCAGGCGTTCCAGAACTTGGTCGCGAAGTTGCGGTTGGTTTCGACGAGATGCGGCGACAGACGGATGTCATGGCCCTGCGCCGCCTCGCGGGTCAGCGCGAAGCGCAGCGCGTCGGCGCCGTATTCGTCGATCACGCCGAGCGGATCGATCACGTTGCCCTTCGACTTCGACATCTTGGCGCCCTTCTCGTCACGGACGAGACGGTGGATGTAGACGGTCGAGAACGGCGCCTCCTTCATGAAATGGAGGCCCATCATCATCATGCGGGCGACCCAGAAGAAGATGATGTCGAAGCCCGTCACCAGCGTGTTGGTCGGGTAATAGCGCGCGACTTCCGGCGCATCGTCCGGCCAGCCCAGCGTCGAGAACGGCCACAGCGCCGACGAGAACCAGGTGTCGAGCACGTCTTCATCACGCGTGATGAAGCCCTCGCGCTTGGCGGGGTCGACCGCCATGTCGTGGCCCTGCTCCGGCGTGATGACTTCCTGCTCGACGTAATAGCCGAGCGCGTTGCCGACCGCCTCCTCCTCGGTCTCGGCGACGAACACCTTGCCGTCGGGGCCGTACCAGGCCGGGATCTGGTGGCCCCACCACAGCTGGCGCGAGATGCACCAGGGCTGGATGTTCTCCATCCAATCGAAATAGGTCTTTTCCCAGTTCCTCGGCACGAACGTGGTTTCGCCGGAGCGCACCGCCGCGATCGCCGGCTGCGCCAGCGTGTGGGCGTCGACATACCACTGGTCGGTGAGATACGGCTCGATCACGACGCCGGAGCGGTCGCCATGCGGCACCATGTGGGTGTTGGGCTCGATCCGCTCGAGGAAGCCGAACTCCTCCAGCCGCGCCACGATCTTCTTGCGCGCCGTGAAGCGCTCTATCCCCTGAAACTCCGTCGCGAACTCGTCAGCACCCACCGGCAGGCCGCGCAGATAATCCTCGTTGCCGGAGAGGCTGAGGCAGCCTTCCTGGTCGAGCACGCTGATCTGCGGCAGGCCGTGGCGCTTGCCGATCTCGAAGTCGTTGAAGTCGTGCGCCGGCGTCACCTTGACCGCGCCCGAGCCCTTCTCGGGATCGGAGTAGTCGTCGGCGACGATCGGAATCCGGCGGCCGACCAGCGGCAGGATGACATGCTGGCCGACCAGATCGGTGTAGCGCTCGTCGTCCGGATGCACCGCGACCGCGGTGTCGCCCAGCATCGTCTCGGGACGCGTCGTCGCGACCACGATGAACGACTTTGGATCCTCAGGATTGAAAGTCCGGCCCTCGATCGGATAGCGCAGGTACCAGAGATGGCCCCTGACCTCGACCTGCTGCACTTCGAGATCGGAGATCGCGGTGAGCAGCTTCGGGTCCCAATTGACCAGGCGCTTGTCCTTGTAGATCAGGCCCTGGCGGTGCAGCTCGACGAACACCTTGACGACGGCGCGCGACAGGCCCTCGTCCATGGTGAAGCGCTCGCGCGACCAATCGCAGGACGCGCCGAGGCGCTTGAGCTGGTTGACGATGGTGCCGCCACTTTCCGCCTTCCACTGCCAGACCCGCTCGAGGAACTTGGCGCGGCCCATGTCGCGCCGGCCCGGCTCCTGCCGTTCCATCAGCTGACGCTCGACCACCATCTGGGTGGCGATGCCGGCGTGGTCAGTGCCGGGCTGCCACAGCACGTCGCGGCCGCGCATCCGCTCGAAGCGGCACAGGATGTCCTGCAAGGTGTTGTTGAGCGCGTGACCCATGTGCAGCGAGCCGGTCACGTTCGGCGGCGGGATCACGATGGTGAAAGGCGCGGCGTCCTTGCGCTCGGGCCGGCCGGCCTTGAACGCACCGCTGTCCTCCCAGATCTGGGCCATGCGGTGCTCGATATCGGCGGGCTGGTAGTTTTTCTCGATCATGACAATGCGCTGTGGACCTTTGGGGAAAGGCTAGAAAGCCGCCAGAACGCACCAAGTCAACCGGACCGGCGCGTCAAAACGGCGTTTTGGGCGTTTTGGGCATTTGGGGGCTGAAATGAAGGCCGCCAGCCCTCGCGGCCAGCATTGCCGCCTGCGCGGAGCTAGCGCCCGCGGGAGACCCGCTCGATCTCGGCCTTGACGATCCGCTCAACCAGCCCCGGCAGGTTGTCGTCCAGCCAGGACTTCAACATCGGTCGCAGCATCTCCTTGACCAGATCCTCCAGCGTCCGGGCATTGTTGCTCAGGACGGTGTTGGCCAGCGAGTTGAAGGCGGACTCGACCGCCCGCATCGTGGTTCCGGAGATGATCTGCTGCATCGGCGCGGGCTCGATCGCGGGCGGCTCCCGAACCGGTTCCGGTGCCCGGGTCCGGGCTTCCGTGAACTCGACATCGTCCTGCGGCTCGACCTTGCGGAACGACGGTGCGGGGGCCGGGGCCGGCAGCGCCATGTCGTCGGTGAGCTCGAACACATCGGCTTCGGGTTGGGCTTCGGGCTGCGGCGACGGCCTGATCTCGGCGGCGGGCGTCGCCTCATCGAGGCTGGCGAGCAGCGAATCGATGTCGTCCTGACTGTTGCTGGCCGGTGCCGGCGCAGGCGGCGGTGATTTCGGCGCGGGCGCGGCAGCCTTCGCGGCCGGTGACGGCGGGCTCTTCATCGCCGGCTTGGCTGCTGGTGGTGGCTCGACCTTCGGCGGCGCTGCCGCGGCAGCCGCAGGCTTCTCGGCCGCAGCCGGCTTTGCCTCGTCGTCGGCAATGATGCGACGGATCGACGCCAGGATCTCCTCCATCGAGGGCTCTTGGACCTTCGCAGGTTGCGTCATCTCCGACTCCACATCGAAACTATTTTACATCAAGCCCAAGAGGATTCGCCGGTTCCGATGATGCGGGCGGAGATTTTCATTGCTCCCGCCCGACTTGTCCCCAGATCAAGCCCGCCCAAGGCTTTGTGCAAGCTTCGTGTCGCCCACTGCAGCGTGATCAGAGGTGGCGTCGCACCTTTCATCACGCTACGCCGGCGCGCCACGAATCGCCTTGCTGCCCGACAAAACGGTATGTCAGGCCAATTATCGATTGCAAGCAAACGCGCCTGCTTGTGGTCCTGATTAACTCAGAACCACAAACATGGCGCGACAAGCGACGATGATGTGCAGGGTGTTTGGAAGTTAAGGGCGTTTAGCGGCCGTCGGGCGTGCGCACGCCGGCCCAGTTGTCGCGCACCTGCTGGTAATGCACGCTGGGATCATAGACGTTGGTCGAAAGGCCCATCACCTGCGGCGACAGCCGACCGACGGCGGCCAGCACGTTGTACGACGCGACGACGCGGTCGTGCTGCGCGGTGACCAGCGCATTGCGCGCGTTGACCAGCGCCTGCTGCGCGTTGAGCACGTCGAGCGTGGTGCGCTGACCAGCCTTGGCTTCTTCGCGCACGCCGTTCAACGCAATCTCGGACGCAGTCACCTGCGCCTGGGCCGATGCCACCTGCGACTTGCCGGCGACCAGCTGGCCCCATGCGGTAACGACGTTGGCGCGGGCCTGATCGCGGGTCTGCTCCAGAACGAGGCGCTGCTGCGCCAGCGATTCCTTGGACTGCCGGATCAGCGAGTACTCCGTGCCGCCTTGATAGATCGGCACCGAGATCTGAACGTTGGCCGCGGCATTGAAGAGGCGGTTCACCGACAATTGCTGCTGGTAGCCTTCGGTCACCGTCGCCTGCAAGCCAACAGTCGGAAGCAGCGCGCCCTCGGCAACCTTGGTCTGCAGGAAATTGACGTCGACGCCGAACATCGCGGAGGTGACGTTCGGATTCTGGGTCAGGCCAAGCTCGACGGCGGCCGCAAGCGTCGCCGGCAGGAAGCGGTCGACCGGCGCGCCGGGCGCAAGGTTCTGCGGTTCGTTGCCGATGATGCGGCGGAAATTCGATCGCGTCGTCGTCAGGTTCGATTCCGCGGTGAGCTGCTGGGTTCTGCCGGCCGCAAGCTGCGCCTCGGATTGCGCGACGTCGGTCCGCGTCACCTCGCCGACATTGAAGCGGTCCTGGGTCTGCTTCAGCGTCTGTTCCAGCACGCGCGTGTTGCTGCGCTGGACCTCGACGATCGCCGAGTCGCGCAGATAGTCCATGTAGATCGTGGCCGCGCTCAGGATGACGGTCTGCTCGAGCACGCGCAGACCTTCGCGTGCCGACGAGACCTGGCTTTCGGCCGCGCGCACCTTGTGCGGGGTCTGCGCGTTGAACAGCGACTGGCTCACCGTCAGGCCGGCACTGGCCGGATTTTGAGTGCCCTTGATCGAGTCCTTGATGCCCGTCGGCTGTTGGTCGGTGTATTGATACCCACCACCCACGGTCAGCGAGGCCCTCGGACGATAGCCAGACAGCGCCTGCGGAACGTTTTCGTCAGTCGCCCGCACCAGCGCGCGTTGCGCGTTCAGCTGAGGATTGTTTTGGTAGGACCGCACCAGCGCGGCCTCGATAGTATCGGCGAGCGCGGGCACGGGGCCCAGCTCAGCCAACAGAAGGACGGCAGTCGCAGCCGCGGTGACAACCTTCACCCCACGCATCCCCGGTAATCCAATCATTGTAGTCGCCGTCTCCCACAAGCAAGTCAGCCCGGCGGTCGCTTCAGACGAAGTGAGTCCCGCCTCACCTTAGTCCGCAGCTAAGGGCAACGGAACTACCCCGCAACGGAACACGGTGGAAACTCTTCACATGGGGCAAACGGGCCACACTTCTGATTCAGAACGGGATTTTTTCAGCTAGCGCAGCGCAGTAGCCGTCAGAAGACGAAGGCGGGAAGCTGCTCGAACCCGGGCAGCACGGGGGCGGTGGCATCGAACAGCTCGCGATGTCCGAAATCCCCGTGGGAGTGAGTCACGAGGGTGGCGCGTGGCGGCGGCGTCAGGCCGAACACCCCGACCAGCCGCCCCCCCTCCTTGAGCTGGCCGAACAGCCCGGTCGGAACAACGGCTGTGGCACCGTTGAGAACGATGACGTCAAACGGCGCCCCCGCGGCATCGCCGTCGGCGGCCGCTGCGGTCTTGACGGTCACATTCTGGACGCCGAGCTGGGCCAACGCGGCGGTCGCTTTTGCGGCAAGCGCCGGATCGCCCTCGGTCGCGCTGACCTCCGCGGCAAAGCGCGCCACGACGGCGGCGGCGTAGCCCGTTGCGCAGCCGACCACCAGCACACGATCGGTGGCCTTGATCTCGGCGGCCTGCAGCATCCTGGCAAGCAGCGCCGGCGTAATCAGGTAGCGCCGCACCGCGCCGCCCTCGGTCACATCGAGATCGAGATCCAGATAGGCAAGCGCCTGCTTGCTGGCCGGCACGAATACCTCGCGCGGCACGGTCAGCATGGCATCGAGAATACGATCATCGGTCACGTCGCTCGGACGCACCTGACCATCGACCATGTACTGGCGCGCGGTCGAAAAACCGGTCATTGGCGGGACCCTGCAAGTCGCGGCATTGCCGCTGGAGAAAGCTAGAACAGGGCCATCTTTTGGAACAAGCTCCGCCAAAACGCAACACGCGTTGCGCGCGCAAAAAATGCTCCCGGAACGCGCTCCGCCGTGCAGCCTATTCGATCGTGACGGCAAGCCGGCCGATCAGGCGGGCTACTTCGTCGAGATGCTCGGAATCGTGTTCCTCCACCGCTTTTGCGAGCAGGCGAACGCACTCATCATCACTGATGTCGGGGGCATCGTTCGGAACCAGCGTCGGCTGCGGCATCGACAGGTCGATCAGGTTAATCGCCATCAAAATCACCTCTCAAGACCCGGCGAGACGAAGTGTCGACGGCTATTGAGTCGATTTGACGACGATTTTTGCCTGTCTGCGGCGAACCACAGGCTTGTGATCTGGTGATGGATGTTGATGGGGCCAGCAAGCTGGCTCCCCGGGCTGGATTCGAACCAGCGACCATTCGATTAACAGTCGAATGCTCTACCGCTGAGCTACCGAGGAATAGGCGAACAAAACGTTCGCGAGCCGGCAGCGTATAACAAAGCCTTTCGGGCTTGCAAAGAACCAAATGGGCCTCCGGCGAAACTTTAGCGCGGGACGGTAAACCCCTGCGGTGCAAGGGTTTGCCGGCGTCCCAGAGAGAAGCAGGCCTGTCCCGGCTGTCCCAGCATCCGCACCGCCGGCGCCCGGATGGACCAACGGCGCGGCATTGGCGCGGCGCCGTGATTCCCCGAGACACCACCCGCCCCCGCCATCATTCCGCGGTGAACGAGGTGGTCTTGGTGCCGGGGTCGTAGCGCAGCCGCAGAACGTTCAGCCTGCAGAGGTTGACGTTCTTCCACAGCACCGACTCGTCGTAATTCGCCCAGTCGACCTTGATGTTCCAGACGCAGCCTTCGTCCTGGCGGTCGGCAGCACATCGGCGTGCGGCGCCACTTCCTTAGCGACCGTGCCCTACGAGTACAGATCGTGCACAAAATGCGAAGCGCGCGCCCCGCCCCGTCGATTGAACCGGAGAACGCGCTATCGCGCGGCGATGGCGACGATGAACAGCGTGGTCGCCGCAAGCGAGGCGATGGTCCGGACGTGGTTCCAGATGGTCCAATCGGTCAGATAGCGCGCCCAGACCGGCGCAGCCGCAGCGCTCGCGGGATCGACCGCCGCAAGCTGATCGTTCAGCGGCACGTTGAAGACAACAGTGACGATGAACATGCCGACCACGTAGAGGGCGCCGCCGCAAATCATCGCAATTGCACCCGGCTCCTGCCAGCGCAGCGCGCCGAGCACCACCAGCGCCGCGCAGGACAGCGTGGTGCCGAGGAAGACCGGCATGAACAGCGAGCGCACGATGTCGACACTGATCGCGTTCATCGCCGAGATGCCGGCGGCCTGATCTATCCGGCCGAGCGCGGTCATGACGAAAGCCGAGAACGCGAAATAAAGCCCGGCAAGCAGGCCGCAGCCGAGTGCAGAAAACCACAGCAAGCCCGAGGTCAGGATATTGCGCATCGCTCCACCTCCAAATGCGAGAGATACTCGTATTTGTAAAATGCGATAGACTCTCGTATTGGAAACGTCAACCCCGTTTGCGGAGGACAGAGATGGCGAGACGAAAGGCCGCGCCGGCGACGGAAGCCGCTCCGCCCGGACTGGCGCGGCTTGCCCCGACGCAGCAGCGCAGCCGCGAGCGCTTCGAGCGCATCCTCGCCTGCGCGACCGAGATCATGGCGGAAAAGGGCAGCGAGGCGTTCCGCATGAGCGACATCGTCGAACGCAGCGGAGTCGCATTCGGCTCGCTCTATCAATATTTCCCGGACAAGGCCGCCATCATCGGCACGCTGGCGGAACGGCATAACGCCGTCGGGCGTGATTGCGTCAGGCGCGATCTGGCCGAAGTTGCGGCCGCACGCGACCTGCACCCGGCGCTCTGCCGGATCGTCGACAGCTACTACGAGATGTTCATGCGTGAGCCTGTCATGCGCGACATCTGGCAGGCAACGCAGGCCGACCGTGCCCTGCAAAAGCTCGATGCAGACGACATGGCCGTGCTCTCAGGCCTGTTGTCCGACACCGTCAAGCGGGTTGCGCCCGACATGCCGGCCGCCACCCTCGCCACGCTCTCGGGATTGACGATGACGCTGATCGCCGCGGCCGTCCGACACGCGATCACCTTGCCACCGAAGAAGGCGCGGCAGGTGCTGACCCAATTCAAGACCATGTTGCCGGACGACCTCACCAGGCTGGCATGATCGCGGTCGCGAAGGCGCGTCGGGAATTTCCGCTGCGCAGAGGCGATAGACAGCTGGCGTAGACGACCTACGCCGTTTGGGAACTGCCCACGGGGCCCAGCGCTGTCCTGCTGGCGAACCATGTCAGCAAGAGTCGAGGATCGATGCGAGATGCGGCTGGCGACGGTTCTGCAATGCTCGCTTTCATTGTCACGTCTCCCTAAAATTCCTGCGATATTTGAAGGCTATGAATATTGCCGGGAATTCCGGGAAGAGTTTTTCGAAACATGTGATTTGTCTCACACGAGGTGCGGCCATGCCGACCTAGGTTCCCCAAGGGGTCATCAGTCATTTATTAACCAAAGCGGGCGCCATCGTTCTTTTCATAAAATTCGAACGAATCGCTCAATCCCGACCGAAGACAGTTTTGCGACCATGGCGCTCTCGAACCTCGGAGAGCGCGATGAGCGAAGTCGAATTTGATCTGCTGCTTGACGCCGTGCGAACGGCGATCGCGCCTATTGCTCAGGAGGATTTCGTGGCCCAGCCTTCGCCCCGCATTCAGCCGCCACCGCGCGCTGCCAATGACAACCAGGCGCCGTGGCCGCTGATTCCGTTTCCTGAAGGTTGGTACGCCGCGAGCTGATGCGGCTTCTCATTTGTTGGCTGCAAGCCATTGATGAGATGAGTGGAGGCCACGACCAGAATTGAACTGGTGTACACGGTTTTGCAGACCGTTGCGTAACCACTCCGCCACGTGGCCCCTTGCGGCGGACTTCATATACGC
The DNA here is from genome assembly GCF_010811875.1 of Bradyrhizobium uaiense. GTDB lineage: Bacteria > Pseudomonadota > Alphaproteobacteria > Rhizobiales > Xanthobacteraceae > Bradyrhizobium > Bradyrhizobium uaiense. The sequence goes on from NZ_VKHP01000013.1 coordinate 54,798, forward strand.
CCTCTCTTCGATAGGCAACCAATCGCGCAATTAACGCCGGCGCCTCCGGAAGTCCCGCTTCTTGGGTTTTGGCGCCAATTCCGGCATTTTGGCCTGCACTTCGCTGAATCTCGCCAGCATCCGGTCGAAACTATCGGCTAAGGTTGCGGCAATATCCGGCCGCTTCTGCAACCCGGCCAGCAGGATCGCGGCCGCCTCGATGGTCGACAGACCGTCGCGCCTCGGTTCCCGACGCAGCTTGCCGTAGCGCGAGGGCCGTTTCGGTCCGAGAATCACCCGCTGGCACTTCAGCATCCAGGCATTGCGCCACCACAGCGCCTTGGCCTGGCTCCAGGTGCCGTCGAGCAGGACGATGCCCTCGATGTCGGAGAGGATCGCCCGCTGATGCGGCTCGAGCTCGCCCTTACGGTTGATCGCGACGATCTCGGCATCGGTATCGAGGTCTTCGACCTTGGCCGAGCCGAGATAGAGCACCGCCCAGCGTGACGGATCGGGCACCGGCCGGCCGAGCGCCTTGGCGAGGCTCGGCCAGGACAGCCCGATCCGGACCACGGCGGGCTCGAAATGCCGCGCCAGCAGCCGCGCGGTGCCGAGCGCCCTGTCCTGCTCCTGCGGATGGATCAGGATCAGGATCTGGACGCGGCTTTCGATGGGCGTGACGCTGTCGCAGATGCACAGCGGCAGTGGCTTGCCGCAATGCGGGCAATCCTCGATCTCGTCGGCAATATCTGGCTTTGCTTCGGTCGGGTCGGACATCGCTTCGCTATACGCGCGCGGAGCCGTACAATTCAACCTATTCCGCCGGCGCGTGCACGCCTGAAGGCTCGCGGCGCCGGCGCAGCCGGTCGATCAGCAGATAGATCACCGGCGTGGTGTAGAGCGTCAGGATCTGCGACACGAACAGGCCACCGATGATGGTGATGCCGAGCGGCCGGCGCAACTCGGTGCCCGGGCCGGTCGCGATCACCAGCGGAATGCCGGCGAACAGCGCGGCCATGGTCGTCATCAGGATCGGGCGGAAACGGGCCCGGCAGGCTTCGAAGATTGCATCCCGTGACGACAGCCCCTGATGCCGCTCGGCCTCGAGTGCGAAGTCGACCATCATGATGCCGTTCTTCTTGACGATGCCGATCAGCAGGATAATGCCGACGAACGCGATCACCGTCAGTGGCGTGTTGGTGACCTGGAGCGCCAGCAAGGCGCCGAGGCCGGCCGAAGGCAGTGTGGAGATGATCGTGATCGGGTGCGCCAGGCTCTCGTAGAGCACCCCCAGCACGATATACATTGCGATCAGCGCGCCAAGGATCAGCAGCGGCTGCCGCCCGCTGGTCTTGTTGAAGTCGCCGGCATTGCCGTCGAAGCTGCCGTGAATCCCCTCAGGCATATGCAGCTCGTCGACCGCCCGCTGGATGTTCGTCGTCGCCACCTCCAGCGGCACGTCCGGCAGCAGGTTGAACGACACCGTCGTCGAGGGGAAACCGCCGGAGTGATAGACCGCGAGCGCCGACAGGCCGCGCTGGGTGTGCACGAGGGTCGATAGGGGCACCTGCACGTCATTGGCGCCGGCGACGTAGATTCGCTCGAGGTTCGACGGATCACTCTGGAATTTCGGATCGATCTCGAGCACCACGACGTACTGGTTACGCTGCGTATAGATGTACGAGATCTGCCGCTGCGAGAACGCGTTGTTGAGCGCGTTGTCGATGTCCTGGACGCGGACGCCGAGGCTGGAGGCGATCTTGCGGTCGATCACGAGGTTGAGCTGCAGGCCGCCGGGATCGCGATCGGACGAGACATCCGTGATGCCCTCCACCGTCTCCATGCGCTTGGCGACCAGCGGCGCCCATTTCTGCAACAGATCAAGATCGGTCGAAGAGAGCGTGTACTGATAGTCGGAATCGCTCTGCCGGCCGCCGGTGCGGATGTCCTGGGCAGCGAACATGAACAGCCGAATGCCCGGCACCATGAACAAATTGCGGCGCAGCCGGTCGATCACCTGTGCGGTCGACATGCCTCCCCGCTCCTCCGGCGGCTTCAGGCTGATGAACATGGTGCCGCGGTTCGAGGTGGCGCCGCCCGGGCCGCCGCCGGAGCCGACCGACGAGCCGATGCCGGCGACCGCCGGATCGGCCATCACGATGTCGGCGAGCCGCTGCTGCGACTGGAGCATCGCCTGGAACGAGATATCCGCCGACGCCCGCGTCGAGCCGATCACAAAACCGCTGTCGTCGGTCGGGAAATAGCCCTTCGGCGTCTTGTAGTAGAGCACCACCGTCAGCGCGACGGTTGCGGTGAACACCACCATCGTCAGCCAGGGGTATCCGAGCACACTCCGCAAGGTCGACGCATAGAACGCCACCACCCGCGACAGCGCGCCTTCGATGGCGCGGTCGTACCAGGTGGCGTGATCCGAGGTCGCCTCCTTGATGTAGTGCGCGCAGATCATCGGCGTGATCGTCACCGACACCAGGGTCGACACGATGATGGCAAAGGTCAGGGTCAGCGAGAACTCCCGCAGCAGCCGGCCGACGATCCCGTCCATGAAGATCAGCGGCGTGAAGGCCGCGATCAACGACAGCGAGATCGACAGCACCGTGAAGCTGATCTGCTTGGCGCCCTCGACCGCGGCCGGATACGGCGCCATGCCCTGCTCGAGATTGCGGTACATGTTCTCGATCATCACGATGGCGTCGTCGACCACGAAGCCGACCGAGATCGCGAGCGCCATCAGCGACAGATTGTCGATCGAGAAGCCGGCGAGCCACATCCCGGCGCAGGTGCCGGCCAGCGCCAGCGGCACCGAGACGCCGGCGGCGATCGTCGGCACGATCCGGCGAAGGAACACGAACACCACGACCATGACAAGCATGGCGGTCGCCAGCAGCGTGAACTGCATGTCCTGGACGCTGGCGCGGATCGTTCCGGTGCGATCGACCAGTGTCGAGATCTCGACGCCGGCCGGGATCCACTTCCTCAGTTCCGGCAGCATCCTGCGGACGCTGTCGACGGTCTCGATGACGTTGGCGTCGCCCTGCTTGGTGATCTGGATCAGCACTGCCGGCTGCTTGTTGAACCAGGCGATCGAGCGCGAGTTGCGGACGGAATCCTCGACCTCGGCGACGTCAGAGAGGCGGACGAAATTGCCGTTCGAGCTCTTGATGACGATGTCGCGGAACTCGGCCGCGGTGCGCATCTGCTTGTTGATCGAGAGCGTCTCGGCCAGCCGGTCGCCATTGAAGATGCCGACGGGGCCCAGCGGATTGGCATTGATGATCGCCTGCCGGACGTCATCGGTCGCGATCCCGGCATTGGCCAGCGACACCGGATTGAGCGCGATGCGTACCGCCGGCTGGTCGGCGCCGCTGACGGTGACCTCGCCGACCCCCGGCACCTGCGAGATGCGCTGCGCCAGCACGGTGTCGGCGACGTCGTACATCGCACTGGTCGAGATCGTCTTCGAGGTCAGCGCCAGCACGAACACCGGCGCCGCGGCCGGGTTGGCCTTGCGGAACTTGGGCAGCGACGGCAGGTCGCTCGGCAGATCGGCGAGCGAGGCATTGATCGCGGCCTGCACGTCGCGCGCGGCGCGGTCGATGTTGCGGCCGATCGAGAACTGCACCTGAATGCTTGTCGTGCCGAGCGAACTCGTCGAGGTGATCTGGTCGACGCCCGAGATGGTGCCGAGCTTGCGCTCCAGCGGCGCGGCGACGGTCGAAGCCATCACCGACGGATCGGCGCCGGGACGGGACGCCGACACGCGGATGGTCGGGAAGTCGACATTCGGAACCGACGACACCGGCAGAAATTCGTAGGCGACGATCCCGACCAGGAACAGCCCGATCGCCAGCAAGGTGGTGCCCACCGGCCGGCGGATGAAGGGCTCCGAGATCGAGATCACTGCATGCCCTCGGTGGCGCCTGCGATCGGCGGGCCGCGTGGCCCGGCCTCCGGCACCGCCTTCTCGATCCGGCGGTTGAGCCGGTCGAGCGCCAGATAGATCACCGGCGTGGTGTAGAGCGTCAGCAGTTGGCTGAGCAGCAGGCCGCCGATGATCGAGATGCCGAGCGGAAACCGTAACTCGGCGCCGGTGCCGCTTTCGATCGCGAGCGGCAGCGCGCCGAACAGCGCCGCCAGCGTCGTCATCATGATCGGACGGAAGCGCAACAGGCAGGCCTGCACGATGGCGTCATAGGACGACATGCCCTTGTGGCGCTCGGCCTCCAGCGCGAAGTCGATCATCATGATCGCGTTTTTCTTGACGATGCCCATCAACAGGATGATGCCGATCAGGCCGATCACCGAGAGGTCCTGCCCGCACAGCATCAAGGCAAGGATGGCGCCGACGCCGGCCGAGGGCAGCGTCGACAGGATCGTGATCGGATGGATGTAGCTCTCGTAGAGCACACCGAGCACGATGTAGATCGTGATGATCGCAGCCAGGATCAGCCAGGGCTGGCCGGCGAGCGAACGCGCGAATTCGGCGGCGTCGCCGGAATAGATGCCGACGATGCTGCCGGGCATTCCGATCCTGGTCTCGATCGCCTTCACCGCCTCGACCGCATCGCCCAGCGCCTCACCCGGCGCGAGGTTGAAACTGAGCGAAACCGACGGGAATTGCGCCTGGTGCGAGATCGCGAGCGGCGCCGTGGTGCGGACCAGCGTCGCCACCGCCGACAGCGGCACCTGTGCGCCATTGGCTCCCGGCAGATAGAGTTTGTCCAGGATCGACGGGTCGCGCTGGTACATCGGCAGCGCCTCGAGCACCACGCGGTACTGGTTGGCCTGGCCGTAGATCGTCGAGATCTGCCGCTGCGCGAAGGCGTCGTTCAGCGTGTCGGTGACGCCCTGCAGATTGACGCCGAGCTGGCCGGCGCGCTGGCGGTTGACGTCGAGCGCGGCGCGCAAGCCCCCGTCCTGCGCCTCCGAGGAGACATCGCGGAAGATCGGGTCGCGCCGCATCTCGGCGACGAGCTTTTGCGCCCATTGCGATACCTCGGCGGCATCGGTCGCGGTCAACGTATACTGGTATTGCGAGCGGCTGGACTGGGTCGAGATCTGAACGTCCTGCACCGGCTGGAAGTAGACGGTCATGCCGGGCACCGTCGCGACCTTCTGCTTGAGCCGCTCGATCACCTCGACGACGCCGTCGCGCCGCTGGTCGAGCGGCTTCAGCGTCATCACCAGACGGCCGACATTGGTGGTCGGATTGACCGAGCCCGAGCCGATCACCGAGACCACACCGACCACGTCAGGATCGGCCTTGATCAGGTCGGAGACGGCGCCCTGCCGCCGCTGCATCTCCGCGAACGAGACGTCGGGGCCGGCCTCGGTCACCGCCGTGATCGAGGAGGTATCCTGCAGCGGCAGAAAGCCCTTCGGCGCCAGCACATACATCACGAGCGTCAGCGCGATGGTCGCAAACGTCACCAGCAGCGTCGCGCGCTGGCGCCGCAGCACCCAGAGCAGCGTCCGATGATAGAACTCCACCATCCGGTCGATGAAGCGGCTGACCGCAGCCAGGCCCGGGACCGCCATCTCCTCGTGGATGTTCTTGAGCAACCGCGAACACATCATCGGCGTCAGCGTCAGCGAGACGATCGCCGAGGTCACGACCGCGATCGTCAAGGTCAGCGCGAACTCGCGGAACATGCGGCCGACCAGGCCGGACATGAACAGCAGCGGGATGAACACCGCGATCAGCGACACCGTCAGCGAGATCACGGTGAAGCCGATCTCGCTGGCGCCTTTCAGCGAGGCCTCCATAACCGTCTCGCCGCCTTCCATGTGGCGGACGATGTTCTCGATCATGACGATGGCGTCGTCGACCACGAAGCCGGTTCCGATGGTCAGCGCCATCAGCGACAGATTGTCGAGGCTGAAGCCGGCGAAATACATGATGCCGAAGCTCGTGATCAGCGACAGCGGCAGCGCGACGCCGGCGATCAAGGTCGCGCGCAGCGACCGCAGGAACAAGAGCACCACCAGCGTCACCAGCACGACGCTCAGGATCAGCGTGAACTGCACGTCGTGGACCGAGGCGCGGATCGTCACCGTGCGGTCGGAGACCACGGTCAGCTTGACGCCGGCCGGGACCGACCGCTGCAGCCGCGGGATTTCGGCCCGGATCTGCTGGACGACGTCGATGACGTTGGCGCCGGGCTGGCGTTGGATATCGATGATCACCGCCGGTGTGCCCTGATACCAACCGCCGGTGCGGTCGTTCTCGAGCCCGTCGACGATCTGTGCGACGTCGCCGATCGTGACCGGCGAGCCGTTGCGATAGGCGATGATGATCGGCCGGTAGGCGGCGGCGGCGGCGATCTGGTCGTTGGCGGCGATGGTGTAGGATTGCTGGGCGCCGTCGAGCGATCCCTTCGGCCCCGACACGTTGGCGCCCGCAATTGCGTTGCGCAAATCCTCCATCGCGATGCCATAGGCCGCGAGCCGGGCCAAATCCGCCTGCACGCGCACCGCGGGCTTCAAGCCGCCAAGGATCGAGACCCGGCCGACGCCGGAAATCTGGCTCAGCCGTTGGCCGAGGATGGTGTCGGCGAGATCGCTCATCGCCCGCAGCGAGATCGTGTCCGAGGTCAGCGCCAGGGTCATGACCGGCGCATCCGCCGGGTTCACCTTGGCGTAGACAGGAGGGTACGGCAGGGTCTTCGGCAGGATGCCCGCCGCGGCATTGATCGCCGCCTGGACGTCCTGGGTGGCGCCGTCGATGTCGCGGTTGAGGTCGAACTGCAGCGAAATCTGGCTGACGCCGAACGAACTGGTCGAGTTCATCGACGACAGCGACGGGATCTGCCCGAGCTGCCGCTCCAGCGGCGCCGTGATCAGCGAGGCCACCACGTCAGGGCTTGCACCGGGCAACTGCGTCGTCACCTGCACGGTCGGGAAATCGACCTGCGGCAGTGCCGAGACCGGCAACGCCCAATAGCCCAGCGCGCCGCCGATCATCAGGGCAATGCCGAGCAGCGAGGTGGCTATCGGCCGGCGGATGAACGGTTCGGAGACGCTCATGGCTGCGTGCTCGCTGTAAGGTCGGACATTACGAGGTCAGGATGCCGGTCATGGCTGCGCCTTCGGTGCGCCGCCCGACTGTTCGCCCCCCGCCGCGGGCGTCGGCCCGGCCTGCCCCTTCTGATCGCCTTCGCTATGCTCGCGCTGGCCGCGATGCTCGCCGTTCTTGCCCTGCCCGTTCTGCTGGCCGTCCTTGCCCAGGTCTTTGCCTTGGTCTTTGCCTTGGTCTTTGCCTTGGTCTTTGCCTTGGTCTTTGCCTTGATCCTTGCTGGAGCCGTCGCCTTGCGCCCCGCGCTTGCTGTCGGGATTCTTGCCGTCGGGATTGCGGCTGCGCTTGCGCGGCGCGAGATCGGCGGCCGGCGGCCCGTCGTCCTTGCCGACCACGACCTTCGATCCGTCCGCGAGATTGGCAAAACCCGTCGTCACGACACGGTCCGACGTGGTCAGGCCGCTGGCGATGACAGCCTCATGCTCGTTCTGCTGCGTGACCGTGACCGGCTTGGCGGTGACGATGTTGTCGGCACCGATCACATAGCTGAAAGTCCCGGCCGGACCGCGCTGCACCGCCGAGGTCGACACCACGATCGCCTGCGGCAGGGTCTCGACCTTGAGGCGGACATTGACGAACTGGCCGGGCCAAAGCTGGTAGCTGGCATTCGGCAACTCCGCCTTCAGCTTCAGCGTGCCGGTGGTCGGATCGACCTGGTTGTCGATGCCGGTCAACTTGCCGGTATCGATCACGGTGACGCCGTCATTGCCGAACACGTCGACGGCGAGCTGGCCCTTCGCGGCCGCGGCGTTCACCCGCATGATCTGCTGCTGCGGCAGGCTGAACCACACCGCGATCGGCTGCAGCTGGGTCAGGATCACGAGCCCCGTGGTGTCGGAGGCGTGGATGATATTGCCCTGGTCGACCTGGCGCAGGCCGGCGCGCCCCGCGATCGGCGCGACGATCTTGGTGTAGCCGAGCGTAGTGCGCGCATTATCAATCTGGGCCTGATCGGCCTTGATGATGGCCTGCTGCTGCGCGACCAGCGCGCGCTGCGTATCGGCCTGCTGCTTGGAACCCGCGTTGGTGGCGGCGAGTTGCTCATAGCGGGCGAGGTCGATCTTCTGATTGGCGAGCAGCGCTTCGTCCTTGGCCTTCGTGGCCACCGCCTGGTCGTATTGCGCTTGATAGATCGCCGGATCGATCTCGCCCAGAACGTCGTCCTTCTTGACGTCCTGGCCCTCGACGAAATTCACCTTGAGCAGCTTGCCGTCGACCTGCGAGCGCACGATCACGGTGTTCAGCGCCCTCACCGAGCCGACGCCGTCGAGATAAACAGGCACGTCATGCACCTGCGGCGTGGCCGCAAGCACCGGCACCGGCAGGTCCGGCCGCGCGCCCGCGCCGCGGCCGCCGCCTCCATTTTGCTTGGGCTGGAAAGCGAGCCAACCGAGATAGCCGAGGCCGCCAAGGATCACGAGCGTGATGAGCAGCGACACCATGCGTCCAAGCACGCGCGAGACCAGGCTGCGCTTGCGCGGGGCAGTGCTTTTCTCGTCGTCCGTCGAGTCAGGCTTAAAGAGCATCGACCGGTCTTTCCATCTTCGGTTCCCAGCCGCCCCCCAAGGCCTGATACAGGCTCACGATCGCCAATAGCCGGGCCAGCTGGGCCTGGGAATAAGCATCTTCCGCCTGGAACAGGGTCAGCTGCGTATTTAACACAGTTACGATGTCGGCGGTGCCGGCCTTGAGCTGCTGCTCGGCCAGGTCGAAGGCGCGCCGCGACGACGACAGCACGTCGCGCTGCAGCTGCAGCCGTCGCGTGGTCTCGCGAATTGCGACCAGCGCGTTGTCGACGTCGGTGAATGACTGCACCACCGTCTTGCGGTAGGTCTGCAACAGCTCGTCCTGCCGCGCCTTCATGTTCTCGAAATTTCCGAGGATCCGGCCGCCGTCGAAGATCGGCTGGGTCATGCTGCCGACCAGGTTGAAGAACGCCGCATGCGGCTGGAACAGAGAGACCAGCGCCTGGCTCTGGTAGCCGCCCGTTCCGGTCAGCTGGATGCTTGGGAAGAACTGCGCCCGCGCGCTGCCGACATTTGCGGTGGCGGATGCAAGCTGCGCTTCCTGCCGGCGGATATCCGGACGCTGGGTGAGCAATTCGGACGGCAGGCCCGGCGTGACGCGCGGAATCGCAACCGCGTTGAGCGAGCCGCCGGCGACGCGTACGCTCTCCGGCGGCCGCGACACCAGCACCGCGAGCGCGTTGATGTTCTGGTCGAGCGTCTGCCGCAGCGGCGGCACCAGCGCACGCTGGTTGGCGAGCACGGTCTCCTGCTGGGCGACGTCGAGATCGGAGCCGGTGCCGGCCTTGAAGCGGTCCTTGATCGCGTTGAGGATGCGCTCGGCGCTGGCGATATTGCGCTGTGCGGTGCGCAGCCGGTCCTGGGTGGCAAGCACCGTGAAATAGGCGTTGGCGACGCTGGCGAGCGTTGTCAGCGCCACCACCTCGCGGTCGAACCGGTCCGCGACGGCGGTCTCCTCCGCCGCCTGCGCGACGTCGCGATTCTGGCCCCAGAAATCGAGCTGATAGCTGGCGCTCAGCGAGGCGCTATAATTCACCACCTCGCGCCCGCCATTGGTAAGGCCGCTGGCGCTGGAGCCGGAGGTGCGCGAGTAGGTCTCCGAGCCATTGAGGTTGACGGTCGGCAGCAGCGCAGCGCCGGCCTGCCGTGCCAGCGCGTCGGCCTGACGGAAGCGCGCAACGGCCGCGGCGATGTCGAGGTTGACGGTCTGCGCCTCCTCCATCAGCTGGGTCAGCTCCTTGGAGCGGAAGCCCCGCCACCAGTCGAGCGCCGGAAGCGCATCGGCCGGCCCGCCAAGCCGCGCGGCCTTGTAGCCCTGCGGTACGTCGAGTGCCGGATCGGGGATGTCCTGGGTCAGAATGCAGCCGGCGGAGCTCGCGACCAGGCCAAGCGCGACAAGCGACCGTCCCGCGAGCCGTCGCGCGCGGACAGCGAGGCCGAACCGGCCTCCGGGCACCATCGCGGACGTGGGCTGGGTCACACCCACTCTCCGCCGAGGCCAGACGTCGCCCGTGACGCAGGAACGACGCGCTCGGCAATGGTCTGGGTGACGTTCACGGGCAATGCTTCCAATGGAACCTGACTGTCCCATCCTACCCTTGGGACGAAGGGGCGGACAGCCCTGTCACGATTGCGCGACGTCGCACCGCACGCGATTCATGGCCACCCCGGACGCAGGCTTTGCCCTATTTTTAAGGCATTTCCGCGCATTTCGGCCCCCTGCCGGAAGTCACTATCCTAACAAAGATTTCATGGGGATTTCTGGGCCCCTGTTGCGCTGAATCCGCAAGATGCGCCGATCTGTTGGCGCCGCGCTCCGCATCGTCAGGCCTTGACTTCGCCTGCTGCGCACAATCGACGCAAGACGGCCGACCGCAGGGTGATTCTGCCAGGTGGGTCGACCACCACAAAACGTCATTCTCCCATGCACGCCACGTCGGTGCTCGCGAGGTCAAGCGTGCGGAGCCCACCATTTGCCGCAGTGCAAAAGCCCTTCCCTTTTTCGATCAGCACACTAGGTTCGCGGCAAGCAAGACACAGACCGGCAAAGAAATTCCCCGACATGACATTCAACAAAGACGTCGTCCAAGCGATCGGCAACACGCCGCTCATCAAGCTGAAGCGCGCATCCGAGCTGACCGGCTGCACCATTCTGGGCAAGGCCGAATTCATGAATCCAGGCCAGTCGGTGAAGGACCGTGCCGGCAAATGGATGATCCTGGAAGCCGAGAAGCGCGGCGATCTGAAGCCCGGCGGCCTGGTGGTCGAGTCGACCGCGGGCAATACCGGCATCGGGCTTGCGGTCGTGGCGAGTGCGCGCGGCTACCGCACCCTGATCGTCATCCCGGAGACGCAGAGCCAGGAAAAGAAGGACATGCTGCGGCTGTGCGGGGCCGAGCTGGTCGAGGCCCCGGCGCTGCCCTTCTCCAACCCGAACAACTATCAGCATCTCGGCAAGCGTCTCGCCGAGCAGCTTCGCAAGACCGAACCGAACGGCGTGCTGTTCGCCGACCAGTGGAACAACCTCGACAATCCCAAGGCGCATTACGACTCCACGGGGCCGGAAATCTGGCAGCAGACCGACGGCAAGGTGGATGGCTTCATCTGTTCGGTCGGTACCGGCGGCACGCTCGCCGGCATCAGCCGCTACCTGAAGGAAAAGAACAAGGACATCGTCACTGCCTGCGCCGATCCGCACGGCTTTGCGATGTACGAGCTGTTCAAGAACGGCCAGGTTAAATCGACGCCCGGCGACTCGATCACCGAAGGCATCGGCCTCGGACGCAAGACACCGGTGATCGAAACGGCTGATGTCGATGATGCATTCCTGGTCTCCGACGAGGACGCCGTGACCATCATCTATGAGCTGCTGGAGCACGAAGGCCTGTGCCTCGGCGGCTCGACCGGCGTCAACATCGCGGGCGCGATCCAGCTCGCCAAGCAGCTCGGTCCCGGCAAGACCATCGTCACCATTCTCTGCGACTCCGGCAACCGCTATCAGTCCAAGCTGTTCAACCCGGCCTTCATGCGTTCGAAGAACCTGCCGGTTCCGGAATGGCTGGAAAAGCGCACCAAGATCGAGCTGCCGTTCGTCTGAGGTGTGAATGAAGCACGTCATTCCGGGATGGTGCGTCAGCACCAGACCTCAGATGCGCAATTGCGCATCGGGGAATCTCGAGATTCGGGGTTCGATGCTTACGCATCGCTCCGGAATGACTCGAACAATCACCGCAAGATCTGGCTCAAGAACAGCTTCGACCGCGCATGCTGCGGATTGGCGAAGAATTCCTGCGGCGTGTTCGATTCGATGATCTGCCCGGCGTCCATGAACACCACCCGGTTGGCGACCTCGCGCGCAAAGCCCATTTCATGGGTCACGACCAGCATGGTCATGCCCTCCCTGGCGAGATCGACCATGGTGTCGAGCACCTCCTTGACCATTTCCGGGTCGAGTGCCGAGGTCGGCTCGTCGAACAGCATCACCTTCGGGTTCATGGTCAGCGCGCGGGCGATTGCGACGCGCTGCTGCTGACCGCCCGACATCTGGCCGGGAAACTTGTTGGCCTGATGCGGAATCTTGACGCGCTCGAGAAACTTCATCGCGGTCGCCTCGGCATCCTTCTTCGGGATGTTGCGTACCCAGATCGGCGCCAGCGTGCAGTTCTCGAGCACGGTGAGATGCGGGAACAGGTTGAAGCTCTGGAACACCATACCGACTTCACGGCGCACTTCGTCGACGCGGCGCAAATTCGGCCCGAGCTCGATGCCGTCAACCACGATCTCGCCCTCCTGGAATTCCTCCAATGCGTTGATGCAGCGGATCAAGGTCGACTTGCCCGAGCCGGACGGGCCGCAGATCACGATGCGCTCGCTCTTTCCGACCTCAAGGTCGATGTCGCGCAACACGTGGAAGTCGCCGTACCATTTGTTGAGCGCGGAAATGTTGACGATCGGGGTTGTGGACATGGTGACCTTGTTCAGTGGCGGCGGTGAGCGTTGAGCCGGTTTTCGACGAACAGCGAGTAACGCGACATTCCAAAGCAGAACACGAAGTAGATCATTCCGGCAAAGGCGAAGCCGGTAAAGGCTGTCGTCGGCGTCGTCCAGACCGGGTCCGAGAACGATGCCCGCAGAGATCCCAACAGATCGAACAGCGCCACGATCGACACCAGCGAGGTGTCCTTGAACAGCGAGATGAAGCTGTTGACGATGCCGGGAATGACGTAACGCAGCGCCTGCGGCAGCACGATCAGCGACGTGGTCTTCCACCAGGACAGGCCGAGCGCCGATGCGGCCTCGGCCTGCCCGCGCGCCACCGCAGCCAACCCGCCCCTGATCACCTCGGCCATATAGGCGCCGGTAAAGATCGCCACGCCGATCAGGGCACGCAGCAGGCCGTCGACGGCGAAATTGCCCGGCACGAACAGCGGCAGCATGTAGGTCGCGAAGAACAGCACCGTGATCAACGGCACGCCGCGCCAGAATTCGATGAAGGCGATCGAGAAGATCCGGATCAGCGGGATGGTCGAGCGACGGCCGAGCGCCAGCGCAATCCCGATCGGCATCGAGGCGACGATGCCGGTGATCGCGATCACCAGCGTTACCAGGAGGCCACCCCACAGCCGGGTGTCGACGATGGGAAAGCCGCCATGATCGAGCCCCATCAGCTTGATGCCAACCGCTATCCCGGCAAACGTCAGCAGGCTCCCGAGCAGCGCCCTGCGGCCGGTGCGCACGCCGCCTCCGAGCACAAACATCACGGCCGAGACGATCACGGCGGTGACGAGGAAATCGCCCCAGACCGGCAGCGACGAGGCCTGCAACTGATCCCGCAGCCAGGTCAACGGAAAGATCAGCCAATGGATCAGAACGCCGACCAGGACGAGCACCTTGCCCACCACCCACAGCAGCGGGGCAATCGCCGAACTCCTGCTGAGATTGACCAGCAGATCGCCGGCGCCGCCGATGCTCTGCTCGAAGAGCTGCAACAGGCCGGCGATCCAGCTCACGCCGAAGCCTGAAATGCCGCCGCCATGCAGCAGGAAGAACGCCACCACCGGAAACGCGAAGAAGAACAGGCCGGAGTTCAGGCCCTTTGCCGGCAGGCGCGGCATCAGCAGCGGCAGCAACAACGCGGCGCCGAGCGCATAGGTCAGATTGACACGCCAGCGCTGGGCTTCCGGATAGAAGCCATAGATCAGTTGCGCCAGCTTGGCCTGAATATAGGGCCAGCAGGCGCCAACCTCGTGGCCGGCCTTTTCGGCGAGGCAAGCGGTGCGATCCTTGCCGGTCCAGACCGCGTCGACCAGCAGGAACCTGACCGCCGGGACAACGATGTACCAGGCCAGCAACAGCCCGAGGATCGTGAGCAGGATGTTGCCCGGCGAATTCAACAGCCGCGTTCGCAGGAATCCGATGAAGCCGGTGGTCTTCGTCGGCGCCGCACGCTCGGCAACCAGATTCTGCCGGACAAAGGGCGAGGCGGACAGATCCGTCATGCCGCCATGCTCCGGTTGATGCGCCAGCCATAGATGCTCATCAGCGCGCTCGTCGTCAGCGAGAGCAACAGGTAGACGCCCATCGTCATGGCGATGATTTCGATCGCCTGCCCGGTCTGGCTCACCGCGGTGCCGGCGAACACCGAGACCAGATCGGGATAGCCGATGGCCACCGCCAGCGACGAGTTCTTGGTGAGATTGAGGTACTGGCTGGTCAGCGGCGGCACGACGACGCGCATCGCCTGCGGCACCACGATCAGCCGCAGCGTCGCGGCGCGGCTGAGGCCGAGCGAGGAGCCCGCCTCCATCTGTCCCTTGTGGACCGACATGACGCCGGCGCGGACGATCTCGGCAATGAAGGCCCCCGTGTAGGTCGACAGCGCGACCGTCAGCGCAACGAATTCGGGGATGATCCGCGCGCCGCCGGCGAAGTTGAAGCCTTTCAGCTGCGGCAGCTCGAGCTTGAACGGCCAACCGAAGATCAGCATCGAGGCCAGCGGCAGTCCGACCAGGCAACCCAGCACATAGGGCCAGATCCGGATCATGTGCCCGCGCTGGAACAGGATACGCCGCGCGTGGTGCCGCAAGCCCAACGCCACGACGATACCGGCCGCGAGCGCGGCGAGGAACGGATAGAGCCCCGGCTCGCTGACCGGCAGCGGCACGATGAGCCCGCGATTGTTGAGGAAGAACGTGCTGAAGATCGAGATGCTCTGCCGCGGCGCCGGCAGCGCCGCGAGCACGGCCAGATACCAGAACAGGATCTGGAACAAGACCGGCAGGTTCCTGACGATCTCGACATAGATGCCGCCGATCCGCGACAGCACCCCGTTCGGCGACAACCGGCACAGCGCCACCACGAAGCCGATCACGGTGGCGAAGACGATGCCGATCACCGAGACCAGGATCGTGTTCAACAGACCAACGAAGAACACCCGCCAGTAGGTGTCGGAGTTGTTGTAGGCGATCAGGCTCTGATTGACGTCAAAGCCCGCATTGTAATTGAGGAAGCCGAAGCCCGACGCAATGTGCTGGGTCTCCAGGTTCGTGCGCGCATTCGCCACGATCTCGTAGGCGATCCAGGCCAGGATCGCGGCGAAGGCAATCTGCGCCGCAAAGCCGTTCCAGCCGGTCTTGCCGCCAAGCGCACGCTTCAGCCTGAGGGCAAATTGCAGCGGTGGTTTGCGGGGCGCGATGCTCATTGCCGCAGCCGTTGGCCGGATCGATCAGCGGATCGGCGGCGCGTACTGGATACCACCCTTGTTCCAGAGATTGTTGACGCCACGAGCGATGCCGAGCGGCGAGCCGGTGCCGACATTGCGCTCGAAGGTTTCGCCGTAATTGCCGACCGCCTTCACGATCCGCACCACCCAGTCCTTGGTGAGGCCGAGCTGTTCGCCGAGATTGCCGTCGGTGCCGAGCACCCGCTTCATCTCCGGCTTGTCCGATTTGAGCATGGTGTCGACGTTCTTCTGGGTAATGCCGAGCTCCTCGGCATTGATCATCGCAAACAGCGTCCACTTCACGATGTCGAACCACTGGTCGTCGCCGTGGCGCACCATCGGCCCCAGCGGCTCCTTGGAAATGATTTCCGGGAGCACGATGTGATCGGCCGGGTTCGCGAGCTTCAGGCGGCTGGCATAGAGCCCCGAGGCGTCGTCGGTGAAGACGTCGCAGCGTCCGGATTCATAGGCTTTGACGGCCTCGTCGATGCTGCCGAACGCGATCACCTCGTACTTCATGTTGTTGCCCTTGAAGAAGTCGGCGAGGTTCTGCTCCGTCGTGGTGCCGGTCTGCACGCAAACCGAGGCGCTGTTCAATTCCAGCGCCGAATTGACCTTGAGCGACTTCTTCACCATGAAGCCCTGCCCGTCATAATAGGTCACGCCGGTGAAATTGGCGCCGAGCGAGGTGTCGCGCGACACGGTCCAGGTGGTGTTGCGCGACAGCACGTCGATCTCGCCGGACTGCAGCGCGGTGAAGCGATCCTTCGCTGACAGCGGCACGAACTTGACCTTGGTCGGGTCGTCGAGCACCACGGCGGCAATGGCGCGGCAGACGTCGACGTCGATGCCGGTCCAGTTCCCCTTGTCGTCCGGCGCGGAGAAGCCCGGCAGGCCCTGGCTGACGCCGCAGGACAGCTGGCCCCTATCCTTGATCGTCTTGAGGGTTTGCGCCGAGGCGGCCTGGCCCGACAGGGCGGCGGCAACGGCAAGAAAAACAGCCAGGGATGCGCATTTCATGGGCAGGGCCTTTCAGGGTCGTCCGTTGGACGTTTGCTTTGTGATCGCCTCGCGTTTACGGGCCATCCCAATGATCCCTTGCAGCAAAAAATGCTAATCTAACCGGCAGTTTGGCGTGCAAACCGATCAGGCAACGGATCGTAGGTCGCGGC
>NZ_VKHP01000141.1 GCF_010811875.1 Bradyrhizobium uaiense
GCCGCGCCGCGATGGACAAGGTCGGCGGCTGGTCCTCTGATACGATCTGCGAGGACACCGACCTCGGCCTCTCGATCCAGCAGGCCGGCTGGCTCACGCACTACACCAATGTACGCTACGGCGAAGGCCTGCTGCCCGACACCTACGAGGCCTTCAAGAAGCAGCGACACCGCTGGGCCTATGGCGGCTTCCAGATCGTCAAGAAGCACTGGCGGCGCTTCCTGCCCGGCGCCAGCCAGCTGACGCCCGACCAGCGCCGCGAATTCTCGCTCGGCTGGCTCAACTGGCTGGGCGCCGAAAGCCTCGGCGTCGTGGTCGCGATCCTCAATCTGATCTGGGTGCCGATCGTCGCCTTCGCCGACATCGCGATCCCCGACAAGATTTTGACGCTGCCGATCATCGCTTCCTTCGCCGTAGCGTACATTGGTGTAGTGCGTGAGCCAGCCGGCCTGCTGGATCGAGAGGCCGAGGTCGGTGTCCTCGCAGATCGTATCAGAGGACCAGCCGCCGACCTTGTCCATCGCGGCGCGGCGGATCAGGCACATCGTGCCGTGTACGATGATGGCATTGAACTCGTTGCGCTGGACCATGCCAATGTCGAAGAACCCGGCATACTCGCCGTTCATGATGTAGTGCATCAGCGAGCGGTCGCCGTCGCGATGCTCCTGCGGCGCCTGCACGAGGCCGACGCGCGGATCGGCGAAGGCCGGCACGAGATCCTTGAGCCAGTCCGGATGCACGACATAGTCGGCGTCGATGATGCCGATGATCTCGGCGTCCGCCGCGGTGCGCTCCATCGCGATGCGCAGCGCGCCGGCCTTGAAGCCCTGCACCTTCTCGGCGTTGATGAACTTGAAGCGCTCGCCGAGCAGCCGGCAGTGATCCTGGATCGGCCGCCAGAAGTCGGGATCGGGCGTGTTGTTGATGATGCAGACGCACTCGAAATTCGGGTAGTCGAGCCGCGACACCGCATCGAGCGTCTGCTTCAGCATCTCGACCGGTTCGAAATAGGCCGGGATGTGGATCGAGACTTTTGGAAACTTGACGTTCTCGCCGATCGTGGCCGGCGCCAGCGGCGCGCTCTTGCCGATCAGCCGGCGCGGGCCCCGGCCGAACGCCACCGCAGCGATCTCCTCGATCCGCGCCATCGCGATCAGGACCAGCGGAACCAGCAGCACCAGGCCGAGGCTGAGGGCAAAGGCCGAGCCCCAGACGAAGTAGTGCGTGGTCCAGTAGGAGAATACGGTCGCAGCCCAGGCGCCGACGCCGTTGGCCGCAGCCGACAGCAGCAGCGCCTGCATCACGGTCGGCTGGTCCAGCCGCAGAATCGGCAGCGACATGAACAGCCCGACCAGCACGGCGACCAGCGCGATCTTCCAGTAGTTCAGATCGGTGACCGGACCGGTCCATGCGAACTTCGCCTCACGATCGGCATTGAGGATGCCCCAGTATGGGCCGACGCCGCCTTCGAAGAACTTCCAGGGCTGATCGATCGCTTCGACGATGTTGTAGTCCATGCCGATGGCTTCGGCGCGGGTGACGAAATTGCGCAGCACCGTGGCCTGCTGGAACGGGCCGGGCACGGCGCTGCGCAGATTGTAACCCTGGCTCGGCCAGCCGAACTCGGCGATCAGGATGCGTTTGCCGGGGAAGGAGTCGCGCAGCAGATTGTAGCGGTCGACCGCCTGATCCACCGCCTGCTTGTCGGTGAAGTTTTCCCAATAGGGCAGCACGTGCGCGGCGATGAAGTCGGACGAATTGGCAAGCTGCGGATGGTCGCGCCAGATGTTCCAGATTTCACCCGTCGTGACGGGAACGCTGACCGACTTCTTGACCCGCTGGATCACCTTGATCAGCCGGTGCACGTTGTTTTCGGCAATCGCCCATTTCACGGCCTCGGCGCGCTTGTCCTCGGGCTGCGATTCGGCGTCGTGAAGGCGCTGGGCTTCCTCGCGGAGAATGCGTTCGGATTCCTCCGGCGGCACCCCGATTTCCGGAACCGAGCCAAGGTTCTCCAGCGGGAGCTGCTCGCCGCGGAACACGGTTTCGTTGCCGACCACGATGCCGATGACGTTGCTGTTGCGCTTGGCAAGATTGATTGCGGCGTCGATCTCGCGATTGTTGCGGTTGGCGTCCTTGTCGATCCACGCGCCGACCGTGACCTTCATGCCGAACTCGGCGGCTACCGGCGGCACCAGCTCGTTGCCTTCGGTCGACGAATAGAGGCGGACCGCTTTTGTGATCGTCGACAGCTTCTTCAGGTCGGCGCGCACCTTTTCGGTGTCGGCAGCGAGGTCGGCGACGGTATGCCCCGGTTCGAACGGGGCGTAGGACAGGCTCGGCAGTGTGCCACGGAAATCGGGCGCCGACTGCTTCTCCTGGAAGAGACCCCACAGGGCGGCGTGGGCGGCGGTGACAAGCAACAGGACGGCGACGACGGCGCGCATCGCGGTTAAACCATACGGGGCCTGAGATTGAGGACTAAGCGAACCCGTCCCCTGGGTTCGACCAATATCATGGCGGACCGAAAGATATCTCCGCCATCCGATTTAACAACTGGTGTGCCGCGATGGCGTTTTAAGGGCGCAAGCCGTTCCAGCCGCGAAAAAAAATCGCGGCCGGCCCCGATCGCGCGACGCGGTTATTTCGACGCCGGCGCAGGCGTGGCCGACGGGGTCGGTGCAGGCGAGGGCGAGGCTGTCGGCGCGGGCGCCGCATTGCCGGCCGTCGACGGCGCCGGGCTCGGCGCGGCGGCTGCTGCCGCGGCCTGCGGCTGGGCGCCCGGGTTGATCCAGCAGGCGTGGATACGGCCGTCGAGGCTGCCGCGCACCTTGTCGTCGATCTGGGCGCCGAACCGGGTCAGGCAGCGGAAGGCGGCCTGGACATGGCCGCCGGGGCAGCCGAACCGGTCATAGAGATCGAGATGGCGGAAGGCGGTATCGAGGTCGTCGTTCCACATCAGGCGGACTACGCGGCGGCCGAGCCAGACGCATTCCGGGTTGCCGGCCGGGCCGTTGATGGCCTGCTGGGCCTCGACGAATTCCTCGACCTTGCGCTGGTTGGCCTCGCGCACGGCGTTGGCATTGGCGTCGGGCTGTCCAGGCTGCTGTTTGGCCTGATCAGGCGGGTTCGGCGTGCCGCTCTGGGCGAACGCGCCGCCGGCTCCGTTCAGGAGCGTGAGACAGGCGACAACGCCCGTTACGGCAAAGTGGCGCAAGGCAGTGTTCTTCAACTCAAGCAGCCGTCGACGCATGCATTCCCCGATATGTTCCTGCCCCTGCGGGATCATCCTAACGGCTCGCGTGATGCCGTCCAAATAGGTCTCCAGTGCGGCGGAGACTCTGGCGGAATCCCATGACTGGAATTTGGTATTTTGTCCAGCAAACTCACAACTTTATCGACCCAGCGCAAAACTGTCGCAGGACAACCATGGTATTGACGGATTCCTGGACTTGGCAGACGGGCTGTGACCGGCTAATTCGACGGTCCCCCGGAGGATGGAACCGATTTCGCTTCGTACGCCGCTGGCGCTTCTCCTGATCTCGCTCGCCGTGATTGCATCCGTGTGGTGGTGGCTCGCCACGCCGATTACGCTCGCGCGTGCGCCGATCGATCCTGCCGCAAAACTGCAATGCGTGTCCTACACGCCGTTCCGCGGCGCCCAGACGCCGCTCGATCCGACCACGCAGATTCCGGTCGAGCAGATCGAGCAGGATCTGGCCGATCTCGCCAAGGTCACCGATTGCGTGCGGACCTATTCGATCGAGAACGGCCTCGACCAGGTCCCCGGCGTTGCGGCCAAGGTCGGGCTGAAGGTGATGCAGGGCATCTGGCTCAGCAGCAACCGCTTCAAGAACCTGCAGCAGATCGCCATCGCGGTGCGGCTCGCCAAGGAATATCCCGGTGTCGTGACCTCGCTGATCGTCGGCAACGAGGTGCTGCTGCGCGGCGAGATGACCGCCGCCGATCTTGCCGGCAACATCCGCGCGGTGAAGGCGGCAGCGGGCAATCTCCCCGTGACCTATGCCGACGTCTGGGAGTATTGGGTGAAGAACCGCGAGATCTATGACGCGGTCGATTTCGTCACCATTCACATCCTGCCGTATTGGGAGGACATCCCGGTCAAGGCGAAGTACGCCGCGGCGCATGTCGACGATATCCGCAAGCGGATGGCGGCGACGTTCCCCGCCAAGGAGATCCTGATCGCCGAGTTCGGCTGGCCGAGCCAGGGACGGATGCGGGAGGGCGCACTGCCGTCGCGCAGCAACCAGGCGCGGGTGGTGTCCGAGATTCTCGACCTCGCCAAGCGCGAGGGCTTTCGCGTCAACCTGATCGAGGCCTATGACCAGCCCTGGAAGCGCATGCTCGAGGGCACCGTCGGCGGCAATTGGGGTCTGTTCGATTCGATCAAGCGGCAGGTCAAATATCCGCCGGGCGTTGCGATCAGCAACTATCCCGACTGGAAGCTGCAGATGGCGGGCGGCATGGCGCTGTCCATCGCCACCTTCTTTGCGGCCTGGCTGACGCTGCGCCGCCGGCCCTGGACGCCGCGGCCGTCGGCCTGGGTCGCGGTCGCCATTTCGGCGACGACGGCGGGGGCGCTGCTCGGGATCGCCGGCGACAAGATGTATTACGAGAGCTACGGCGTCGGCGGCTGGCTGCACTGGGGCGTGCTGCTTGCCGCGGGCATTGCCGCGCCGCTGCTGACGGCGCATGCGCTGATCGCCGGACGCTCGTTGCCGACCTTCCTCGAACTGGTCGGGCCGCGCGACTATCGCGGCAAGGACATGTTCGGCGCGCTGCTGGCGATCGTGCTGGTGGTGACCACCGTGATCGCAGCGGAAACCGCGCTCGGGTTCACCTTCGATCCGCGCTACCGCGATTTCCCCTATGCCTCGCTCACGATGGCCGTGGTGCCGTTCGCGCTACTCACCATGCTCAACCGTCCGAAGGAAGGCATCCGGCCGCTCGCGGAATCCGTGTTCGCCGGCCTGCTCGTGATCGCCGCCCTCTACACGATCTACAACGAGGGCACGATCAACTGGCAGTCCGACTGGACCTGTGTGATGTACCTCTTGCTCGCCGCTACGCTGTGGCGGGCGCGGGCCGCGCAAAACCCAGGATGAACAGCCCGATCGCAAGCCCCGACAGCACGACGTTGTAGAGCACGATCCCGAGCCCCGCAGCGATCAAGCCGACGGTGAGCAGCACGATCGACGGCCGCGTCAGGTTCAGCACCGCGATCACCAGCGCCGTGATCCCGAACACCGAGTTCTTGAACAGTACGGTCGACAGCGCGCGCGCCTTGCAGAGCATGGTCTGCGTGCCGGCGTCGCAGGCCAGCGCAACGGGCGAGAATTCGATCGCCAGATAGCGCACGTACAGCGCGCAGCCGACGGTGACGAAGCCGACGACCATCAGGAACTGGACCTGATAGGGGGAGAGGCGGAACGGAGGTTTTGTCATCGCGGCACTATGGTTGGGAACGGGGTCTGGGACAAGGCCGGGTCAGAGCAGCGAAATCGGTTGAGAATTTGACCGCAATCCCTTCGCTTCACATGATTATTGGCTGTTCCGCCGGAACATCGAGGAAATCGTCGTCGGCTCCGGCTTCTTTTCCTCGGCGACAGGCTGCTGCGGCGGCGCCACCGCACGCTTTGGCGCGAGCCGCCGGTGCGGCAGCGCCGGCCTGGCTCCGGGGGGAGGCTCGTTCAGGGCTAGCCGCTGGCCGTCATAGATCGCCGTCTCGCAGGTCCGCTGGATCAGGCTGAGGCCGGCGCAGATCCTGGCGGCGGTCCCGGCGTCGTTCAGCGGTCCGGCCACCAGACGCAACTGCATGCCGAGCCCGTTGCCGTTTTCCTTGATGACGATGATCGGCCGCAGCGCGGCCAGCGGCGCGTTGGCCTTGGACTTCAGCAGGCCGCGCCACAGCGCACGCAGTCCATTGACCGAATTTGCCGTGCCGAGATCGACACCGAATTCGGTGCGGTGGATCTGTGCCTTCGGCGCGCCGGCGTCGTCTTCCGTGTCGGCGTCCGGATCCGCAGTGATCACCAGCGGCGGGATCGGCGCCACGCTGACATCGTAGGCGGTCGGCGGCTTGAGCGCTTCGACCGTCTTGTTGGCAGCGGGATCGAGTGATGCCACGCGCGGTTTGTCGATCACCGGTTTGTCCATGACCGGCATGGCGGAGGGCGGCGGCGCCGCGGCCTTGGTATCCTCGGCGCCGGCTGCCACGGCGGCGCTCATCGGACTGGCAACGGATGCGCCGGTGGCGGCAGAAACCGGCGGCGAATTGTCGGAAGCTGACGGCTTCTCCGCTGCGGCCTGAGGCTTCGGCGCTGCGGCCGCGGTCTTCTTCTCGGTCGCGACGGTTCTTTCAGCCGTCGCAACCGGCTTCTCGATCGTTGCCGGCGCCTTGCTGTCGGCCGATGCGGGCGCCTTGTCGGTCGCGGCCGGCTTGTCCGATGCCGCAGGCGGCATCGTCGCGACCGCGGCGACGGCCGGCGCGGAGGACGCGGGCACCGCATTGGCTGTTGCCGGCGGCGCGGCCGGTGCGGCAGCCGACGGTGACGGCGCCGTCGGCTGCTTGGCGATCGTGCCGGTCACGGAGTCCAGGCCTTGCTCGAGCGTCGTGACGCGCGAATAGAGCCGGTCGCGGTCGCCGTTGAGCGTGTCGATCGCGGACGCCAGCCGGCGCGTCTCGTTGTGGCTCTCTTTCGCCAGCGTCTGCAACTGCTGGGCCTGGCGTGCGACCTCTGATGCGGCGACCTGGTCGCGCTTCAGCGTCAGCGCCGACTGGTTGGCCATCACGGCAAGGGTGACGGCGCCGACCGCGGCAACGCCCCATGAGCCGAGCCGCCACAGCATGCGGCGATCGAAAGCTTCCTCCTCGGCCAAAAAGCCGGTGGTGCTCTCGGTCTCGAATTCCGCCGCCAGATTGTCGCGATCTTTGGCCAAAGCCCGCTTGGCCCTCCTCAAGGCCCGCCGAATCACGAGGCAAAGATTAACAGGAAATGGACCGGGAACTTGAATCCTAGGGTTCACGGAGGCGAATCGGTTTCTTCTGCCGGGGAAAACAATTAAAGACGGCCTCGAAGAAAGCTTGGCGCAGCCGACTGCGCGAGACATCGAGGATTTCGAATGACTGCGCGAACCAGCCTGACAGTGGTGCTTGCGGCCGGCGAGGGCACGCGGATGCGCTCGTCGCTACCGAAGGTGCTGCACCCCGTGGCCGGGCAGGCGCTGCTGTCGCATGTGCTCAATGCCGCCGCCTCCGGCGAGGGATCGCAGCTTGCCGTCGTGATCGGCCCGGACCATGAGGCGGTCGCCGCCGAGGCGCGCCGGGTGCGGCCCGACGCGCAGGCCTTCGTGCAGCGCGAGCGGCTCGGCACCGCGCATGCGGTGCTGGCCGCGCGCGAGGCGATCGCCCGCGGCGTCGACGACCTGCTGGTCGCGTTCGGCGACACGCCGCTGATCTCGGCCGAGACCTTTGCGCGCATGCGCGCGCCGCTGCGTGAGGGCGCTGCGCTTGCGGTGCTTGGCTTCCATGCCGCCGATCCGACCGGCTACGGCCGGCTGGTGACCGAGAACGGCAAGCTCGTTGCGATCCGCGAGCATGCCGATGCCAGCGCCGAGGAGCGCAAGATCACGCTGTGCAATGCCGGCGTGATGGCTTTCGACGGCAGCAAGGCGCTGGCGATCATCGAGAAGATCGGCAATGCCAATGCCAAGGGCGAATTTTATCTGACCGATGCCGTGACCATCGTCAGGGAAATGGGACTGGAGGCCGTCGTGATCGAGACCAGCGAGGATGAAGTGCGCGGCATCAACACCAAGGCCCAGCTCGCCGAGGCGGAGGCTGTGATGCAGGCGCGGCTGCGCAAGCAGGCGCTGGACGCCGGCGTCACCCTGATCGCGCCCGATACCGTCCATCTTGCCGCCGACACCAAATTCGGCAAGGACGTTGTGATCGAGCCGTTCGTGGTGATCGGACCGGGCGTGTCGATCGACGACGGCGCCGTGATCCATTCCTTCTCGCACCTCGTCGAGGCCAGCATCGGCAAGAAGGTGTCGGTCGGTCCCTACGCGCGGCTGCGGCCCGGCACCTCGCTCGGCGACGGCGCGCGGATCGGCAATTTCGTCGAGACCAAGGCCGCGACGCTGGAGGCCGGCGTCAAGGTCAACCATCTCTCCTATATCGGCGACGCCCATGTCGGCGCCAATTCCAACCTCGGCGCCGGCACCATCACCTGCAACTATGACGGCTTCCTCAAGCACAAGACGCTGATCGGCGAGGGCGCCTTCGTCGGCACCAATTCGTCGCTGGTTGCGCCGGTCACGATCGGCAAGGGCGCTTATATCGGTTCGGGCTCGGTCATCACCAAGGACGTGCCCGACGACGCGATGTCGCTCGAACGCAGCGAGCAGTCGATCCGCGAAGGCGGCGCCGCGCGCTACCGAGCGGCGAAGCTGAAGGCGAAGGCTGCGAAGGGGAAATGACGACACTCTACTCGTCACCGCGGGGCCTGCCTGACCCGTCATCCTGAGGTGCGAGCGGAGCGAGCCTCGCAGGATGAATCGGCCAGAGTGGGGCCGTGCATCCTTCGAGACGCGCTACGCGCTCCTCAGAGTCTGACTCAAAAAGCGCATTTTTAGGGCTTTGCGATACGGCGGGTGAGCAGCCTGAGATGGGCGACGAGAAGCCACGCACGTTCTGTGGCGGCGGAGCCCTCAAAGTCTCTTGCGAGGCGTCGGCACCTGCCGAACCAAGCGAAGGTGCGCTCAACAACCCAGCGTCTGGGCAAGAGCTGGAAGCCTTTGACGCCGAGCGGTCGTTCGACAATCTCGATTGTCCACGGCCCGCAGTGGGAGATTGCGTCGACGAGCTGTTTGCCACGGTAGACCCGGTCGGCAAAGACATGCTGGAGCCTTGGAAAGTCGCCTCTCAGATGTTCCAACAGAGGGACCGCGCCATGGACATCCTGAACGTTGGCGGGATGAACGTGGAGGCCAGCAGCAGGCCATTGGTGTCAGTGACAATGTGCCGCTTCCGCCCATAGAGGCGTTTGCCGGGGTCAAATCCGGCTGGCCCGCCGGCCTGCGTCGTCGACGCCGTTTGGCTATCGATAACAGCCGCCATCAGCCCAGGCTTGCGCCCCAATTTCTGCCGCGCTTGTCGGACCAAGGCTCGGACGATGCTTTGCCACCTGCCGGTGTCGCGCCACGCATAAAAATAGCCTTGGACCGTCGAGTACGGCGGGAACTCGCTCGGCAAAGCTCGCCACTGGCAACCGGTTGACAGAATGTTGAAGATCGCCTGCATGACCTCCCGCAAATCGACCTGCCGCGGCCGCCCGCGCCGGGATCGATGCGGCATCTTGCGGGAGATCAGAGCCCATTCCGCATCGGTCAGATCGCTTCACAGCCGCCGAAATCACTCACCTCCCTTTTTCAGTCAGGCTCTCAGGATGACGGGATTGACTTGATCACGCATCCGCATTCTCGCGACATCTTTTGTCCGAGCCTTACATTTCGTTCCGCACTCCCACTTAGCAGAGGGCGCAAGGAAAGCCGGGTGCCAATCGCACCCGTGGGCGTCAGTTTGTCGCGGCTGGCCAGGCCGCACGTGCAGACGGATCCGAGCCTTGAAGCAGATCGTTCAGCATCCGACGTTCTTTCTCGATTCTTCGCTTGAGCAGCTCCCGCTCGTGTTCTGATTTCGCGGTGTCGAGCAGGAATTGATAATGGCCGATGACCTTCTCGCTCCCACGTATGAGCAGACGCTGCAGCTCTGTCATGGCTGGCCCCCTACTGACTGCCCGACAATTTGCTCGTTCGCCGGTGGGGCAAGGACGACAGGCGGCATGTCGGCCGTCAACACCTGCATCGCTGCCATCTCTTCAGAAAGACGTCGGTTGACGAAATCGCGTTCCAGGTCGGAAAGCTTGGTGCCGAGCAGCCGCCGATATCGGCCAACATTGTTGCGATGTGCACGCAGCCGTTCGAGGCGCTCATCGATCTGTTCTGACGTTCGCTGCCGATCCTTGTTGAACCTTGACCACCAGCGATCTTCAATCCTGTCGATGACCTGTTTCGGAAGCCGGATCTCGGTCATGGGACCACTCCTATGCGGCAGCGACGTGGCGCTCGGTGGAGTGCAGCCGGGCCGGCCTTCCTCCTGGCGGTTCGCGTGGATCGTCAAGAGCGCGTAGCGCGTCGAGGATATCGCTGACCGGAACGGGCGATCTGAGTTCTGGAGGCGCGCGCAGAGCGGGATTGGATGCGACGGCGCAGGCATCCGAAGCCCAGGATGCCAGAATGCTTCTCTTCGCCGCCCTTGTCAGGCCGGGGTCGCGCAGCAGATCGCGCGGATGTTCGTATTGCCTGCCTTCTGGCGGCAGGCGAAATGCAAGGACATTGTCGACAGGCGCGGTCGTCGGCCGCATGGGTGCCTCCATTCTTGAGACGAGATCGGAGATGAGGAGCCGCGCCCCTGCGGAGCGCGGCTTTGCGGATCGTTAGGCTGCCACGCCCTCCAACTGGCGCGTCGCCTTGCTTGGAACTGCATTGATCGCAATTCGCCTCGGCTTCATGGCCTCCGGCACTTCACGGGCGAGCTCGATCTTGAGCAGGCCGTTATCGAACGACGCGCTCTTGACCTCGACATGATCGGCCAGACTGAATTGTCGTTTGAAGCGACGTGTCGAGATGCCCTGATAGATATATTCACGCTCGGCCTTTTCGACCTTCGAGCCTTCGATGGTCAGAACGTTCTGCTCTGCCGTCACCGATATCTCGTCGGGCGCGAAGCCGGCGATCGCGAGCGCGATCTGGTACCGATCCTCCGCAAGCCGTTCGATATTATAGGGCGGATAATTGTCCTCGCCGGCACGTTGGACAGTCTCAGCGAGGTCAAAGAGCCGATCAAAGCCAATGGCTGACCGGAACAGGGGAGAGAAGTCGTATGTGCGCATAGCCAAATCCTCCATAGAGCAAGATGGATATGAATGGCACCGGACACGACCGGTGCCCGTCTCGCCTGGGCCCGACTGGCGCCCAGGCGCTGGCCCGCAAGGGCCTAGCGAGTAAAAAATTAGAAAACCGGTTTTGGAAGTCAAGAAGTGTCGGGAAAAAAATTTGCCTTCGCCGGTCGTGCGGGGAGCGACTGCCGGACCTGCCGGCGGGTTGGCAGCCGCGCCCCGTCGGGGACGAGCCGGCGTTATTGAAGCCGCGGCCGGAGACGAGTCCGACACGGCGAGAGATAGCTCACAAGTCGGACGCATTGAGGCTGCCATCAGCGGCAGGCTCAGCATCGTCCGCAAGCGATCATCTGCAAAGCGCAGCACCAGCCGAGCCGGCGTTCAGGCAAATGGCCGACTTTGCAGCTTGAATCACAGGGAGCGGGATTTCACCGAACCAAGAGCCAAGCCACGCTCGCGATCAGGGTCACGAAGGACACTGCCGCGGCGCAGACAAAGGCGACTTCCACTGCGTCGATATGCTGGTGGTTCGCCGGCATGTGGTCGCGTCCTAGATGGGCACCCGTGGGCCTGATGACATCAGCCAGGCCGTCAAATGAGCCGTGGTCTCCTCGTGTCGCGCCTTCCTCAGCAATGCTTCTCGCTCTCGACTGGGCGGAAGTTCCTTAGCCCGTTTGCGCAGCTCCTTCGCTTCCCGGACGAGGCGTTCTTCAAGGGGGAAAATCTGCTTAACCCGGCGTCGCCGCTTCATGGCTCTCCTCTCTCCGATGCTGACGTTCGCTGCCCCAAAACAGCAAAAATCCCAACAGAGAGAAAAGTTCCGATGCTGTTCGCGTCACAGACGGACTTCCGCGCCGGCTGGAACGCGATCGGGATTGCCGACTTCAAGCCGCGCTCTTCGCCCGGGCTGGCTCGTTGATATTCGGCTGCAGCGGCCCGAGGAGGATGCGCCGCTGCATCTCGTCAAAGGCGAGATCTGCGTTCTTCTCCGGCGTGAGCAGCGACAGCAGGATCGCGACCACAAACGACAGCGGCATGCTGATGATCGCAGGATTGCGCAGCGACACGAACCACCATTCGTGCTCGATCGCGGCCAGCGACTTGCCGAGAATGTCGACCTGGATGGTCGGCGACAGATAGATCAGCACCAGGGAGCTCAGTGTGCCGACGAGGATGCTCGCCACGGCCGCCGGCGTCGTGAAGCGGCGCCAGGTGATGGCGAGCACGAGCGAGGGGAAATTCGCGGCGCAGGCGATCGAGAACGCAAGTCCCGCCATGAAGGCGACGTTCTGGCCCTCGAACGCGATGCCGAGAACGATGGCGAGGATGGAAATCATCACGGTCGCGACGCGCGCGACCTTGAGCTGTTCGGTCTCGGAAGCGGTGCCGTTCCGGATCACGTTGGTCCAGACGTCGTGGCAGAGCGTGGCGACGCCCGACAGCGTCAACCCCGCGACGACGGCGAGCATGGTCGCGAACGCGACCGCACAGATGAAGCCGAAGAAGGCGTTGCCGCCGACGGCGAGAGCGAGCAGGGGCGCTGCCATGTTGCCGCCGCCTCCGGCCTTTGCCACCGTCTCCGGGCCGACCAGCACCATGGCGCCAAAGCCGATGATGAAGACCATGAGATGGAAGACGCCGATCAGGCCGGTGGCATAGAGGATCGACAGCCGCGCAGCCTTGGCGTCCTTCACCGTATAGGCCCGCATCAGCACATGCGGCATCGCGGCGGTGCCGAACATCAGGCCGAGCCCGAGCGATATCGCGTCCCACTGGCCGGAGACCACCTTCGACCCCGGCTGCAGGACCTTGGTGCCGTATTTCTCGGACGCCGCGGCGAACAGTTTCAGCGGATTCATGTCGAAATGGGTCAACACGAGAATGGCGAGCAGGATGCCGCCGCCCATCAGCAGCGCAGCCTTCACCACCTGCACCCAGGTCGTCGCCAGCATGCCGCCGAACAGCACATAGACCAGCATCATGCTGCCGACCACGACGACCGACCAGGTGTAGGGCAGGCCGAACAGCAGCTTGATCAGCGATCCTGTCGCGACCATCTGGGCGATCAGGTAGAACAGGATCACGGCGAGGGTTCCGACGGCGCCGGCAACGCGCACCGGGCGCTGGCGCAGGCGATACGCCACCACGTCGGCGAAGGTGAAGCGGCCGACGTTACGCAGCGGCTCGACGATCAGGAACAGAATGATCGGCCAGCCGACCAGCCACCCGATCGAATAGATCATGCCGTCGAAGCCGTTCGAGGTGACGATGCCGGCAATTCCGAGCAGGGCGGCGGCGCTCAGGAAGTCCCCCGCGAGTGCCCAGCCATTCTGCCACGCCGTCACCTGGCCGCCGGCGGCAAAGAAGTGCTCGGTGGTACGCGTGCGCCGCGCGGCGCAATAGGTGATCGCCAGCGTCAGTGCCATGAAGGCGAAGAAGAACCCGATCGAAAGCGTGCTGCTGCCCATCTTCTCTGCCTCTTAGCGAAGGTTACGGATGCCGGCGTCGAACACCCGGTTCGCCCACAGCACGTAGGTAAGGCAAAGCGCGAAGGACGAGATGATGACGAGCGGCCCGAGCACAATGCAAAGCGACAGGCCGGGCATCAGGATGGTGCCGAGCAGCGGCTTGTCGAAGGCGAACAGCCCCATGAAGCCGAAATAGATGGCGATCATCGCAGCGCTCAGAATGAGCGCGACGGTCAGCCGCTTCCTGGCCAGTTTCCTGGCCGATACGGCGCTCGACGCCGGATCGGCGTTGCCGGGAATAACCACGTTCATGCTGGCCCCCTCAAAACTACGGCGCGCTCTGCCTTGCGCCAATCGAACGAGCTTCAGCCGGGTTCCGATGGAAGGGAACTATGGATTTTTGCAATCTGCTGTGCGCGGCTGCGGCACGGCATCGGCCAGCGTGACCCGCATGTCGGGGTCCTGCTTCAGAAGGTTCTTCAGAAACGCGCGGACGGCGCGGATGCGCGGGGCAAATTGCAGGTCGCTATGGACATTGAGCCAGACCTCGCGAACGGTGCCGGCGAGGTCGGGCAGCACGGGGATGAGGTCGGGCCGGTCTCTGGTGGCAAAGCTCGGCAGCATCACGATGCCGAGGCCGCCCGCCGCGGCGTTCATCTGCGCGATCATGCTGTTGGAGTGGAAGGCGATTTTCGGCTCTTCGATGACGTCGGCGAGCCAGCGCACCGAATCGACCTGGAGTAGGTCCTCGATATAGGACACGAACCAATGGTCCTCGAGGTCGCGGAGGCTTGCAGGCATGCCGTGATGGTTTAGGTAGTCCTGGCTCGCGAATAGCCCGAGCCGGAACTTGCCGATCCGCTCCGAGATCAGGCCCGGACCGGGGGGCCGGAAAAAGGACACGAACAGATCGGCTTCGCGCTTATGGACGTAAACCGTCTGGGCGGACGTGACGAGTTCGACGGAGAGTTGCGGCGCGGTGTGACGGAGCCTGGCGAAGCGTTGCGCCAAATAGAGCGAGGCGATCCCCTCCATGGTGGCAAGCCGCACGGTCCCGACGAGCTGCTGGGTGTCGCTGGCGCTGGCTTCTTCCCGAATGGCGATCACCGCACTCTCGACCCGCTCGGCATGCTGCAACAACCGCTCGCCGACCTCGTTGAGCTTGAGCCCGGTGCGGTGGCGTTCGAACACCGCAATCCCGAGCGACGCTTCCATCTGGGCGATACGCCGGCTGACGGTGGAATGGTCCAGCCGCAGCCGTTTCGCCGTCTGGCTCAGATTGCCGGCGCGGGCGGCGCAGAGAAACACCCGCAAATCGTCCCAGTTGATCGTATCGAACATGACTTGCCTCCGGATTGCGGCTCTTGTCGGCCAAGCAATTCCCGTTCCAGCGCGCGGCGGCTCCGATCCTTCGCAACCGACCTTGCGACAATTCCCATGCATGGCGCCAGGGCAGGGATGATACCGCTTCGCTCCCTTCGTCCTAGCCGGGATTTCGACATGCTCCCTCGTTTCAAGGCTGCCGCCGTTCACGCCGCGCCGGTCTTCCTCGACAGCCGGGCGACCACCGAAAAGGCGATCGCCATCATCCGCGAAGCAGCGAAAACCGCCGCCGAGCTGATCGCGTTTCCCGAAACCTACATTCCCGCCTTTCCGGTCTGGGCCGCGCTGTGGCCACCGATCGACAACCACGATTTGTTCGTGCGCATGGCGGAGCAATCCGTGCTGGTGGACGGACCGGAAGTGGCGCAACTTTGCGCCGAGGCGCGTGCGCTCGGCGTCACCGTCTCGATCGGTATCAGCGAGCGCTCGCCCGTCAGCGTCGGGGGACTGTGGAATTCGAACCTGTTGATCGGCGAGACCGGAGAGATCCTGGTCCATCACCGCAAGCTGGTTCCGACCTTCTATGAGAAGCTGGTGTGGTCGTCGGGGGATGGTGCGGGCCTTGCGGTCGCTGAGACCCGGCAGGGCCGGATCGGCGGGTTGATCTGCGGCGAGAATACCAACCCCCTGGCCCGCTTCGCGCTGATGGCGCAGGGCGAACAGGTGCACATCTCGAGCTGGCCGCCGATGTGGCCAACAAGGCGCCCGGCAGGCGGCGGCAATTTCGACAACGTCGCTGCCAACCGCATCCGGGCCAGCGCCCACTGCTTCGAAGCAAAGGTATTCGGGATCGTGACCGCCGGCTACATGGACGAACCGATGCGCGCCTTCCTCATCAATCGGGATAGAACCATCGCCGACGTGATCGACCGGACGCCACGGGCCGCGAGCTTCTTCGTCGATCCGACGGGGGTCGTGTTCGGCGATGAATTGCAGGACCAGGAGGGGATCGCCTATGCGGAGATCGATCTCAATCGTTGCGTCGAGCCGAAGCAGTTTCACGACGTGGTCGGCTACTACAATCGCTTCGACGTCTTTGACTTGACGGTCGACCGCAGCCGGCTGATCCCGGCACGATTTCGCGGGGAAGAACGGCCCGCAATGGAGGAAGATGAGGCGACCCAGCCCGTCGATGCCGACGCCGTATCGAGCGGGCAGAGGCGCGATGGCCGAAGCTGATTAGAAGCCGGACATCGCAGAGCCCGGCGCTTTTGATCGCCAGCAAACGAGCACCGTTGCCAACGCGGAAATGTATGGCTACGCTTTATCTCAGGTTCGCCCCCAAGCGCTCGATCGATCGGCCGGACGCTCATGCCCAAATTCCTTCGCATCGGAGTCCATCAGTCGAACGTGTCCGGCTACACGTCGAAGGCCTGGTGCATCCGACGCGCCGGCTCGACGGTTTTCCTGAAATGGGGTGCCGTGGAGGTTCAGGGCGCTGGAGCAGGGCGCAAGGTATCCTGGACGTTTCCACCGCAGGAAAAGACTGTTCGCTGCCGCACGGTGCAGCGCGCCCAGGACTACACGAAGGCGGCAGTCGCACGGCGGCGCAGCCATCGCTATGAACCGCTGACGGGAAATATCGCGAACCGGCGTCGAACCGCCGATCGAGGCTCGGAGCTCAAGCAAGCGCTCGCCACGATCCTCTATGTCGATATCGTCCGATCCACCGAAAAGGCCGCGCGACTCGGCGACACGCGCTGGGCGACGGTGATGAATCACTATTACGCCGCCGTTCGCCGCGAGTTGAAGGCGCTGCGCGGCAAGGAAGTCGTGACGACGGGCGATGGTGTACTGGCGACGTTCGGTGCGCCGGCGGCCGGAATCCGCTGCGCGACCGCGATCGTGAAGGCCGTGCGCACGCTGGGGCTCGAGATCCGGATAGGACTGCACGCCGGCGAATACAAGGTGAGCGGGGCCGAGGTCATTGGTCTTGCGTTTCACATCGGCGCGCGCGTCGCCGCGAAGGCGCGGGCCGGCGAGGTGCTGGTCTCGAGCGCGGTCAAGGATCTGATGTTGGAGTCCGAAATCCGTTTCAAGGACCGCGGCGCGCACCAGCTCAAGGGCGTGCCGGAGCGCTGGCGGCTCTACCGGGTCGAGCACTGAGGCGTCCGGCAAGAGTGGACGCCGTTGTTATCGCGGTTATCGCGCGCCGAGAATCCGCTGCCACAGCGTCCCGCCGAGCACCTTCCAGCCGAGATAGAAGTACGCAAGGATCAGCGCGAACGGCAGCAGCGCTGGAGCGCCGGTCAGGTTGAAGCCGTCCTTGGTGGTCTGGCCGGTGGCGGCACCGATAGCATAGCCGCCGACGAAGAACACCGTGATGAAATCGAGCACGCCGGCAAGGCTGCGGCGCCAGAACGGTTTTGCGGGGACGGTGGCTGATCGTTCGACATTGTCGGGTTCCTCACCAATGGCGACAGGTTATCCCGCGCCTCCGGTCAGGTGAAGGCGACCTCGATCCGGTTGTCGGCCTTCGCGGTGATCCGGCACGCCCGCGACAGCGCGTCGGCGGCGATCGCGAGCTCGAACTGGTCGGGAATGCCGGAGGTCGACATCACCTCGATCGTCGCGGTGTCGCGCGACAAGCCGCGTACTGTGCAGTCTATTGTGGAACGCGCAGTGCGCATCGGACTACCTCCGGCGCGGGCCGCCTCGCTGAAAGGCATTAATGGTGCGTTGACGCGCTCAACAGCGTTTGCCGGCAGCGATTTCATCGCTCTTAGAGGGTGCTTGGGCAAAACACGTCATGCGCAAAATTGCTGCCGTCTTTCTCTTCGGAATCTTTTGCTGCCTGATTGGCTATGCCGGTGGCGAACGGCTCTATCACTGGACCGAGACAGGCCAATTGGCAGTGCATCGAAAGATGTTCCGCGGGGCGGATTTCGTCTCGTACGACAGCGATCGCGTCGGCTTCCTGCTTGAGTTCGGATTGAATTTCTATCTGCTCAAGATGGGACTGTTCGGCATGCTGATGGCGTGCCGCGAAATGTGGCTCCGTGCTCAGGGATGGGAACCGTGAGCGACAGCCTGATCCGCTTGCTGGTTCAAGCGTTGTTCGAGGCGGTCTGTACCAAGACCGGCCGAGGGCTGTGGGGGCTCGTCGGCCTCCGGCCGCACGACCTCGTATCGATGTTCAGCGGAATGATATTTTGGACCGTCGTCGGCATATTCGTCTATGCCAAGATGCACGGGTGAAAGGCCACGCGTCGGGCGGCCAGCATTTTGATTGCCGGGCCCGCCGACGTGCTCTTGCCAAAATAGTTAGCTCCGATTAACCAGCCTTTCGCATCCACCTTGCCGTTTAAGACTGTCGCAATCGGCAATAATTATTGAGTATCTTGCGACCGGCGATTCCCGTTAAGGGACCGTGTCGCCGCTTTGGCAAATTTTCGGCGATTTTTGGGGACATTGAACCGCATGTGCGGCATCGTCGGCATTCTTGGACGCGCTCCGGTCGCGGAGCAACTGGTGGATTCGCTCAAGCGGCTCGAATATCGCGGCTATGATTCCGCAGGGGTCGCCACGCTGGAGAACGGCACCCTGGCGCGGCGCCGCGCCGAGGGCAAGCTGAAGAATCTCGAGACCCGGCTGCAGGCAAAGCCGCTCGGCGGCCACACCGGCATCGGCCACACCCGCTGGGCCACCCACGGCCGGCCGACCGAGAACAACGCGCATCCGCACTCAACCGAACGCGTCGCCGTGGTGCATAACGGCATCATCGAGAATTTCCGCGAGCTGCGCGAGCATCTCGAAGCCAAGGGTGCGGTGTTCTCGACCGAGACCGACACCGAGGTCGTGGTGCATCTGGTCGACAATCTGCTCAAGGGCGGCGTCAAGCCGGTCGAGGCGGTGAGGGCGGTGCTGTCGGAACTGCGCGGCGCATTCGCGCTCGGCTTCATCTTCGCCGGCGAGGACGATCTGATGATCGGTGCCCGCAACGGCCCGCCGCTCGCGGTCGGCCACGGCGACGGCGAGATGTATCTCGGCTCGGATGCGATCGCACTCGGGCCGTTCACCGACACGATCAGCTATCTCGAGGACGGCGACTGGGTGGTGCTGAACCGCAAGGGCGCCACCATCTTCGACAAGGACAACGCCATCGTCCATCGCGAGGCGATCAAGCACACGACGGCGGCCGCGCTGGTCGACAAGGCGAACTATCGCCACTTCATGGCCAAGGAGATCCACGAGCAGCCCGAAGTCGTCGGGCACACGCTCGCCCGTTACGTCGATCTGGCGGCCGAGCGCGTCACCATGCCGGTCAAGCTGCCGTTCGACTTCAACGACATCCAGCGCATCTCGATCACGGCCTGCGGCACCGCGAGCTATGCCGGCTTCGTCGCGAAATACTGGCTGGAAAAGCTGGCACGGCTGCCGGTCGAGCTCGATGTCGCCTCCGAATTCCGCTACCGCGAGGCTCCCTTGCGCAAGGGCGACCTTGCCATCTTCATCTCGCAGTCCGGCGAAACCGCCGACACGCTGGCGGCGCTGCGCTACGCCAAGGCGCAGGGCGCGCACACGCTGTCGGTCGTCAACGTGCCGACCTCGACGATCGCGCGCGAGAGCGAGACCGTGTTGCAGACGCTTGCCGGTCCCGAGATCGGCGTCGCCTCGACCAAGGCGTTCACCTGCCAGCTGATGGTGCTGGCTTCGCTCGCGGTTGCCGCCGGCAAGGCGCGCGGCGAGCTGTCCGATGCTGACGAAGCCAAGCTGGTGCACGGCCTGGTCGAAATTCCGCGCTTGATGTCGGAGGCGCTCACCACCGAATTGCAGATCGAGAAGCTGGCGCGCGAGATTTCGAAGTCGCGCGACGTGCTCTATCTCGGCCGCGGCACCAGCTATCCGCTGGCGCTGGAAGGCGCGCTGAAGCTGAAGGAAATCTCCTACATCCATGCCGAGGGCTATGCCGCCGGCGAACTCAAGCATGGGCCGATAGCTCTGATCGACGAGCACATGCCGGTCGTGGTGATCGCGCCCTACGACAAGGTGTTCGAGAAGACCGTCTCCAACATGCAGGAGGTCGCCGCCCGCGGCGGCAAGATCATCCTGATGACCGACGCCAAGGGCGCCGCGGAGGCGACCATCCAGTCGCTGGTGACGATCGTGATGCCGGACATGGGGGCGACCTTCGCACCGATGGTCTATGCCGTTCCGGTGCAGCTGCTCGCCTATCATACCGCCGTGGTGATGGGCACTGACGTCGACCAGCCCCGGAATCTGGCCAAATCGGTCACGGTCGAATAGCCGCAAGCCGGGCCATCACGCGGCCCCTTCAAAAGTGCGTCAGAATGGCTTAGCTGGGTGCTGACGTACGGCCGCTTCGACGACCCTGGAACCGCAATGACCTCCGATCAAGTGCCTCCTGACCCGTCTGGCGAACTGAATCCGGACCACCCGCGCGGGCTGATGGCGCGTTTTCGCACCTATTTCCTGACCGGCCTGGTGGTGGCCGGCCCGGTTGCGATCACCCTGTATTTGACCTGGTGGTTCGTGAACTGGGTCGACAATCTGGTCCGGCCGTTCGTGCCGACGGCCTACCGGCCGGAAACGTACCTGCCGTTCGGGCTGCCCGGTTCCGGCCTGATCGTCGCGGTCATCGCGTTGACGCTGCTCGGCTTCCTCACCGCCAATTTGATCGGTCGGACCCTGGTCGATCTCGGCGAGCGGCTGCTCGGCCGAATCCCTGCGGTGCGCGCGATCTATCGCGGCCTGAAGCAGGTGTTCGAGACGTTGTTCTCCGGCAACGGCTCGAGCTTCCGCCGCGTCGGCCTGGTCGAATTTCCGTCGCCCGGCATGTGGTCGATCGTGCTGATCTCGCAGGCGCCGAACGCCGAGCTCGCCGCCAGCCTGCCCGGCGAGGAGGAGCACATCTCGGTGTTCCTGCCCTGCGCGCCGAACCCGACCACCGGCTTCTTCTTCTACGTGCCGAAGAGCAAGATCATCGAGATCGAGATGAGCACCGAGGATGCCGCGACGCTGATCATGTCGGCCGGCGTGGTGCAGCCAGGCTCCACCGATCAGAAGCGCGCGGCAGCGCTCGCCGGCATGGCCAACGCTGCGCGCATTGCCAACGAGGCTTCGGCCAACCAGGCGTCCTTGCAGCCGGCGGCGCCGGCCAAGGTCGAGTAGGAGCCGGCGCGCCTATGCGGCGTGTCTAGTTGTACCATCGCGCTATCGCACCGTCATCCCCGCGCAAAGGCTTTGCCTTTGTCGCTGGAGGAGCGCGCTCTTGCGCGCGTCTCGAAGGATGAATCGGCCCCGCTGGTGGCCGTCGATCCTTCGAGACGCGCTTCGCGCTCCTCAGGATGACGGGAGGGACGGCGGCGTGTGGCGCGCTGAACTGAATCACCCCGCGCCGATCAGCGGCACGGCTTCGTCGCGTTCGTAGAGGTAGAGCAGGACGCGCAGCGCTTCGCCGCGCTCGCCCTTCAGCTTCGGATTGTCCTTCATGATCCGCAGCGCCTCGTCGCGGGCCTGGGTGATGAGCTGGCCGTGCACCTCGGAGCGCGCGATGCGGTAGCCGGGCAGGCCGCTCTGGCGGATGCCGAGCACGTCGCCTTCGCCGCGCAGTTTCAGATCTTCCTCGGCGATCCGGAAGCCATCCGTGGTCTCGCGGATCACCTTGAGGCGCGCCTTCGACATCTCGCCGAGCGGTTCCTTGTAGAGCAGGAGGCAGGTCGAGGCCTCCGAGCCGCGGCCGATGCGGCCGCGCAGCTGATGCAGCTGCGCGAGGCCAAACCGCTCGGCGTTCTCGATCACCATAATGGTCGCCGCCGGCACGTCGACGCCGACCTCGACGACGGTCGTCGCGACCAGCAGCCCGATCTCGTGCGCGGCGAACTGCGCCATCACGCGATCCTTCTCGGTGCCCTTCATCTGGCCGTGAACCAGGCCGACGCGATCGCCGAACCGCTTCTGCAAGCTCTCGAAACGCTCGGTCGCGTTGGTGAGATGCTCGGTGCCTTCGGCCTCGGACTCATCGACCAGCGGGCAGATCCAGTAGACCAGCTTGCCCGCGTCGAGCGCACGGCCGACACCGTCCATGACGTCCTCGATCCGGCTCATCGGCACCGCACGGGTGTCGATCGGCTGGCGGCCGGCGGGCTTTTCGCGCAGCTCCGAGACGTCCATGTCGCCGAAATACGTCAGCACCAGCGTGCGCGGAATCGGCGTGGCGCTCAGCACCAGCACATCGACGGCTTCGCCCTTCGACGTCAGCGCGAGGCGCTCGCGCACGCCGAAGCGATGCTGCTCGTCGACCACGGCGAGCGCCAGCGCCTTGTAGATCACGTCGTCCTGGATCAGCGCGTGGGTGCCGACCAGCAAATCGATCTCGCCGGCCTCGAGCCGCGCCAGGAGCTCGCGGCGCTCCTTGCCCTTCTCTCGGCCGGTGAGGATGGCGACGCGCATCCCGGCGCTTTCGGCGAGCGGTGCGATGGTCTTGATGTGCTGGCGCGCCAGGATTTCGGTCGGCGCCATCAGCGCGGCCTGCTTGCCGGCCTCGGCGACGGCCGCGGCCGCCATCAGCGCCACCACGGTCTTGCCGGAACCGACATCGCCCTGCACGAGACGCAGCATCCGCACCGGCTGTTGCAAGTCGGTGATGATCGCGGCAACCGCTTCCTGCTGCGATTTGGTCAGCGCGTAGGGCAGGGCATCGATGATCTTCCTGCGCAGATGGCCGTCGCCGGCATTGCGGACGCCGGCCGGGCGGCGCAGCGTGGCGCGGATCAGCGCCAGCGCGAGCTGGCCTGCGAGCAGCTCGTCGAACGCGAGGCGCGACCAGAACGGACCGTCGGGCAGGATGTCGGTCAGCTCGACCGGAACATGGACGCGGGTCAGCGCCTCCCGGATCGGCGGGAAGTTGCAGCGGCGCAGCACTTCGGGGCTGATCCATTCCGGCAGATCGAGCAGCTTGGTCAGCGCCTGCGCGATGGCGCGGCGGAGCGAGCCGATCGCAAGCCCCTCGGTCAGCGGGTAGACCGGATCGATACCCGACAGCTTTGCAAAGCCAGCTTCATCGACGACGCGGTCGGGATGCACGATCTGCGGGATGCCGTCATACATCGCCAGCGTGCCGGAGACGTAACGCTTCTCGCCGACCGGCAGCAGCTTCTCGACATAGCCGGGCTGGGCGCGGAAGAAGGTCAGCACCACGTCGCCGGTATCGTCGCTGGCATAGACGAGGTAGGGCGCGCGCGAATTGCGCGGCGGCGGCGGACGATGGCGGTCGACGGTGACCTCCAGCGTCACCATGGTTCCGACCGCAGCATCCCGGATCTTCGGCCGGGCGCGGCGATCGATCACGCTCGCCGGCAGATGCAGCAGCAAATCGACCAGCCGCGGCGTCTCGCTGCGGTCGAGCAGATACCGCAGCAGCTTGTCCTGCTTCGGGCCGACACCCGAAAGCGTCGTGACCTGGGCAAACAGCGGATTGAGCAGGGCTGGGCGCATCGGTGTCCTTTACACACGACTCACGTCATGCGCGCAAGGAAACCCCAAAAGGCGGCGAATGAGGGCTGACATCGGCCACCACCATCGCTATATCAAGCCCCGCCCGGCACGTCCGGGCTTTTGGCGTTCGAATGGATTTGGGACATGACGGGATCGACACGATCGAGCCAGGGGCTCGATGACCGCCGCAAGCGGCTTTTGTTTCGCTGCTGGCACCGCGGCACCCGGGAGATGGACCTGATCCTCGGCCGGTTTGCCGATGCTGAAATCGCCGACCTGTCCGATCAGGAGCTCGGCGAGCTCGAGCATTTGATCGAGGTGCCGGATCCCGACCTCTATGCCGCGCTGACCGGTGACAAGGTGCTGCCTTCAGAATATGCCACCGCGCTGTTTGCCCGCATCAAGGCGTTCCGGGTCGCGGATCCCAGCGCATGAAGCAGCCGATGAAATCCCCGGCCGCGATGCTCGCGCCCGGCCGGGTGCTGACCATCTCCAACGTCGCCGAGGGCGCCGAGGGGCTTGTGATCTCCGATCTGGCGCGCGCCATCGCTGCGCAGCCGAAACGGTCGGCGGTGAGCCTTGCCGTGGTGTGCCGCGACGGTGCGCGGATGCAGCAGCTCGCCCGTTCGCTGGAGTTCTTTGCGCCCAATATCGCCGTGATGCAGGTTCCGGCCTGGGACTGCCAGCCCTACGACCGGGTCTCGCCGCATTCCGGGATCCTGGCCCAGCGCCTGACCGCGCTGGCCAAGCTGTCGCGCCTCGTCGGCAGCGGCAAGCCGATGACCGTGCTG